>NZ_CP196822.1:3027500-3381979 GCF_051912485.1 Nitrobacter sp. JJSN | reverse complement strand
GTTGAACCGTAGCTTTGCCAGGCTCTATTCAAGTGAAGGGCGCCCCTCGATCGCGCCGGAGCAATTGCTCAGCGCGCTACTTCTGCAGGTGCTCTACGGCATTCGCTCGGAGCGCCAATTGATGGAGCAGTTGGACTACAATCTATTGTATCGCTGGTTCGTGGGGCTGTCGCCGGACCATCCGGTCTGGAACCCGACCAGCTTCACGAAGAACCGCGAGCGGCTGCAGAACGGCGATGTGTTCACGAAGTTCATGACCAGGCTTTTGAAACACCCTCAGGTCGAGCCGCTGCTCTCGGACGAGCACTTCTCGGTGGACGGCACGTTGATCGAGGCCTGGGCGTCACAGAAGAGCTTTCGTCCCAAGGATGGCCGCGATGGCGACGACGGCACGAACTTCCACGGTCAGACGCGCAAGAACGACACCCATGTCAGCACGAGCGATCCCGACAGCCGGCTCTACCGCAAGGCGGCCGGACGCGAGGCCAGGCTCTGCTACATGGGCCACGTCACCATGGAGAACCGGCATGGGCTGGCCGTGGCCGGCATCGTCACGCACGCGAGCGGCACCGCCGAGCGCCGCGCCGCGGAGATAATGCTCGAGGCCGAAGGCAGGAAAGCGGGTCGCCGCATTACCGCCGGTGCGGACAAGGCTTATGACACGGCCGATCATGTGGCCAATCTTCGCGCCATCGACGTCACACCGCATGTGACGCAGAACAATGGCATGGGCAAGACCGGCAGGCGCCGCCGGAGCGCTATCGACGCACGGACCACGCGCCATCAGGGCTATGGCATGTCGCAGACGCGCCGGGCGATGATCGAATGCATCTTCGGCTGGGGCAAGCAGCACGGCACGATGCGCAGGACCAAACATCGTGGCATTTGCCGCGTTGCCGCCGACTTCATGCTCAACTTGATCGCCTATAACCTGATCCGCGTTCCCAAACTGGTCACGGCATAACCGCGTCGTCGCCAGGACGACAACGAGTGCAACGCGCCGCCGAATACACATCATCGCGATGAGGCGTTCCGAGGATCATCGAAGCGGTCAATTTTGGCTTTTTCAGCAAACTGCTAGAGAACGAAAAAGGCGCCAGTGGCCTGCGCTATTCTTTCGATATTAAACGCGGCACGGTGACGCAAGAAGTTGGCGTGGACGCGCAGACAGGGGAAGTCTTGGAAAACAAAAAGGAAGGCCCGCATCTGGACTAACATCCGATAAGAGTCCTGCGTGTCAATCGGCGCCGAAGTTTGACCCCGTATCGGCGTCCAAATTTGCCCCCTTTGATCGACGAGATTTAGCGGTAGCGCTCGGTCCGTCGGAGCTGGCCGGGATAGGGAACGAGCTTCGGCCGCTCGGCTTCGAACACTTCCCAGATCGTCTGTTCGGTCAGTTCCGGATGACGGTGCACCTTGGCGTAGGCGATGCACTTATCCAGCAGCCAGGCGTTCAACTCGTCGAGGGTTTTGAACCGCAGCCGCGGCGTGAAGAAGCGCTCCCGGACCAGCCCAACCTGGTTCTCAACCTGGCCCTTCTCCCAGCCCGAGGCCGGCGTGCAGGCGACCGGATCGACCAGGTAATGGCTGCACATCTGCATGAAGCGGCGATTGTAGAGACGCCCTTTGCCGACGAAGATCGTCTCCACCGCGGTCTTCATATTGTCGTAGATGCCGCGGCCGCAGGTGCCCTTGAACAGAGCGAAGGCCCGGTCGTGGGCGTCGAACACCATCTCCTGCGTCTCGCGTGGATAGGCGCGAGCGAACAGCATCCGGCTGTGACAGAGCCGGACATGAGCGACCTTCACGATCACCGTCACGCCATGCAGCAGGACAACCTCATGGCTCCAGTCGAACTGGTAGGCTTCTCCCGGTGCAAAGCTCAGCGGGACATAGGCCGCCGCCGTCGATTGTCCGCGCTCCTGGCTCCACCGTCTGGCGTAACGTCGCACAGCATCGTAGCCGCCGTCATAGCCGCGCCCGCGAAGCTCTTCGAAGACCCGGATCAGCGTCAGCTGTTCGCGAGCGGACTTCGCCGCGTTCGACGCCAGCAATCCGTCGAGATCAGCGGCCCATCGCCCCAGCTTCGGCCGCGGCTGCACCGCACGTTCGTACTCGAATGAGGTCTCCCCAGACCGCAACACCTTGCGGACCGTGTTCCGCGACACCTTCAGGTCGCGTGCGATCTCCTTGATCGTCTTGCCCTTGATGAAGTGCTCGCGGCGTATCGCCGGCGATGTTTGCGGCCTTGTTTGAAGGTTTGGACTGGAGGCTGGTCCGTCCGGAGGAAGCACGGCGTCCGCAAGCGGCGGGATAACTGCGGCAGAGTGACTCGGGACGCTCTTTGCGCATGGCGAGAACGGCGGCGATGTGCTGGAAATAGCGCATGAACACCGCGGCGCTGCGCGACGAGAACGAACGCCTGAAGGCGCTTTTGGCGCAAACGCAAGCGACGTTGGGCGAGCATCAGGCGGCGCTGGCAACGTCGGAAGAGGCGCGGCGCCGGCTGGAGGTTATCCTCGGAGAACTTCGCCGCGAGAAGTTCGGCGCGAAGTCCGAGAAGCTGCGGCCTGATCAATATCATTTGCCGCTCGAAGACGTCGAGATCGCGCAAGGCGTCCTGGACGCGGCGCAGGAGAACGCGGCAGCGATTATCCAGGGCCGATCGCGCGGCGCATCAGATCAAGCCCGTCATCGCAATCGGGGCTGCCTGCCTGCGCATTTGCCGCGGGTGGAGCGGATCATCGAGCCTGCGAGCACGCTGTGTCCCTGCGGCTGCGGCGCGATGACGAAGATCGGCGAAGACGTCAGCGAGCGTCTCGACGTGATCCCGGCGCAATGGCGCGTGCTGGTCACGCGTCGTCCAAAATATGCTTGCCGCCGCTGCTCGGGCGCGGTCGTTCAGGCGCACGCGCCGGAGCATGTCGTGCCTGGCGGACTGCCGACCGAAGCGGCCATTGCGCAAGTGATCGTCGCCAAGTTCGGCGATCATACGCCGTTTTACCGGCAGGCCGGGATCTACGCGCGACAAGGGATCCGGCTCGACCGGGCGACGCTGGGGAACTGGTCCGGCCGCGCCTGCTTCCATCTCCAGGCTGTTGGGGATCGGATGCGCCGCCAACTGGCGGCGGCGGATCGCCTGTTCATGGACGAGACCACGGCGCCGGTGCTTGCTCCCGGGCGCGGCCAGACGAAGAAAGGCTTCTTCTGGGCTATTGTCTCCGACGACCGCGGCCACAGCGGCCCAAGTCCGCCGATCGTGCTGTTCCGATATGCGTCCGGACGCAGCGGCGCTTTCGCCAGGCAGTTCCTGGACGGCTTTAACGGGCGCTTCCTGCAATGCGACGCATACGAGGGCTATGATCGGCTGACCGGCGTTGCGCGACCGCAAGGCCCCTGGACGCTCGTGCATTGCTGGAGTCATCTGCGTCGGCGCTTCGTCAAGCTGGCGCGCAACAGCAGATCGCCGATCGCCGAAGACGCGGTCCGGCAGATTGCGCTTCTCTATGCCATCGAAGCCACGGTGCGCGGCTCATCGCCGGACATCCGACTGGCCGATCAGCAGGTCGTGCGGGTCTGCTGATTTTATTCCACGCTTCCTAGGGAAAATCCCTGATGGGCAAGACGGGTGTCGGCATCTAGGCTTCGGTTCCCTCTAGGTGGAGAGATCAAGCAAGACGCGCAAATCGTCAGTGAGGCACCGATGGACAAAATTGAAGCTACACGAGACGATCGAACGAACCCCTCGGGGACGCGGTCGCCGGTGACCCGCTGCGTTAGGGAGCAGTTTCCTTTTATCGTTGCGCTGGTGCTGTCTATCGCCGGGGTCGCATATACTAACGCGTCGCGCCAACCCCTCGTCGGATATTGGGAGTTTTTGGCGCTCGCGATCGGAGTCGCCAGCGTCATCAACAAGTGGTCGCAGGTGGACAGCAAAGAGGCGCGATGGCAACTCGTCTGGACCCAGGCGCTACACTGGATTGCTGTCCTGGTTGCGATGAACATCATACTGCTGTCGGGCGTTCGTCAATTTATACCGACGCCGGCAATCAGTCTTGTTCTCCTTACGCTGCTTGCGCTGGGGACATTCCTCGCGGGCGTAAGCCTTCTGTCGCTGCAGACCGCCTTCCTCGGTCTTGCGATGGGCACCGCGGTTCCAATGATATCCTGGCTGAAGCAATCTGTTTTCTTCTTTCTGCTGGCGGCCATCTTTCTGATCGGCCTCGGCATCACGTTCTGGTTTCGCAATAGCGGTCAAACGAGCGCCGCATCCAGTCGACGCAAAAACCCAGATGAGATTTAGATGATAATGAGCCCGCGTCTCGCGACCATTTGCGTGTCTGCTTTGATTTGCATCGTTGCTTTTCCCGCACATGCGGAGAGATTCAGGGTCGGCAGGCTTTTGTGCGCCAGTACACCGCGCGTTGGGCAAGTTTTCGGCTCGACGCAGGACTTGCGTTGCGTATTCCGGGCGGAAAAACCCCGGCGGGAATATAGTTATGAAGGGAGGATCAGGCGCGTCGGCCTTGACCTCGGAGTGACCAGCGGAGCAGTCCTTTCGTGGGCCGTTTTTGCTAGGAACTCGCGAATCGGTTCCGGCACACTGCGCGGCAACTATGTGGGTGTCAGCGGTAATATCGCATTTGGGCCGGGCTTTGGAGCCAACGCGCTGATCGGTGGATCCCGCCGCACGATCGTCCTCCAGCCGCTATCGACCGAAAGATCAGTCGGGCTGAATCTCGCGGCAGGTGTTACCAATCTGACGCTCGGTTCGAGCCGAACACGATAGATCGGCGCACTGTCCAACGAATGTTCCGCCATGCGAATGATTGAGCCCGGAGGAGCGTCGGCAATCGCGTTTATGGCGTTTGCATATTACTCTCCGCGTCTGCTTCGGCGGTTCCGTTAAGATAGTCTGCCATAGCCACCAGATCGAAGCGTCCGTCGAGCGCGACAATTCCATCACTTCCAAGCGTGCTGCCATATGCATCCAAGTCGGCTGCTGCTGCCCGCAGGGCATCATATAGGTCTTGTGGCGTGATCGGTCTCATCGCAGCCATGTTCACAACTCCCTTTGCAGCCGTCGCAGGAGTTACATATATGAGGGCCGTCATTGCGATGCGCTAACTAGCTTTTTCTTTAACGAGGGAGCTGCAAAAGCAGTGGGTATGCCCCGCATCATGGCGCGGGGCTTTGCCGGAAAACAAACTTTAGCCCGTAGATAATAAAATTGCAGAGGTCGCGGCGGTTGGACCTTGCGCGGTCAGAAGCTCGGTCTTTGATCGCAAGTCCTGAAGAAATGCTCCGCTTGATCGCGGCATTGATTTCCGTCTTGCTGATCCCGAGGGTCGATATCAGTACATTTGCTTGGTACAAAGTCGGTATCTGGGGTAGAATTAACTAATTGATTTTGCTGGTATTAAATGGGCGGTGGCCAGCCCGCCGCTAGGCACCACTTGATTGACTGATGTTGCTTTCAAAACATAAATTCATCGTCGGCAACATTTCGGGCGCGTATGCCATTACAATGGTCTTGCCTAGAAGCATTTCCTGGATCCTCGCAAGGGCAGAGTCGTGAAGCACGAGGTAATCTGCAGGGCCAATGCTGACAAGCGCATCATCGACGCCATCGCGATCGTGTTCAAAGAGATCGGGCTCCATGATTGATGCAACATCAACCTCGGTTGCCGCGCAGTCAGTCGGCCGAACCCCAATCAAGCTGCCGCTTTGGCTGCGCGTCGCCCTGATTTTGGGACTTGCAGTTCTTGCGACAGGAGCGGGTCTGTTTGGCTATAGATACTTCACGCATCCAACAACGTTGACTGTGGCGGTCGGAAGCATCGACGGTGAGGCGGCAAAAGCAATGTCTAGGATTGCGAGCCGACTCGTTGCAATCAATGCACCTGTGCGACTGACTGTCATCGACGCCGGCACGACTCTGGCCGCAGCAAAAATGTTCTCTTCGGGCAAAACAGACCTAGCCGTCGTTCGCGGCGATGTCGGTGATTTGTCTCAAGCACAAGCTGTCATTGTGGTCAGCCACATTGTTGCGCTGATGATCGCGCCACCAGGCTCTTCGATCAATCGTATAGACAAGCTCAAAGGACGTCGCGTTGGGGTGATCGGAGCGGAAACCAACTCCAGACTCTTGGATGTTTTGTCCAGGGAGTACGGTCTCGACCGGGCAAGTGTATTCAAGGAGGTTACGCCTACAAATGCCCAGCGCGCACTTCAGTCGAAGGAGATAGCCGCGCTGCTCGTTGTGATTCCGCTATCACAAAAGTACCTATCGCTGCTGCGAGGGATAGTTCAGCAAAGTTCCAAAGCATTGCCGACGCTGATTCCCATTGATTCTGCTGCCGCAATAGCGCAAGCGGAGCGGGCGTACGAAAGTTTTGATGTGCCAAAAGGCACGCTGCGTGGAGCTCCGGCGGTCCCGGATGATGATCTTACAACACTGCGAACGTCCCTCTATCTGGTTGCCAACAAGAAACTTAGTTCTGACTTGATCGCAAGTCTGACCCAGACCCTTGTCTCTGTGCGGCGGGACCTCATGGCTGAGGACCCGATCTTCGCGCAGATGACGGCTCCCAGCACTGATGCGGATGCCTACCTTGCCCTGCATCCTGGAGCTGCGGCGTTCTACAATGGCACCCAGCAGAGCTTCATGGATGAGTATGGTAACTGGATTTATCTAACGCCGATGCTGCTGGGTGGCATGGCAACCGCATTCGCTGCGGCGTGGAAATTTTTGGGAATCGGGCCATTCGCGAATGAAGGTCCGTTGGACGCTCTGTATGCTTTGGTTCGTCGGATACGGAAAGCGGATAGCGAGGCCGAACTTGAACTCATCGAAGACGAGATTGACGACATCCTGAACAAGCAACGCGCCAAAGCCGCGGCTGGTGACGAGACTGCTGTCGACGCTGCAACCTTGAATGTTGCCGCGCATCGCCTGGAGAACTTGATCCACGATCGCCGGTCGATTCTCAGGAGCAGACCTGCGGTGCGTTCGACTGCTTAGCTGTGGGTTGGTCGAAGAGCCGCCGATTAACTGCTAGGCGTCGTTTTGAAGCGCCCAACCAAGCGCTCTCCTTCCCACAATTCCACGTTACGGGCGCCGACTATCTTCTTTGCAGCGTCGATGGCCTGAGCGTCATCTGCGCTCACGATGAGCGTGTCGCCCTGGATGTGGCCTTTGTCGTTGAGGATGTATGCTCGATAATCAGTCACGCTATCCTACCCTCCGATTTCCTTGTCTCCCGCGCCTAAGGGCAGAGCCGAGGCGCGACTCCTCATAGATGACCCACGGTGTCGGCGCGAAGTTGTCCTGTGATCTGTCGGCACGAACCGCGCCCCGGGGACAATTATTTGCTTCCGAATGGTGAGCCAGTCACCGGTGTTTAGAACAAAAAGGGATTCCGCTAAAGACGCCGATCATCCCTCCTTTGTCCATATCAATCATCCGGATTGGAGGTGAATCATTGAAACCGGAATAGCAGACAACGGCCGAAGTCGGTTGTACAATCAATATCTATCAACTCCAGATTTTATCCACGCATGGAGACTCGTCGTTTCGGGCCGTCGACGGTGCGTTGCCGGCGTCGTCTGCTCGGTCGATCTGCGCGCGGGTGCGGTTGCTCCGCTGCCCGGGGCCGGAGCGGCATGCATCGGCGCGGCGGCAGGCCTGCGCCGGGACCGATTGGCGGCTGACATCTGCTGAGGTCTTGCTAGACAGGCCGGATGCGAGGCCAACCGATTCGCCGCTGCGACCAAATCATCCTCTGCGCGCTGCTGTTCGCGCCAATGACCGCTGTTTCCGAAAACGCGGCTTCTGCGGCAGCGGTCGAGGCGATGGCGCAGGCCGCGACTCCGGCGGCCATTGTGGACTATCGCCGCAAGCTGGCGGCGTATCAGGAAGCGCGCGCCGCCTTCGAAGAAGACGCCGGCGCCTACTGGAATGCGATTGCCGACAAGCGACGCGGCCGCAACGCCAAGCGACGCGACTACCAGGCTGTCACGCTCGACGACTACGTGCTGACCCAGCCGCCGCTCTATACCGGGCCGAAACAGCCGGTCAATCCCGAGCCGGAAGAGGAGCGTCCGCCACGTCAACGCAAATACATTCCCGTCGTCGCCGATCTCCTGAAGGCTGCGGCGGAGCAGTTCCAGTTTGTGCCGCAGCGCCCGGCGAGCGAGATGGATTTCAAGCGCGCCTATGCAAAGGTGGCGCGGGCCTATGGCCTGACAAAAGAGCAGGCGGTTCGCGTCTACTCGTTCGAGACCGGCGGCAACGGCAATCACGACATGCAGTCGGGCCTCAGCGCCTCGCGGCCGGGATCGCGCGCGATCTCCACCGCGGTCGGCTACAATCAGTTGCTCACCACCAATAGCGTCGAACTCCTCGCGGAGCAGGGCCAGGACATCCTGCGCGCGCTCGGCGAGAAAGCGGCGCGGTTGTCCGGATCGCAGCGCGCAGCGATGGAACGCAAGATCGCGGTCGTCAAGCGAATGGTGGCCTATGCGCGCTCGGTTCCCGATACCTGGAGCGCGCATGAGAAGCTTGCCGATACCCCGAAAGGCTGGGCGATCCATGCGCTGGTATTGGATGTCGACGTTGGTCCGCTGTTGCAGACCCATAAGCTCCTGACCTCGATCATCTTCGCGCGCAACAAGGGCTATACCCTTCCGCTGACCGCCGCCGAATTGGAGATGATGAACCTCACCGGCGACGGCACCGGCCTAGACATGGTGACGATGCCGCAGGCGATGCGCGAGCGGGTGCCGACCTCGAATTTCTTTCAGCGGAGCGGCTATGAGCGCAATCCGGTTGCGATCCGCCACAATACGGTGGCGCAGCTGCTGGCGGTCACGGATGTGCGGATGGACAGCAACAGCGCCAAGCCGGGCGCGCGCGAGCTGGCGGCTGCGTTCTGATTAGATCGCGTTTTTAGAGCGGGATGCGGGCGGAAAACCGCTACACGCTTTTCCTCATCCCACTCTAGCCGCCCGCCCCGGCGCCGATGGTGTCGCCGAAGAACACCCACCGTCCGTTCTTGAACTGCATCATCCGGAGCTGCTCGATCGGCGCGAAATCGGTGGCGCTGGTATTGACCTTGATTCCCGGCATCACCGTGGATGGCACGAAGTCATTCAGGCTTGCCGCCTGCTTCATGACGTTCTCGCGGGTCAGATCGTCGCCGCATTGCCTGAGCACCTGCTCCATCGTCTGCGATACGGCGAAACCGAAGACCGGGCTGGTGTCCGACAGATTGGCGCCCGGCATGTATTTGTCCGCGAAAGCCAAGAACGTCTTCATGCCATCGTCGTCGGCCCATTGCGGATCCGACGCATCCTTCAGGTAGCCGGCCGATAGCACGCCTTCTGAGGCCTCAAAGCCGGCCGCCATCATGACGGCGCCGGTCGAGATCGAGACATTGGTCAGAAGTTGCATCGGCTTCCACCCGATCTCGGCCGCCCTTTTGATGGCCTGTGCGGCGAATTTCGGCGTGGAGATATTGACGAGCACATCGGCTCCCGAATCTTTCAACTTGACGATGTGAGAATCGATCGACGGCTCGCTGTTCTCGTAACTCTCTTCGGCGGCCACGATCTCTGACCACCTGTCGCCGAAGATGTCCTTGAGGCCGTTCACGTAGTCCTTGCCGAAGTCGTCATTGGCATAAAACACCGCAACCCGGGCGTCCGGCCTGGTCTTGAGGATGTGTTTGGCGAAGATCCGTCCCTCGCTGCGGTAGCTCGGCTGCCAGCCCATTGTCCACGCGAACTGCTTTGGGTCATTCCACTTGCTGGCGCCACTCGCGACGAAGAGCTGGGGGACTTTTTTTGCATTCATGTATTTCTGCACCGCGGTCTGGGTCGCCGTCCCCAGTGCGTTGAAGGTGAACAGCACCTCGTCGCTTTCGACCAGCTTCCGGGCCTGCTCGACCGTCTTTGGCGGGCTGTAGGCATCGTCATAGCTGATGAAATTGATCTTGCGTCCGTTGATGCCACCATTGTCGTTAATCATCCTGAAATAGGCGGCTTCGGTCTTGCCGATGACGCCGTATGCGGAGGCCGGCCCGCTGTACGGCATGATGTTTCCGATCCTGATTTCGGTATCGCTGGCGCCGGTGTCGTATTTCTTCTGGGCGATGGCGTTGCCGCTGGCGACGGCTAAGGCAAGAACCGCTGCCGAGAGCGCAGCGATTCTCAGTCGTTGCCTAACCGCCATTGCGTCCTCCTTGAACCTTCTTGAGCTTTCCGATCACATTCCGGCACGCAAGCGCGACTTGTCTTGCGCCGTTAGGCACCAGAAAAATGACCACGAACAGCAGAACGCCGAACACAGCGCCTGAAAGGCCTTTCGAGATCGATTCGGCGACGTTCGGAACGAATACGATAAATGCCGCCCCGACCAGCGATCCCGGTAGCCAGCCGACGCCACCGACGACCATGCCGAGGAAGAGTGCGATCGCGAGCTGGATGGTGAAACTGTCGGGTGCCACATACTGCACGGCGATGGCGCTCAGCCCGCCGGCTATTCCGGTGATGCCGGCGCTGACGCCGAACGCCAGCGTTTTGTATAGCGCAATGTTGATGCCCATGGCTGACGCTGCGATTTCGTTGTCGCGGATCGCCATCATCGCGCGACCGGAGCGCGAGTTCAAAAGGTTCACCGAAGCGACATAGATCGCGATCGCGATCGCCAGCGTGAAATAATACAGCCAGGTATCCGGGGAGACCGGCAAGCCGAACGGCGCGTCTGGTTTGTCGACAAGGAGCCCTTGAACGCCGCCGGTCCAGGGTTCGAGGATGCCGAGCCTCAAGAGCTGGGGCGTCGCGATGGCGAGTGCGAACGTCGCCAGCGCCAGATAGACGCCGCTCAGACGCAATGCGGGCAGACCGAACAGGAAGCCAAAAGCGAAACAGACGATGCCGGAAATCGGCAGCGTGAGCACGTAGTTCCAGCCGGCAGAGTCCATCAGGATGGCAGACGTATAGGCGCCGAGCGCATAGAAGGCGCTGTGCCCGAGCGAGAACTGGCCGCTGCCGCCGGTCAGGATGTTCAGCGCCAGCACGGCGATGCCGTAGATCAGAACCGTCGTGAGCTGGAAGATGATGAAATTTTTCGCCAGCAGCGGAAGGAGAAGCAGCAGTAGCAGAATGACGATCGACGTTCCGCTGCTCAGCGTCACTGCCTGACCGGAGCCGGTGTCAACGGCGGGTGCGTCGGTGGCGGATTCTCGGTTGGCGCTCATGATCAGACCCGCCTCACGACGGTATGGCCGAACAGGCCCGCGGGTTTGACGACCAGAACGATGACGATCAGTGCCAGCGCGAGAGGCAGCTTCAACTCATTTCCGACGCCGGGGATGTAGGTTCCGACCAGATTCTCGAAGATGCCGACAAGGAGGCCGCCCACGACGGCGCCGAGCGGGCTTGAGAGGCCGCCGAGCACAGCGGCGGCAAAGCCGTAGATCAGCACGCCGCCCATCATACTCGGCTCGAGGAACACCACTGGCGCGATCAGCATTCCCGCGACGGCGCCGATTGTGGCGGCCATGCCCCAGCCCAGCGCGATCATCCAGCTGGTATTGATACCGACCAGCCGTGCGGATTCGGGCAGCATTGCTGCGGCCCGCATCGCAAGGCCGATTCGTGTGAAGCGAAAGAAGAAGAACAGGATAGCCAGCACCAGCAGGATCACGCCGATCATGCCGGCCTGATGGGTGGAGATAAGCTGGCTGCCGAGAAACGGCGACGAACCAAACGGGGAGGGAAACGGCTTGATGGTGAAGTCCCATATCAGTCCGGCGACGCTGTTGATGATCGCAAACAGCGCAAGGAAACCGGCGAGGTTGGTCAAGATCGGCGCCTTCGCCAGCGGTTTGAACAGCAGCCTCTCAATTACGATGCCGCCCACGAACGACAGCACCAGCGTCAGCACGAACGCCGCCCAATAGGGCACCCCCCAATGGATCATCTGCCAGGCCATGAATGTCGAGAACATGGCCATTTCGCCTTGAGCGAAGTTCAGTTGGCCGATCGCCTGGTAGATCATCACCAGCGCCAGCGCCATGCAGGCATAGATCGCGCCGGTGGCGATGCCCGCCAGGATTTGATTGCTCAGCAGTTCCATGGCCGTTTCCTTCGGCGTCCCGATTTCGGCGTTCGTAAATCCTTGTTGCACCCCCTGATACGAACGTCGAAATCAAAGGGACACCGCACTAGTACCCTAAATAGGATCGGCGGATGTCTTCGTTGTTCGCGATATCGGCGGCGCTGCCGGACATCACGATCCGTCCGGTCTCGATGACGTAGGCGTTATCGGCGAGTTCCAGCGCGAGCTGCGCGTTCTGCTCGACCACAAGGATGGTGACCTTGTCCTCGCGGTTGATCTTGCCGAGGATTCTGAACACATCGCGCACGATCAGCGGGGCGAGGCCGAACGACGGTTCATCGAGCAGCATCAGCCGCGGACGCAGCATCATCGCGCGGGCGACGGCGAGCATCTGCTGCTCGCCGCCCGAGAGCGTTCCCGCCTGTTGCCTGCGGCGCTCTTTGAGGACGGGGAAGTGGCCGTACATCCGCTCGATGTCGCTGATGATACCGGGCTTGTCGGATCGCGAGATCGCGCCGAGTTGTAGATTCTCCTCGACCGTCATGGCGGTGAAGATGCCGCGTCCCTGCGGCACATGCGCGATGCCGAGGCGGACGATGCTTTCGGTCGACTTGCCTGTCAGCGGCTGGCCTTCGAACGCGATCGTTCCTGTCGTGCGCACCATGTTGCAGATCGCGCGCAGCGTTGTGGTCTTGCCGGCGCCGTTGGCGCCGAGCAGCGCCGTCATGCTGCCTTGGTTGAGATGGAATTCGAGGCCGCGCAGCGCCTGCACCTGACCGTAATAGGCTCGAAGATCCCGGATATCGAGCATTGCGGTCATCGGTCTTTGCTTCCCAGATAGGCCTCGATCACGCGCGGATCGGACTGAACCTGCGACGGCGTGCCTTCCGCGAGCTTCCTGCCGAAATTGAGCGCAACCACGTGGTCGGCGATCGACATCACGAGCCCCATATGATGTTCGACGAGTAGTACGGTTATATCGCGCTCGTCGCGGATGCGGCGGATCAGGTCGCCGAGCACATGGACCTCTTCATGATTGAGCCCGCTGGCGGGTTCATCGAGCAGCAGGATCTTCGGCTCCGCGGCCAGCGCGCGTGCCAGTTCGACGCGTTTCTGGGTGACGAACGGCAATCCAGCGGCCACGCTATGTGCCACGTCGCGCAAGCCCAGGTATCCGAGAATCTCGTCGGCCTTGCGGTTCAGCGCAGCCTCGCCGCGGCGCACCCGGCCGAGCTTCAGCGAGTCGGTAATGATATCGCCATTGCTGCGCGAATGCGTTCCGACCCGGACGTTGTCGATCACGGAAAGATTGGGAAACAGCGCAACGTTCTGGAAGGTGCGGCTGATGCCGATCTCCGCGATGCGGTGCGGCGGTCGGGCCAGAATGCTGGCGCCTTCCATCAGGATGTCGCCCCCGCTAGGCTGATAGAGCCGGCTCAGGCAATTGAACAGCGTGGTCTTGCCGGCGCCGTTCGGGCCGATCAGGCCGAGAATCTGTCCCGGATACATATCGAAAGACACGCCGTTCAGCGCGACGATGCCGCCGAACACGACGCTGAGGTCGCGAACCGCGAGCAGGGGTTCACGCCGCCGTGCGGATTGTCCACTCGTCATCGGCAGCAACCCACGTGGCGCGCAAGGCTCCCACGGCGAATGGGTACCTTTCGACGCAGCCCGGAAAGGCGACCTGATCTCCCCGGTCCCACGCGCAACCCTCGCCTCCTGCTCTCAGCTTGTTGGTTTCGGTTTCTGTGATTACGGCGAAGCACCACCCAGCGCGGCCTCGACGGTCATTACCATCGCCACGGAACAAGTCCAATATTGTTGGTCAAGCAATCTTCCGCAAAGCGAAAAGCGTGCGCGGCGGGATCATGGTTAGGAGAATCCTTCTGCCGCTCGCCGCCATTCGGCTCAGCGTCGCGCCGGCCGGAGGTGCGTGCTTCGATTCCTGATTGCCAAGCAGGCCGTCATTGGGATGAAATGCGCGGAGCACATCGAGGGCGGTACGTAAATAATCTCCAAGGAGAACGCCGTGAGCGAAGTGGTTGACCTTGAGCGTCATGACGAGATCGCCATCGTCACGGTCGACAGTCTTCCGGTCAATGCGTTGAGTGCGGCGGTTCGCCGCGGGATATTGCAATGTGTGCAAACAGCGGTTGCCGATCCAGCGGTGAAGGCGATCGTGCTGACCTGTGCGGGACGGACCTTCATCGCCGGTGCCGACATCACCGAATTCGGCAAGCCGGCGCAGCCACCGGCGCTGGCCGAGGTGATCGCTGAACTCGAGAATTCGCCGAAGCCAATCGTTGCCGCAATTCATGGCACCGCGCTTGGAGGCGGTCTCGAGGTGGCGCTGGGATGCCACTTCCGCGTTGCGGTGAAAAACGCCAGGTTTGGCCTGCCCGAGGTGAAGCTAGGCCTGCTGCCGGGCGCCGGCGGAACCCAAAGGTTGCCGCGTGCGGTCGGTCCCGAGCTCGCGGTCAGGATGATCGTCGGCGGCGAGCCGATCGACGCCGCGGCGGCGCTGAAGCAGGGCCTGATTGATGCGATCGTCGAGGGACCGGCATCCGGCGGCGAAGCCTTTGCGCGCAAGGTGCTGGCGGAGCGGCGGACGCTGCGCAGGCTGCGCGACGACGACAGCAAGCTCGAGACGGCGAGGGTCGACCGTTCGATCTTCACCAATGCGGTCGCGGCAATGACCAAACGCGCGCGAGGGCTCGAAGCGCCGTTCGCGGCGGCCGACGCCGTCGGTTTTTCGCTCGATACGCCGTTCGACGAGGCGCTGAGGAAGGAACGTGAGCTTTTCCTGAATCTCATGAACGGCGACCAGTCGAAGGCGCAACGCTATGCCTTCTTCGCCGAGCGCGAGGCTGCCAAGGTCACCGGCATTCCTGAAGCTACCAAACAGCGCAAGGTCGAGAGCGTCGCGATCGTCGGCGCCGGCACCATGGGCGGTGGCATCGCAATGTCGTTCGCCAGCGCAGGCATCCCTGTGACATTGATCGAGACGTCCGATGAGCCGCTGCAGCGCGGCCTCGGCATCATGCGCAAGAACTTCGAGGCGACCGCGGCGCGCGGCGGCATCGCCACGGACGAGCCTGCCAGGCGCATGGCGCTGGTCAGCGGCGTCGTCGGGCTGGAGCACGTCAGGGGCGCCGACCTCATCATCGAGGCGGTATTCGAGACCATGGCGGTGAAGAAGGAGGTGTTTGCCGCGCTCGACACATACGCCCAGCCCGGCGCGGTGCTGGCTTCCAATACCTCCTATCTCAATATCAACGAGATCGCCGCCGTCACCACACGCCCGCAGGACGTGCTCGGCATGCACTTCTTCTCGCCGGCCAATGTCATGAAGCTGTGCGAGATCGTGCGCGGTGCGAAGACCGCGCCCGATGTGCTGATGACCGCGGTGGCGGTTGCCAGGAGGATCGCCAAGGTGCCGGTGGTCGTCGGTGTTTGCGACGGCTTCGTCGGCAACCGGATGTTAGCCGCCCGCTCAGGGCAGGCGGACAGGCTGCTGTTCGAGGGGGCGCTGCCGCGGCAGGTCGATGCCGTCGTTACGAGGTTCGGAATGCCGATGGGACCGTTCACCATGGACGATCTCGCCGGTCTCGATATCGGATGGCGCTCGCGTAAGGATCGCGGCGTCAAATCCGAGATAGCCGACGCGCTCTGTGAAGCCGGCTGCTTCGGCCAGAAGACGGGCAAGGGCTATTACAGGTATGAAAGCGGCTCGCGCGCGCCGCTGCCCGATCCCGAGGTCGAGACGCTGATTGCCGACACCTGTGCGCGGCTTGACCTCGAGCGGCGCGAAATCGGTGATGACGAGATTCTGGAGCGCATGGTCTATCCGATGGTCAACGAAGGCGCGCGCATTCTGGAAGAGGGCATCGCGGCGCGGCCGGGCGACATCGACGTGGTATGGCTCTATGGTTACGGCTGGCCGATCTATCGCGGCGGCCCGATGTATTATGCCGATCAGGTCGGGCTCAAGCACATCGCCGACCGTTTATCCTGTTACGCCAGGGCCACCAACGATTCGTCGCTGGAGCCTTCGCCGCTGCTCCAGCGGCTCGCCGCCGAAGGCAAGACCTTCGCGTCGCTGGCGGCCGGCGGCAAGGTGGCGTGAAGGTGGGGGAGCACAGATCTTGCAATTTCTCGACGAGGCATGCCGCATATTCGAAACGGACACTTTAAACAGGAGGTCGCTGTGACCGAAGCCGTGATTGTCTCCACCGCCCGCACCCCGATCGGAAAGGCCTATCGCGGCGCCCTCAACGCCACGGAGGGTGCGACCCTGTTCGGCCATGCGATCGGCGAGGCCGTTGCCCGTGCCAGGCTCGATCCGAACGACATCGAGGATGTGGTGATGGGCGCGGCCATGCAGCAAGGCGCGACCGGCGGCAATATCGCCCGCAAGGCGCTGCTTCGCGCCGGACTTCCCGTGACCGTGGCCGGCACCACCATCGACCGCCAGTGCGCCTCGGGCCTTCAGGCTATCGCGCTCGCCGCGCGCTCGGTCTTGTTCGATGGCGTCGGGGTTGTGGTCGGCGGCGGCGGCGAATCGATCAGCCTGGTGCAGAACGAGCACTTCAACACCTTCCATTTCGAGGATCCCGCGCTGCTTGCGATCAAGGGCGAGGTCTACATGCCCATGATCGACACCGCGGAGGTGGTGGCGAAGCGGTACGGCATCTCGCGCGAGACGCAGGATGAATACACGCTGGAGAGTCAGCGCCGCACCGCGGCCGCGCAGCAGGGTGGCAGGTTCAAGGACGAACTGGCGCCAATCTCCACGAAGATGGCGATCGTCGATAAGGAGACCAAGCAGGTCTCGTTCAAGGACGTGACGCTCTCGCAGGACGAAGGTCCGCGTCCGGATACCACGGCCGAAGGTCTTGCCGGCCTCAAGCCGGTGCGCGGCGAGGGCTTCACGATCACCGCCGGCAATGCCAGCCAGTTGTCGGACGGCGCCAGCGCTACCGTGATCATGAGCGACAAGGAGGCCGCCAGGCGCGGACTAAAGCCGCTCGGCATCTTTCGCGGCTTCGTCGCCGCCGGCTGCGAGCCCGATGAAATGGGCATCGGCCCGGTCTTCGCGGTGCCGCGCCTGCTTAAGCGCCACGGCCTCAAGGTCGATGACATCGACCTCTGGGAGCTGAACGAGGCCTTCGCGGTGCAGGTGATCTATTGCCGCGACAGGCTCGGCATCGATCCGGAGAAACTCAACGTCGACGGCGGCGCGATCGCGGTCGGCCATCCCTACGGCATGTCGGGCGCTCGCCTTGCCGGCCACGCGCTGATCGAAGGTCGCCGCCGCAAGGCCAAGTACGCCGTCGTCACCATGTGCGTCGGCGGCGGCATGGGTGCCGCCGGGCTGTTCGAAGTGGTGCAGTAAACGTCTGCGTCGCTGCGAGCTCGCGACGAAATCGACTCGTGCCCCCGCTACTCCGCCTCGATCTTTGTGATGGTTTTGGGGTCGCCGCTGTCGCCGCTCGAAAACTTTACCTTGTCGCCGGCATGCACCGTCTCGGATAATTTTGGATCGATCTTGAACTGCTCGGTTATGCCTTCCTCGGCTTTCGCCTCCGGCTTTGCTCCCTCCTTAGCCCCCTCTGCTTTTTCTCCCTCTGCTTTTGCTCCATCCGGAGCTTTCGTCCCCTCCGGGTTGCTCTGCTCCGCCCGAATCGCGATGGTGCCGTTAAGCCGGTCGACGACCGTCACCAGGCCTTTATGAGTCCCTGGAGGTGGTGGGGTTTCTTTGATCGCGGGCGTTGTTTGAGCGTGGGCCATCGCACTGACGATCGTAAGCGCGGAGCCAGCCAGAATCATCTTTGCCAGTCTCATCGAAGGTCTTTCGGTTGTTGAACAGTCATGGACAAGAAGGCGACGGACGTTTTTGTTCCGTTACGCCATGGTGGGATGAAGCGTCATGCCAGTGTGGTGGTTCAGAAGTTCGCTTCATTGTCTCAGCGAGTTTGTCAAGCGAACTTCTGAACCTAAACCACACTAGAATCATAAGGTTGCTAGTGTCCCGTTGATTCCAAAATTCGCATCAAAGGCTGCTGCAAGGACATGCGAATTTCGGAATCGGGACACTGGTATCTTACCCTGTTGCCGGGAGCAGCGTGAATCAAAACGGCGGCACTCAACTTGACCTTGTAGGCGCAATCCGCTTGCTTTGGTCCGACCGTAACGCAAGCTCAAGGTTCGGGAAGAAACCTCATGGTCACGCATGTTCTCGCCATCGATCAGGGTACCACGTCCTCGCGCGCAGTTGTATTTCGTGCCGATACCTCCATCGCCGCGATCGCGCAGCAGGAATTCCCGCAGCACTTCCCGGCGTCGGGCTGGGTCGAGCACGAGCCGGAGGACATCTGGACCTCGACGATTGCGACCTGCCGCGAGGCGATGAAGAAGGCCGGTCTCGTGCCGAAGGACATCGCCGCCATCGGCATCACCAACCAGCGCGAGACCACCGTGGTGTGGGACTGCGCCACCGGACAGGCCGTGCATCGCGCCATCGTCTGGCAGGACCGCCGCACGGCGGATATCTGCGCGCGACTGAAGGCCGAGGGTCATGAGCCCGCGATCACGTCGAAAACGGGTTTGATTATCGATCCCTATTTTTCGGGCACCAAGATCGCTTGGATTCTCGATCATGTTCCCGGTGCGCGTGCGCGTGCGATGCGCGGCGAACTGATGTTCGGCACCGTGGACTGCTATCTGTTGTGGCGGCTCACGGGCGGCAAGGTGCACGCGACCGACGCCACCAACGCCTCGCGCACGCTGCTTTTCAATATCCACGCTGGCCAGTGGGATGACGAGCTTCTGGACATCATGCAGGTGCCGCGCGCGATGCTGCCGGAGGTGAAGGATTCCTCCGCGCATTTCGGCGACAGCGTTACTGATCTGTTCGGCGCGCCAATCTCGATCAGGGGCATCGCCGGCGATCAGCAGGCCGCGGTGGTAGGGCAGGCCTGTTTTGCACCCGGCATGATCAAGTCGACCTATGGCACCGGCTGTTTTGCGCTGCTCAACACCGGCGCGACGCCGGTCGCCTCAAAAAACAAGCTGCTCACGACGATTGCCTATCAGTTGGAGGGAAAACGCACCTACGCGCTGGAAGGCTCGATCTTCGTCGCAGGCTCCGCGGTGCAGTGGCTGCGCGATGGGCTCGGCCTCATCAAGCACGCGTCGGAGACCGGGCCATTGGCCGAGAGGTCCGACTCCACGCAATCGGTGTATCTGGTGCCGGCCTTCGTCGGCATGGGCGCTCCCTACTGGAATCCGAATGTGCGCGGCGCGCTGTTCGGGCTGACGCGCAACACCGGCCCAGCGGAGTTCGCTCATGCCGCCCTGGAGAGCGTCTGCTACCAGACTTTTGATTTGTGGGCGGCGATGCGCGCCGACTGGCCAGACGCCGCTGCCGCGCACACCGTGCTGCGCGTCGACGGCGGCATGACGGCCTCTAGCTGGACCATGCAGCGCCTTGCGGATCTGCTGGACGCGCCGGTCGATCGGCCCGTTATTCAGGAGACCACCGCGCTCGGCGCTGCGTATCTTGCGGGGTTGTCAGCAGGGGTCTTTCCGGAGCCGTCAAAATTCGCCGACAACTGGCGGCTTGAGCGCCGTTTCAAGCCAGCCATGAGCGCCGCGACACGCACGCGCAAACTCAAGGGCTGGGCGGCCGCGGTGCGCGGCGTGCTCGCGAGTAATGAGGGGTAAGATGTATCGATCGTACTCGATGGGCGGGGAAAATTCGTTCAGGTTTGCGCGGTGCCGGCCTTGCGTCGGAGCTCGCGTATCTCTTGGACGCGTACGGTGACGTCGCGCAGAACCGACACCAACCCGGTCACGTGGCCGGCGGCGTCCTTTACTGGCACGATGGTGAATTCGAGCGAGATGCGTCGTCCATCCTTGTGAAGCGCGGGAACGGCTAGGATGTCGCCGCCGCTGTAGCGGCTCTGCCCGGTCCGCATCACCTCGCGGTATCCGGCCCAGTGCCGGGCGCGCTGATTCTCCGGAATGATCAAATCGAGCGACTGGCCGGTCGCTTCACTCGAGGTATGGCCGAAGATCCTGACCGCGCCGGGATTCCAGAACGTGATCGCGCCGTCGCGGTCGGTGGCGATGATCGCGTCCGCGGACGAATGCAGCAAGGTCGCGGCGATCAAAGATGGATCCATCGGTTAGCTCGCGCGCGCCTTGGTCTTGCGAAGCTGCAAATGGACCGCGCACTGGCAGCCTGGCGGATGATTGACGACGTCGGCAGATGCGTCGTTGGCGGGCGCCGGCACCGGTGTGGCGGCGGCCTTTCCGGACTGGCCGGGAATGTAGTTGAGGATCGACGCCAGCCAGCGTTCGATCTCGGCAGCCTCCATCCCCTTGCGCGCGGCATAGTCCTCGACCTGATCGCGCTCGATCTTGCCGACGCCGAAATATTGGCTTTCGGGATGGCTGTAATAGAGACCGGAGACTGAGGAACCCGGCCACATCGCAAAGCTCTCGGTCAGTTCGACGCCGGTGGCCCGGGTCGCGTCAAGCAGCCGGAACAGCGTGGCCTTCTCGGTATGGTCGGGCTGCGCCGGATAGCCGGGCGCGGGGCGAATGCCGACATATTCTTCCCTGATGATCTGATCGTTGGTCAACACCTCATCCGGCGCGTAACCCCAGAACTCCTTGCGCACGCGCTGATGCATCCGTTCGGCGAAGGCTTCCGCAAGGCGGTCGGCCAGCGCCTTCACCAGAATGGACGAGTAGTCGTCATTGGCGTTCTTGAAGCGCACGGCGATTTCGTCCTCGCCGATCCCGGCGGTGACGGCGAAGCCGCCGATATAGTCGGCGATGCCGGTCTCCTTCGGCGCGATGAAGTCCGCCAGCGCGGCGTTGTGGCGGCCCTCGCGCTTTTCCAGCTGCTGGCGCAGGGTGTGATAGGTCGCAATCTGCGTGGTACGGGTCTCGTCGCTGTAGACGGCGATATCGTCGCCGATGCGGTTGGCGGGCCAGAGCCCGATCACGGCGGAGGCCTTGAACCACTTTTCCTTGACGATGCGGTCCAGCATCTTGCGGGCGTCGTCATAGAGGGCGCGTGCGGTCTCGCCGACCACCTTGTCGTCAAGGAGTGCGGGAAAGCGTCCGGCCAATTCCCAGACCTGGAAGAACGGCGTCCAGTCGATCACCTCCACCAGTTCTTCCAGCGGATAGTCGGCGAAGGCCTTGGTTCCGAGGAATGTCGGCTTGACGGGACGATATGTGCTCCAGTCGATCGGCACGGCATTGGCGCGTGCGGCAGCGAGCGATAGTCGCTTCTTGTCCTGCTGGGCACGGAAATGCGCCGCGGAAATCTTGGCGTATTCGGCGCGCACCCCGGCCGCATAGGCCTCGCGCCGCTCGGGCGACATCAGCGAGGCAACAACGCCGACCGCGCGGCTGGCGTCGTTGACATGCACCACCGGACCGTTGCGATAGTTGGGATCGATCTTCACCGCGGTATGGACGCGGCTGGTGGTCGCGCCGCCGATCAGGAGCGGCAGGCTGAGGCCCTGACGTTCCAGCTCCGCAGCGAAATAGCCCATCTCGTCCAGCGACGGCGTGATCAGGCCGGATAGGCCGACAATATCGGCCTTCTCGGCCTTCGCCGTCTCGATGATCTTGGCGGCCGGCACCATCACGCCGAGGTCGATCACCTCGTAGTTGTTGCACTGAAGCACGATGCCGACGATGTTCTTGCCGATGTCGTGGACGTCGCCCTTGACCGTGGCGAGCAGGATTTTGCCGGCGGAGGTGCTGCCCTCGCCCTCAATCCCGGCCGCCTGGTTGCGCGCCTTTTCCTCTTCCATGAATGGCATCAGATAGGCGACCGCCTGCTTCATGACGCGGGCCGACTTCACCACCTGCGGCAAAAACATCTTGCCGTCGCCGAACAGGTCGCCGACCACGTTCATGCCGGCCATCAGCGGGCCTTCGATCACATTGAGCGGGCGCTCGACCGTCAGGCGCGCGGCTTCGGTGTCTTCCTCGATGTATTCGGTGATGCCGTTGACCAGCGCGTGGCTCAGCCGCTTCTCCACCGGCCATTCGCGCCAGGCGAGATCCTTCTCCTTCACTTCCTTGCCCGCGCCGCGGAATTTCTCGGCCAGTTGCAGCAGCCGTTCCGATGCGCCGGGATCGCGGTTCAGAATCACGTCTTCGCAGGTCTGGCGCAATTCGGGGTCGATGTCGTCATAGATGATCATCTGCCCGGCATTGACGATGCCCATGTCCATGCCGGCCTTGATGGTGTGATACAGGAACACCGAGTGCATTGCCTCGCGCACCGGCTCGTTGCCGCGGAACGAGAACGACAGGTTCGAGACGCCGCCCGAGATGTGCGCGTGCGGCAGGTTCTGGCGGATCCAGCGTGTCCCCTCGATGAAGTCGACGCCGTAGTTGTTGTGTTCCTCGAGGCCGGTGGCGATGGCGAAGATGTTCGGATCGAAGATGATGTCTTCCGGCGGAAAGCCGACCTTCTCGGTCAGAATGTCGTAGGCGCGCTTGCAGATTTCGGTTTTGCGCTGATAGGTGTCGGCCTGTCCGGTCTCATCGAAGGCCATCACCACCACGGCCGCGCCGTGGCGTCGCGCGATCTTCGCCTCATGCAGAAACTTCTCCTCGCCTTCTTTCAGCGAGATCGAATTCACCACCGGCTTGCCTTGCAGGCATTTCAGGCCCGCCTCGATCACGGAGAACTTGGAAGAATTGACCATCACCGGCACGCGCGCGATGTCGGGTTCGGACGCGATCAGGTTGAGGAACGTGACCATCGCCGCTTCCGAGTCAAGCAGGCCCTCGTCCATGTTGACGTCGATGATCTGCGCGCCGTTCTCGACCTGGCTGCGCGCCACGTCGAGCGCAGCGGTGTAATCGCCGGCCTTGATCAGGTTGCGGAATTTGGCTGAGCCGGTGACGTTGGTGCGTTCGCCGACGTTGACGAAGGGAATATCCGCCGTCAGCGAGAACGGCTCCAGCCCCGACAGCCGCAGCCGCGGTGCGATGACCGGCACCACGCGCGGCTTGTGCGGCGCGACGGCGGCGGTGATGGCGGCGATATGGTCCGGCGTGGTGCCACAGCAGCCGCCGACGATGTTGACGAGGCCGGCTTGCGCGAACTCGCCGATCAACCGCGCCATGTATTCGGGGCTTTCATCGTATTCGCCGAACTCGTTGGGCAGGCCCGCGTTCGGGTAAGCACACACCAAAGTATCGGCGACGCGACCAATGTCGGCGACATGCGCGCGCAGGTCTTCGGCGCCGAGCGCGCAGTTGAAGCCGATGGTGATCGGGTTGGCGTGCCGCACCGAGTGCCAGAACGCTTCGGGCAATTGACCCGAGAGCAGGCGGCCGGACTTGTCGGTGATGGTTCCGGAGACCATCACCGGAATGTCGATGCCACGCTCCTCGCCGATTTCGGCGATGGCATAGAGCGCCGCCTTGGCGTTCAGGGTATCGAAGATGGTTTCGACCAGCAGCAAATCGGCGCCGCCGTCGAGCAGGCCGTTGATCTGCTCGCCATAGGCCTGGCGCAAGTCGTCGAAGGTGACGGCGCGGTAGCCGGGATTGGCGACTTCGGGCGAGATCGACGCGGTGCGGTTGGTCGGACCGATGGCGCCGACGACGAAACGCGGCTTGCCATCTTCGGCGCTGACGCGGGCTGCTGCGGCGCGCGCAAGCTTTGCGCCCTCGCGATTGAGTTCATATGCGAGGTCCGACATCTCGTAGTCGGCCTGCGCGATCGAGGTCGACGAAAACGTGTTGGTGGCGACGAGGTCGGCGCCGGCGCGCAGGTATTGCGCGTGGATGTCCTCGATAGCCTGCGGCTGGGTGAGAATGAGAAGGTCGTTGTTGCCGCGCACGTCGCGGTGAAAATCCTTGAAGCGCTCGCCGCGAAATGCGGCTTCGTCGAATTGCAGCGCCTGGATCATGGTGCCCATGGCGCCGTCGAGCACGAGAATGCGTTCGCGCGCGCGTTCGCGGATGCGGTCGGCTACTGAGCTTGTTTTGTCGATCACGAAATCACCTGATTGCAATTTGTCATGCCCGGCCTTGTGCCGGGCATCCACGTCTTCCTTTTCCACGTCAGTCGTCAGTCAAAAGACGTGGATGGCTGGGCATAGGCTAGCAAAGCGACGCTGGTCTTCGAACGGCTATGCCCGCCACGAAAACAACGTCACGCCGCCTTCTGTGCCGCATTCGGCCGGATGCCGAGCAGATGGCAGATCGCGAATACGAGGTCCGCGCGGTTCATGGTGTAGAAGTGGAAAGTATCGACGCCGCGCTTGGCGAGTTTCTGCACCTGGCCGGCCGCCACGGTTGCAGCGATCAGCTTGCGTGTCTCCGGATCGTCGTCGAGGCCCTCGAACTTTTCAGCGAGCCATGATGGCACGGTGGTGCCCGCCTTGGTCACGAAGGCTCTCGCCTGCCTGAAGTTGTGCATCGGCATGATGCCGGGCACGATCGGAATATCGATGCCGCGTGCGCGGACGCGATCGAGGTAGCGAAAGTAGAGATCGTTGTCGAAAAAGACCTGGGTGATGGCGCGGGTGGCGCCGGCATCAACCTTGGCCTTGAGGACATCGATGTCGACATCGATGTCGCGACTTTCCGGATGCTTCTCGGGATAGGCCGAGACGGAGACTTCGACGTCGCCGTGTTGCCGCTTGATGGCGGCGACGAGATCGGCCGAGCTGCGGTAGCCGTCAGGATGGGTGCTGTAGGCCGTGCCGATGCCGCCCGGCGGATCTCCGCGCAGCGCGACAATATGGCGGACGCCGATATCGCGATAGCGGCTGACGATCTCGTCGATTTCCCCGCGCGCCGCGCCGACGCAAGTGAGATGCGCCGCCGGCCGAAGTTCGGTCTCGGACAGTATGCGGGCGATGGTCGAATGGGTGCGTTCGCGCGTCGATCCGCCAGCGCCGTAGGTGACAGAGACAAAGTTGGGAGCAAGCGGCGCGAGGCGGGTAATGGTATCCCACAGATTGCGCTCCATCTCCTCGGTCTTGGGCGGAAAGAATTCGAACGAGATCGTGGGGCGTTCTTGCGCGGCAACGCCATTACGCACCGGAGTGGAAGCGTCGGTCATAACTCGTCAACTCCACTGCATTTTGCTTCAACGCGCTTCCCGCATGACGGGACGGCTGGACGCCTGGCGCGTATCGATAGCCTTGCCATCAATAACAAGGCGTTCCCACCAGACTAGCCCATGAACCGGACCTGATGCGATGGGAAGTGGCCCAATATTGTTTATCTATAAGGCACGATAGCCTATTTTTATATAAAGTTGGGCAGCGCAACTTTTATATAATATATTGATTTTACTATATAATATTAAATGTAGCGGTATTGGGAAAAATACTAGTGTTCCAAAAATATGAAAGGTTTGCCCACTCTGTAGGCGACAATGCGCGTGAAACCGCGATCAGTCCGCCTGTTCGCGGAAGGTGGCGCGGAACGGGTGGCCCGGATAGACCCCGACAATGCGGAGCTCCTTGGAGAAGAATTTAAGCTCCTCCAGCGCAAAAGCGAGGCCTCTATCGTCCGGGTGGCCGTCGACGTCGGCATAGAATTGTGTCGCGAAGAAATTGCCGTCGACCATGTAGCTTTCGAGTTTTGTCATGTTGACGCCGTTGGTGGCGAAGCCACCCATGGCCTTGTAGAGCGCGGCAGGCAGGTTGCGCACTCTGAATACAAAACTGGTGACCAGCGGTCCCGAGCCCTGCTTCGCCCAGTTGGCTTCGCGCGCCAGCATCACGAACCGCGTGGTATTGTGGGCCTCGTCCTCGACATCCTCGGCGAGAATATGGAGATTGTAGATCTGCGCGGCGAGCCGCGAGGCGATCGCCGCGCAGCCCTTGTCGCCGCGTTCGGCGACGATGCGGGCGGCGCCTGCAGTATCACCCGAGACGATCGGCCTGATGCCGAGCTTGCGGATGATGCGGCGGCATTGCCCCAGCGCCTGAACATGACTTTCGACGGTTTTGATGTCCGCGAGCGTTGCACCGCGCGGTGCCATCAGTTGATGGCGGACCGGCAGGAAGTATTCGCCGACGATGAATAGCCCGGACTGCGGCAGCAGGTGATGAATGTCGGCAACCCGGCCGGCCACCGAATTCTCGATCGGGATCATGCCGAGATCGGCTTCGCCTGATGAGATCGCCGAGAGCGCATCCTCGAAGGTCGCGCAGGGCAGCGGTTCGGCGTTGGGGTAGGCTTCGGCGATGGCGATATGGGAATTCGCGCCGGGCTCGCCTTGGAATGCGATTTTCATGGTCTTGGTCATCAGGTCTTCTATCAGCCGGTTGATTTTTCGCTAGTGTGGTTTGGGTTCAGAAGTTCGCTTCATCACTAGCCAGAATGCGGCGGGCAGTTTCGAGATCGGCCGCGGTATCGACGCCTCGCGGCACGTCATCCACAATCATGATGTCGATTCGCATTCCGCCTTCGAGCGCCCGCAACTGCTCCAGCCTTTCCTGCTGCTCGAGAGGCGAGGGCGGGAGTTCGACGAAGCGTTGCAGAGCTTTGCGGCGATAGGCGTAAAGCCCGATGTGGTGATAGCGCGGACCGTTGCCGTGTGGCGCCGTGGCGCGGGTGAAGTAGAGCGCGCGGAGCCGGCGCGGGGCGACCTGCGATCCCACGGCCTTGACGACATTCGGATTGGTAGCCTCCTCGTCGGTGTGGATTTCGGCGGCGAGCGTCGCGATATCGACCGCGGGGTCGGCCAGAGGCTGGAGCACGTCGCGGATAATGTCCGGGCGGATGGTCGGAAAGTCGCCCTGTAGGTTGACGACCGTCTCGATGCGTCCTTCGGGATCGAGTCTGCCGAGGGCTTCGAAAACACGGTCGGATCCGGACGGATGATCGGCGCGCGTCATGACCGCCTCGCCGCCATGGGCCGTCACGGCGGCCGCGATGTCAGGAGTGTCGGTGGCGACAGCGACGCGGCCGATGCCGGCGGCCTCGGCCCGCCGCAGGACATGGACGACCATGGGCAGGCCGCCGATATCCAGCAACGGTTTCCCGGGCAGCCGGGTCGCGGCCATGCGGGCCGGAATCAGCACCAGAGTGCGGGTCTCGGTCATAGGTCGGAAGTCCACGGCCCGGGGAGTGATCGGGAATTGGCGCGGTTTTTCAAGGGCTGCGGCGTTTATACGGGTTGTCAGGACACGGGCAAACCGTTATCTCGTCCCGCCGCCGCCCGCGATCCGGCCAGTGGTTGCGGCGGCATTCCGTGGTCGTTCAGCCGGCCTTATAGTCGACTTTGGACTTGAAGTCTGACAAGGACCTGGAGCCTGACAAGGACTGGAGCCTGACCGAAAATGGACTCCTTCGATATCAATAAATTTCTCGGCGTGCTCCTGGGCACATGCATCGTTTTGCTGGTCACGCATTTCATCGCTCAGGCTATTTTCGCGCCGGTCATGCCGGCGAAGCCGGGTTTCAAAATTGACGTCAAGGAAGAGCCGGCTGCGGCTGGCAAGGACGCCAAGCCGGCCGCGTCGGACAAGGAAGCCAAGCCCGCGTCGGTGGAGTCGCTGGGGAAACGGCTGCAAAATGCTTCGGCCGAGAAGGGCGCCGAAATCGCCAAGAAGTGCGCCGCCTGCCATACCTTCGAGAAGGGCGGACCGAATCGCGTGGGTCCGAATCTCTACGGCATCGTGGGCGAGCCGCGCGGCCATGGCCGTGGCTTCAACTTCTCGGCGGCCATGAAGGCTAAGGGCGGGACCTGGACGCTCGACGAACTGGACAAGTTTCTCGCCAACCCGAAGGAATACATCCCCGGCACGGCCATGTCGTTTGCCGGGGTGCCGAAAGACAGCGAGCGTACCGACATCATTGCCTATCTGCGCAAGAACTCCGACAAGCCGTAGCCGCTGCCGGCCGCCTCGAAATAGCGTGGCTCTAGCGTTTTCGAGCGAAGCATGTCCTCGGGCCTGACCCGAGGATAGCTGCCGGTTCGTCTCCGGTTGTCCGGATGTTTCGCAGCACAAGTGCGGGAGGTGGGGTGGTATCATCCCGAAAAACCGACATAATCGGTTGAAACACTGCTTCGTGTTGCACCGTTAGCCCGCCGTCCGACAGCTTGCAGGAATTTTCGCATTGGCCTTCACCCGACGACGTCTCCTTCATGGCGGAGCCCTGATCGCAGCCGCTCCTGCGATCAAAGTCCTGACCGGTGCTTCATCCATCGAATCGGCCCATGCGCAGATCGCGTCGACGGGCCTCAAGTGGCGGCATGGGCTTTCGCTGTTCGGCGACGTGAAATATCCGGAAGGCTTCAAGCATTTCGACTATGTGAATCCGGACGCGCCCAAGGGCGGCATGGTGCGGCAGATCGCGCTTGGCACCTTCGATAATTTCAACATGGTTGTCTCGGGCGTGAAGGGTTCGATCGCCGGAGCGGTCGGACTGATCTACGAACCGCTGACGTTGCCTTCATTGGATGAGGTCTCAACGGAGTACGGCGCGCTCGCCGAGTCGGTCAGTTATCCCGACGATTTCTCCTTCGTGACCTATCGGTTGCGCGCAGAGGCGAAGTGGCACGACGGCAAGCCGGTGACGCCGGATGACGTGATTTTCTCGCTCAACGCATTCAAGACCCATCATCCGTTCTATGCAGCCTATTACCGCCACGTCACCAGGGTGGAGAAGAGCGGCGAGCGCGACGTCACCTTCACCTTCGATGCGCCGGGAAATCGCGAACTGCCGCAAATCGTCGGACAACTCGTGGTGCTTCCGAAGCACTGGTGGGAAGGCGCCGATGCTGCGGGCAAGAGGCGCGACATTTCCGCGACCACGCTGGAGCCGCCGCTCGGCAGCGGAGCCTACAGGATCAAGGATTTCGAGGCGGCGCGATCGGTCACGCTGGAGCGGGTCAAGGATTACTGGGGCCGCGATCTCAATTTCAATGTCGGCCGCAACAACTTCGACGAATTGCGCTACGAGTATTTCCGCGACAGCACCGTTGCGCTCGAAGCCTTCAAGGGCGGTCAGGTCGACTGGCGCATGGAGAACGTCGCCAAGAACTGGGCCACGGCCTACGACTTCCCGGCGGTGAAGGACGGCCGCGTCATCCTGGAGGAATTTCCCAATCGCAGTTCGGGCATGATGCAGGCCTTCGCCCCCAACGTCCGCCGCGACAAGTTCAAGGACGCGCGGGTGCGGCGGGCGCTGAACTTCGCGTTCGATTTCGAAACCATGAACCAGCAACTGTTCTTCGGACAGTACAAGCGTATCGCGAGCTATTTCGAGGGCACCGAACTGGCATCGAGCGGTCTGCCCGAGGGCAGGGAGCTTGAGATCCTCGAAACCGTTCGTGCCGAGATTCCGGCCGAGGTTTTCACCACGCCTTACAGCAATCCGGTCGGCGGCAATTCCGATGCGGTTCGCAACAATCTGCGCGAAGGCATGAAACTCCTGAAGGAAGCAGGTTACGAAGTGCGCGGTGGCAAGCAGGTGGACAGCAAGACCGGCGCGCCGTTCGAGATCGAACTGCTGTCGGAAGACCCGAGTTTCGAACGCGTTCTGCTGTCCTACAAGCCCTCGCTGGAACGCATGGGGATCACCGTCAGCATCCGAACCATCGATCCGACGCAATACGAGAACCGGCTGCGGAGCTGGGACTTCGACATGGTTGTCGCGTCCTGGGCGGAGTCGCTGTCGCCCGGTAACGAGCAGCGCGAGTTCTGGGGCTCGCATGCAGCGGACATGCCAGGTTCGCGCAACGTCGTCGGCATCAAGAATCCCGCCATCGACAAGCTGATCGAGCGCGTGATCTTCACCAAGGATCGCGCCGATCTGGTCGCTGCGACCAAGGCGCTGGACCGGGTTCTGCTGCATCATCACTACGTCGTGCCGCAGTGGAGCTATTCGAAGGTGCGCACGGCGCGATGGGACCGCTTCGGCCGGCCAGCCGAAATGCCGGAGTACGGTCTTTCGGCCTTTCCGGCACTGTGGTGGTACGATGCGGGCAAGGCGGCCAAGGTCGGCAATCGATCTTGAGGAGTTTTGTGCGGATGAACCAGCCCAGCCGCCGGCAGGTAATAGGTTTTGGGATCGGTGCGGCGAGCGCGGCCTGGTTCCGGCCGGTTGGCGCGGCCGGTGCTGAGACCGAATCCCATGGCATGTCGGCATTTGGCGACCTCAAGTATCGGGCCGATTTCCATCACTTCGATTACGTCAATCCGGACGCGCCGAAGGGCGGACTGTTCTCCACCATTCCGTCGAGCCGCGCCTTCAACCAGTCGTTCCAGACCTTCAACTCGCTCAACGCCTTCATTCTGAAGGGTGATGGTGCGCAGGGCATGGGCATGACTTTCACGTCGCTGATGGCGCGCGCCGGCGACGAGCCCGATGCGATGTATGGCCTGGCTGCGAAATCGGTGCGCATTTCGGCCGACGGATTGACCTACCGCTTCACGATGCGGCCGGAAGCGCGGTTTCACGACGGCCAGAAATTGACCGCGCGCGATGCCGCTTTCTCTCTGATGGTTTTGAAGACCAAGGGGCATCCCCTGATCACGCAGCAGGTGCGCGACATGGTGAGCGCGGAAGCGCCCGATGACGCGACACTGATTGTAACCTTTGCAGCGAAGCGCGGTCGCGACGTGCCGCCGTTCGTCGCAAGCCTGCCGATCTTTTCGCAAGCCTACTACACCGCGCATCCGTTCGAGGAATCCACGCTCGACGTCCCGCTCGGCAGCGGGCCGTACAAGGTCGGCCGGTTCGAGCCGAATCGTTTTATCGAGTTCGACCGGGTCAAGGACTGGTGGGGCGCTGAACTTCCGGTCTGCCGCGGGGCTTACAATTTCGACACTGTGCGGTTCGATTTCTACCGCGATCGCGATGTGGCGTTTGAGGGTTTCTCCGGCCGCAGCTACCTGTACCGTGAGGAATTCACCTCCCGCATCTGGAATACGCGCTACGATTTCCCGGCGTTGACCGAGGGGCGCGTCAAGCGCGAGCAGTTGCCCGACGAGACGCCGTCGGGCGCGCAAGGATGGTTCATCAATACCCGCCGCGACAAGTTCAAGGACCCGCACGTTCGCGAGGCGCTCGGTTGCGCCTTCGATTTCGAGTGGACCAACAAGAGCATCATGTACGGTTCCTACGTGCGGACGGTGTCGCCGTTCCAGAATTCCGATCTGATGGCGAGCGGCCTGCCGTCGCCGGAGGAGGTGGCGTTGCTGGAGCCGTTCCGTGGCAAGGTGCCGGACGAGGTGTTCGGCATGCCGTTCGTGCCGCCGGTGTCCGATGGCTCGGGGCAGGACCGCAAGCTGTTGCGCAGGGCCGCGCAGCTGCTCGACGACGCGGGCTTTCACATCAAGGACGGCAAGCGAACGACGCCGAGAGGCGAGGTTTTCCGCGTCGAGTTTCTGCTTGATGAACCGGCGTTCCAGGCCCACCACATGCCCTATATCAAGAACCTCGGGACGCTCGGCATCGAGGCGACGCTGCGGCTTGTCGATCCGGTGCAGGCGAGGGCGCGGCGCGACGACTTCGATTTCGATATGGTGATCGAGCGCTTCAGCTTCTCGACTGTTCCGGGCGACTCGCTGCGGCCGTTCTTTTCGTCGCGGGCCGCAGCGACCAAGGGATCGAACAACCTCGCCGGCATTTCAGATCCCGCGGTTGATTCCCTGATGGAGCAGGTGATCGCCGCCGATACCCGGGCCAAGCTGGTGTTCGCCGCGCGTGCGCTGGATCGCGTCATTCGCGCCGGGCGTTACTGGGTGCCACAATGGTATTCGAACGCGCACCGGCTGGCCTATTGGGATGTGTTCGCGCATCCGCCGCGCTTGCCGAAATATCTCGGGGTGATGGCGCCTGACATCTGGTGGTCGGCGCCGGCCAAGCCGGCGTCATCCGGGCGGGCGAAATAGGCATGAGCGCATATATCGCCCGCCGCATTCTGCTGATGATCCCCACATTGCTGGGCATCCTGTTCGTGTCGTTTGTCGTGGTGCAGTTCGCGCCCGGCGGTCCGGTCGAGCGGGTGATCGCGCAACTGAGCGGCGCGGACACCGGTGCGAGCTCGCGCATTTCCGGTTCTTCCGGCGGCGACTTCGGTGCGCGCGGCCAGGTCGGGGCGTCGGCCGACGCCGTCAATTCGAAATACCGCGGCGCGCAGGGACTCGATCCCGCCTTCATCAAGAGTCTCGAAAAGCAGTTCGGCTTCGACAAACCGGCGCCCGAACGCTTTCTGCTGATGTTGTGGAATTTCTCCCGCTTCGATTTCGGCAAGAGCTACTTCCGCGACACCACCGTGATCCAGCTCATCAAGGAAAAGCTGCCGGTCTCGATGTCGCTCGGAATCTGGATGACGCTTCTGACCTACCTGATTTCGATCCCACTCGGAATCCGCAAGGCGGTGAAGGACGGATCGCGCTTCGACACCTGGACCTCGGCGGTGATTATCGTCGGCTTTGCGATACCCGGTTTTCTGTTCGCGATCCTCCTCATTATCCTGTTCGCCGGCGGATCATTCTTCAGCATCTTTCCCCTGCGCGGATTGACGTCGGACGGCTGGAGCCAGTTTCCCTGGTATTGGAAGATCGTCGATTATTTCTGGCATCTCACGCTGCCCATCATTTCGATGGCGCTCGGCGCGTTCGCTACCATGACGTTGCTGACGAAAAATTCCTTTCTCGACGAAATCCGCAAGCAGTACGTGATGACGGCGCGCGCCAAGGGATGCAGCGAGCGACAGGTGCTTTACAATCACGTGTTCCGCAACGCCATGCTGATCGTCATCGCCGGATTTCCCGGCGCGTTCGTTCACGCCTTCTTTTCAGGCTCGCTGTTGATCGAAACCATCTTTTCGCTCGACGGCCTCGGGCTCCTCGGTTTTGAGAGCGTGCTCAATCGCGATTATCCGGTGGTATTCGGCACGCTATTCATCTTTTCTCTCGTCGGGCTTGTGATCAACCTGATCTCCGATCTGACCTACATGTGGATCGACCCGCGGATCGACTTCGAGGCGCGGGAGGTCTGATGGCGGTGACTTCGCCAAATCCCGTCGAAGTGGAGGCCGTCTCGCCGCTCGGTGAAGCAGTGCCGCCGGCGCGCCATCCTCTGCGCCTGTCGCCGCTCAATCGCCGCCGTTGGCAGAACTTCAAATCCAACCGGCGCGGCTACTGGTCGCTCTGGATATTCCTGATCCTGTTTTTCATTTCGCTGTTCGCGGAATTGATCGCAAACGACCGGCCATTCTTGATCCGGTTCGACGGACACCTTTATTTCCCGGCATTCGTGACCTATCCGGAAACGGCCTTCGGCGGCGACTTCGAGACCGCCGCTGATTATCGCGACCCCTATCTTCAGAAGCTGATCACAGCCAAGGGGGGCACCATCGTCTGGCCGCTCATCCGCTATTCATACGACACACACAACCTCGATCTGCCGACGCCGGCGCCCTCAAAACCGACCTGGCTGCTGACCGAGCAGGAATGCAAGGATGTGGTGCAGAGAAAGCATCTCACGAGCTGTCGCGATCTCGAATACAACTGGCTCGGGACCGACGATCAGGGTCGTGACGTTGTGGCGCGGCTGATTTACGGTTTCCGGATCTCGGTCCTGTTCGGACTCTGCCTGACCATTGTGTCGTCGATCATAGGCATCGCGGCCGGTGGCGTGCAGGGATATTTTGGCGGCTGGATCGATCTCGGCTTTCAGCGCTTCATCGAGGTCTGGACCGCGATCCCCTCGCTCTATCTGCTCTTGATCCTGTCGTCGGTGCTGGTGCCCGGCTTCTTTGTACTGCTTGGAATCCTGCTGCTGTTCTCGTGGGTCTCGCTGGTCGGTCTGGTGCGCGCCGAATTCCTGCGCGGGCGCAACTTCGAATACATCACGGCGGCGCGGGCGCTCGGCGTGTCGAATGCGACCATCATGTTTCGTCACCTGTTGCCGAACGCCATGGTCGCGACCATGACGTTCCTGCCGTTCATCGTGTCGTCGTCGGTGATGACGCTGACGGCGCTGGATTTTCTCGGCTTCGGGTTGCCGCCGGGCTCGCCCTCGCTCGGGGAAATGCTGGCGCAGGGCAAGGCCAACGTGCAGGCGCCGTGGCTCGGCTTCACCGGATTCTTCGCGCTCGCGATCATGCTCTCGCTCTTGATTTTCATCGGCGAAGCGGTGCGCGACGCCTTCGATCCGCGCAAGACGTTCAGGTAAGGTACTGATGGACGCCATTGATCAGCCGCTGCTCGACGTTCGCGACCTGTCGGTTGCATTTCACCATGCCAGCGGAACATCGGTTGCCGTCGATCGCATCTCGTTCGAGATCAAACGCGGCGAGTGCGTGGCGCTGGTCGGCGAATCCGGGTCTGGAAAATCCGTCAGTGCGCTGTCGGTCCTGAAGCTTCTGCCGTATCCGGCCGCGTCGCATCCATCCGGCAATATCCGCTTCAAAGGCCGCGAGCTACTTGGCATGTCGGAGGGCGAGATCAGGCGCATCCGCGGCAACGACATCTCGATCATCTTCCAGGAGCCGATGACGTCGCTCAATCCGCTGCATACCATCGAAGCGCAGATCGGCGAGATATTGCTCCTGCACGGCGGGGTTCGCGGCGCTGCGGCGCGGCAGCGGACCTTGGAACTGCTGACACAGGTCGGCATTCCCGATCCTGAAACCCGCCTTGCCAGCTATCCGCATCAACTCTCCGGCGGCCAGCGCCAGCGTGTGATGATCGCAATGGCGCTTGCCAACGAACCCGACCTTCTGATCGCTGACGAGCCGACCACCGCGCTCGACGTCACCGTGCAGGCGCAAATCCTGGGCTTGCTGGCGGATATCCGCGCCCGGCTCGGAATGAGTCTTTTGTTCATCACCCACGATCTCGGCATCGTCCGCCGCATCGCCGACCGTGTTTGCGTCATGAACGGCGGCAAGATCGTCGAGACGGGACCGGTCGAGCAAGTCTTTGAGTCACCGCAGCATCCGTACACGCGAGAACTGCTGGCCGCGGAGCCGAAGCCAGATCCGGCGCCGCCGCGACCGGAGTCGCCGGTCGTGATTTCGACCGACGATCTCAAGGTCTGGTTTCCGGTCCGGCGCGGGCTGCTGCGCAAGACGGTCGGCCACATCAAGGCGGTCGACGGCGTGACGCTGAAGGTGCGCAAGGGCGAAACGCTCGGCGTCGTCGGCGAATCCGGGTCCGGCAAAACCACGCTCGGGCTGGCTCTGCTTCGGCTGATCTCGTCGGACGGCCCGATCGTGTTCCTGAGCAAGAACATCCAGGGTTTGCGTTTCAAGGCGATGCTGCCGTTCCGTCGCGACATGCAAATCGTGTTTCAGGATCCGTTCGGCGCATTGAGTCCGCGGATGTCGGTCGGCGATATCGTGGCCGAAGGGTTAAGTGTCCATCAGCGTTCGCTGATGGACGACGAGCGCGAGGCGCGGGTGGTGAAGGCGCTCAGGGAAGTCGGGCTCGATCCGGCGACGCGGTTCCGCTATCCGCACGAATTCTCCGGCGGCCAGCGCCAGCGCATCAGCATCGCGCGCGCCGTGGTGCTGGAGCCGAATTTCGTCGTGCTGGACGAACCGACCAGCGCGCTCGACATGCTGTTCCAGGCGCAGATGGTCGATCTCTTGCGCGAGCTGCAGCGCAAGCGCGACCTGACCTACATGTTCATTTCGCACGATCTGCGCGTGGTCGCCTCTCTTGCCAGCCATCTCATCGTGATGCGGCATGGCAAGGTGGTCGAGGAGGGGCCGGCGTCGACGTTGTTCAAGAGTCCGAAGTCTGATTACACCCGCGCGCTGTTTGCCGCAGCGTTCCGGATCGAAGCCGCGCCCGGCGCACCGACGGCGCAATAAACTAACCCAGCCGCTTCACACTGGTCACGGCGCTGCCTGCGGCGTTGATGCGGGCCATCGCCTCGTCAATGCGCTCAATGGCTGTTGCCATGTGATGCGCGTTGGCGTGGACGAGCGTGGTCGCGTCCCGGACGATGGCGACGTGTCCTTTCCAGAACATCAGATCGCCGCGCTGCGGCTGCTGTGCCTCCGCCGGAGATAGCGTGCGGCCCAGGGCTTGCTCCTGCATGTCGCTGTCGCGCGGGCATGCGATGCCGGATGCGATGAGCGCCACCTGCACAAGGCCCGAGCAGTCGATGCCGAGGCTGGTCTTGCCGCCCCACAGATACGGCGTTCCGATAAACATTTCGGCGACCGCGACGAAGTCTGTTGCGATGTATTCGAGCGGGGCGACATGGATGGCGGGTATGTAGAGATCGCCGGCGGCGACGGCAAAGACGCTGGCATGGCGCTGGACCGTCAGCCTCGCGCCGAGCGACAGCGTTTCTACTGGCGGCAGTTTGATCGAGGGCCCGGGAAACGCAAACGTCCGCAGCGCGGTGATCTTGTGCGTCGGTGCTGCGCCGGGCCTTGCGAGCGCGCGGCTGGGCAGCCAGCCGACATAGCCGTCGCTGTTCAACTGGCCCCAGGCCCAGCCCTCGGCGCTGTGGTCGTAGACCGTGACGCGCTCGCCGCGCAGCGCCTGGGTGTCGAGCATTGCATCGGGCGAAGGCTCGCGGCGCAGTGGTGCAATTGCGTCAGCGACCTCCCATTCCTCGCCATCGGCGAAGCGCGCCGCCTTGATCTTGCCTTTGAGGTACCGGGCGGCGACCTCCGGCCGGGCCGGTGTAAGACGCGGATCATCCATAGCGTTCGCTCAGCAACCGGTAGATCGCCCGCGCGGCCTGGCATTCTCCGCCTTCGGGGCGCGCTGGCTTCGCCGTTGGCGTCCAGCCGTAGATATCGACATGAAGCCAGCTCTTTGCCGCTTCGACAAAACGTTGCAGGAACAGTGCGCAGACGACCGAGCCAGCAAAGCCGCCCGACGGCGCGTTGTTGATGTCGGCGACCTTGGAATCGAGCCACGCATCGTAAGCGGGCCATAGCGGCATCCGCCATAGCGGATCGTTCTCGGCCTGCGCGCAGCGCGCGACATCGAGCGCCAGTCCGTCATCGCTCGTATAGAACGGCGGAACGTCCGGTCCCAGTGCCACGCGCGCCGCGCCGGTGAGCGTCCCCAGATCGATCAGAAGATCGGGTTTGTCTTCATCGGCCAGCGCCAGCGCGTCGGCGAGGACCAGCCGGCCCTCGGCGTCGGTGTTGCCGATTTCGACCGTCGGTCCCTTCCGCGACGGAAAGATATCGAGCGGCCGGAAAGCATTGCCGGCCACGGCGTTCTCGACCGCCGGGATCAGCACGCGCAGCCGAACCCTCAGCTTCGCATCCATGACCATCAGCGCCAAAGCCAGCACGTTGGCTGCGCCACCCATGTCCTTCTTCATGATCTGCATGCCGCTGGCGGGTTTGAGATCGACGCCGCCGGTATCGAAGCAGACGCCTTTCCCGACTAGCGTAACTTTCGGGTGCGTGGGATCGCCCCAGGCAATATCGATCAGGCGCGGCGCGCGCGGCGAGGCCATTCCGACCGCATGGATCAGCGGAAAATTTCGCTGCTTCAGATCGTCACCGACGATGCAGCTGAATTCCGCGCCGAAACGCTGCGCAAGATTCCGGGCTGTGGCCGCAAGCTCCTCCGGTCCCATATCGTTGGCGGGCGTATTGATGAGGTCGCGGGCAAGCGTCGCCGCTTCCGCCATCCGCGAGACCGCCGCGATGTCGACGGCGTCGGGTGGCACCAGCCGCGCTTTTGGTGCATCAGCCTTGCGGTAGCGGTCGAAGCGGTAGCTGCCGAGCGCAAAAGCCAGCACCGCGAGATGCAAATCGTGCGGCGCATTGGCGAAACGAAATGTCCCGGTGGGCAATAGTGTCGGCAGCTTGCCCGGAAGAAAGGGATCGCGTGACCGCTCCGATGCATCGCCAAGTCCGAAGAGAACGTGTGCCACGTCGCCGCTCGCTGCAGGCAGCGCGAGGTACTGCCCCGGCTTCGCCGTAAAGTCGCTCGCCTCGGCAAACCGGCGGGCGGGACCATCGAGCGTTGCATCCATCGCTTCCCACGCAGCCTTCGTCACAAAGGTGATCGGAATGGCCTCCTCGGCCGGCGCGGTCGCAAACGCGGGATGCATGGCTGTCTCGATCTCTCGGTTTGATGAGGAGAGTTTAACGGGAGGAGGCGCGGGTGTCAGGGCAGAGTAGTTAACCAGACGTTAGGGTTAACAGTCTATTGCTGAAACCGTCCAGCCTCCCGATCGGCCAGCAATTACGAGTAGGTGCCCATGCGTCAGCAGTCGTGTCTCGCCAGGCTTCTCGCATCCGCAGCCGTGACGGCGATGCTGGCGACTGGACTCGGCGGCTGTCAAACCGCGGGCATGCCTGACATCACTGGCTCGCTGGGCGCAAAGGCGAAGGCAAATCTCGAGTCCGATCCTCATCGCGACGCCGAAGTCTATGGCGAGCGATTTCGCGCCAACCCCAAGGACCCCGATGTGGCCCTGAAATACGGACAGGCATTGCGCGCCATCGGGCAGCGTGCCCAGGCCGTCGCGGTGCTGGAACGCGCCGCGATCCTGAATCCGGGCAACAAGGCCGTGCTTGCCGGCTGGGGGCGGGCGCTCGCCGATAACGGCCAGTCACAGCAGGCCTTCGATGTCCTCGGTCGGGCGCACACGCCGGCAAATCCGGACTGGCGGATTCTCTCGGTCCAGGGGACCGCGCTCGACAAGCTCGGCCGTCACGACGATGCACGCCGCTATTACGCGAGCGCGCTCAGGATCATGCCCGACGAGCCCTCGGTGTTGTCCAATCTGGGCATGTCGTATGTCCTGACCAAGGATCTTGCAAAAGCCGAGGAGGTGTTGCGTCGTGCTTACGTCAGCGCCCGGGCCGACAGCCGGATCCGGCAGAACCTGGCGCTGGTTGTCGGCTTGCAAGGCCGGTTCGACGAGGCTGAGAGCATCGTTAAGGCCGATCTGCCCGCCGACGAGGCCGAGGCAAACGTCGCCTATCTGAAGCAGATGCTCGGGCGCAGCGCCAACGCGCGGTCCGGTGCGGCAGATGTTCCCGGCCAGGATTCCCGCAGGTCATGAAGACCTCATGGGACCTGAAACTCAGGCGGTGGCCTGAGTAATCGCCCGCCGTGTCCCCTGTGCCGCAATTTCTTTGCCTCAATGCATATGGGCCGCGATCTTGATGCCCGACGGTCCCAGGATGACCACGAACAGCACGGGCAGGAAGAACACGATCATCGGAACTGTCAGCTTGGGCGGCAGGGCGGCCGCCTTCTTCTCGGCCTCCGACATGCGCATGTCGCGGTTTTCCTGCGCCATCACGCGAAGGCTTTGCGCGAGCGGAGTGCCGTATCGCTCCGACTGCTGGAGCGCGAGGCATAACGGATTTCACGCCCTCGAGCCCCGTGCGTTTCGCCAGATTCTCGTAGGCGACCTTGCGGTCCTGAAGGTACGACAGTTCGGCCGTGGTCAGCGTGAACTCCTCGGCCAGTGCGACCGACTGGCTGCCGATTTCCGTGCTGACCTTGCGAAACGCGACTTCGATGGACATGCCGGATTCAATGCAGATCAGCAGCAGATCGAGCGCGTCCGGAAAAGCCCGCTTGATTGAAAGCTGGCGCTTGGCAATGGCGTTTTTCAGAAACAGCATTGGCGCCTGCAAGCCCAAGAACGCGGCGCCGATGCATATGCCGGCCTTGATCGGAGTGGATTGCTGCATGTGAGACAGCAGAAAAACATAGACGGTCGCGCCGATCAACATCACGATCGGGGTGATCATGCGGAAGAACAGGAACGTGACGTAAGGAGCGTGTCCGCGATATCCTGCCATGACGAGCTTCTCGCGCGCGGCCTCCTGAGCCACCCATTTGCCGAGATTGAGGTCTTCCACGATCCTCGAGACGAACTGCTTCGGAGCCTGACGAAGCGAGACTTTTTCGGATTTCGCGAGCCGCTCGCGCTCGCGCTGCCGGATGCGCTCGCGTTCGCTGGCGACGGCCTTCATCCGCTTCGTGAGGCCTTCCGCCGCGAAAAACGGCGTGACCAGCGTATAGACAGTTGCGCTGGCGGCGATGGCGGCGAGAACCATCGTCATGAACTGCGGATCGTGGAATTTCTCGATCAGGAGGTCGAGCATGTTGCACCGTCAGAAGTCGAAGTTGATCATTTTCTTCATCACGAAGATGCCGGCCGACATCCACAATGCGCTACCGGCCAGCATCAGCCGCCCGGTCGGATGGGTCCACAGCAGCGCGATGTAGTCCGGCGTCGACAGATAGACGAGCAGCATGACGATCGGAGGCAGCGCGCCGATGATGGCGGCGGACGCCTTGGCTTCCATCGACATGGCCTGGATTTTCTCGGCCATCTTCTTGCGGTCGCGCAGCACCTTCGACAGGTTGCCGAGAGCTTCCGACAGATTGCCGCCGGATTTCTGCTGGATCGAGATCACGATGCCGAAGAAGTTCGCTTCGGGAAGCGGCATCCGCTCGTATAGCCGCGAACAGGCTTCGCCTAGCGGCATGCCGATCGCCTGCGTCTCGATGATCGCGGCGAATTCGCTTTTCAGCGGCTCCGACGAGTCGGCCGCCACCACCTTGATGGATTCGAACAGCGGCAGGCCGGCCTTGATGCCACGGACGATCACATCCACTGCATCGGGAAGACCGCGCAGAAACGCCTTCTCGCGGCGCTTCTTGAGGAAGCTGAGCAGCCAGCGCGGCAAACCGAAGCCCGCCGCGAATGCGAGCCCGAGGGCGGCGATCGGCCCGGCTCCCGAGAGTATCGGAACCGCAAAACAGACCACGGCGAAAATGCCGGAGACGATCAGAAACTTCTTCTTCGACCAGGATAGGCCTGCCTGCGTGATTCGGTTGCTGAGCGTGACCTTGCTGTCGCGCTTGCTGCGTTGCTCAATCTCCCGTAGCGATCCCTCGACCTGCTCGCGGCGCGAGCGCTGGGCTCTGTCGACCTGGCGGACCGCCGGCGCCGTCCGCGCGAACGCGGCACGGCGCTTCTCAGTCTTCGTCTCGCCCGACATCGTCGGATACAGGAATACCCATGCGATGCCGCCCACCGCGGTTGCAGCCATGAATGCCAGTGCGAGGGTCTGCAAGTTCATGGGCGCGCGTCCTCAGATCTCGACCTTGACTTCCGCCGCATCGAGCGCCGCTGCGAGCCGCTTCTCTTCGTTATAGTACCGAGCGCGTTCCCAGAATCGCGGCCGGCCGATCCCCGTTGAACGGTGTCGGCCCACCACGTTTCCGTTGGCGTCCTCGCCAAGCAGATCATAGACGAAGATGTCTTGGGTAATGATGGTGTCGCCTTCCATCCCCATCACTTCCGTGATGTGGGTAATGCGGCGAGAGCCGTCGCGCAGACGGGCGGCCTGGACGATGATATCAATTGAGGCGCAGATCATCTCGCGGATGGTGCGGGAAGGCAGCGAAAAGCCGCCCATCGTGATCATGGACTCGCAGCGCGACAGCGCCTCGCGCGGGTTGTTCGCGTGCAGCGTACCCATCGAGCCGTCATGACCAGTGTTCATGGCCTGCAGCAGGTCGAATGCCTCGGGTCCGCGAACCTCGCCGACGATGATGCGCTCCGGGCGCATACGCAGGCAGTTGCGGACCAGTTCGCGCATTGTGATCTGGCCCTCGCCCTCGATATTGGGTGGGCGGGTTTCGAGCCGCACGACGTGCGGCTGCTGCAACTGAAGCTCCGCGGCGTCTTCGCAGGTGATGACGCGCTCGTCGTGGTCAATATAGTTCGTAAGGCAATTCAGCAGCGTGGTCTTGCCGGAGCCGGTTCCCCCTGAGATCAGCACATTGGCGCGGCAGCGTCCGATGATCTGGAGGATCGTGCCGCCGTCCGGCGTAATGGCGCCGAACTTGACCAGCTGATCGAGAGTCAGCTTGTCCTTCCTGAACTTACGGATGGTCAGTGCGGGCCCGTCGATCGCCAGTGGCGGAACGATAGCGTTGACGCGGGATCCGTCGGCGAGACGCGCATCGCAGATTGGCGAGGATTCGTCGACCCGGCGGCCGACCTGGCTGACGATCCGCTGGCAGATGTTCAGCAATTGCTGGTTGTCGCGGAACCGGATTCCGGTTCGCTGGATCTTTCCGCCGACTTCGATGAAGACCGTCCCGGCGCCGTTGACCATGATATCCGCGATGTCGTCGCGCGAAAGCAGAGGCTCGAGCGGACCGTAGCCGAGAACGTCGTTGCAGATGTCATCGAGCAGCTCTTCCTGCTCAGCGATCGACATCACGATATTCTTGATCGCGATGATTTCGTTGACGATGTCGCGGATTTCTTCGCGCGCGGATTCGCCGTCGAGCTTGGCAAGCTGGGCGAGATCGATCGCCTCGATCAGGGCGCCGAAAATCGTCGCCTTGACCTGGTAATAGGTCTCGGACCGGCGGGCATCGATGGTCGGGGTCTGCGGCACGGGGCGCGCCGGCGCCATTGGGGGAGACGAAACGATCGGCGAAGCGATCTCCGTGGGCGCACGCGCGCTCTGGGCGGCCGGCGTGGCCTCCAGCGTCAGGCCTCCTGGCTTCCGGGCCTCGTTCTCTGGTCCGCTACGCTTGCCAAACACGACGGTACTCCACGCGATGACTTATCTTGCCCGCAACTTCTCGATGAATGGAGGCAGAAACGATTTCCGCGGCTTCTTCGCCTCGCCGCGGCCGGTCAGGCGCTGCGCGATCTGCAGGAACATTTCCGTGACGCGGTGGTTCGCCGCGATTTCGGCGATCATCTGGCCGTTATTTGCGGCCGACCCAAACATCTGCGGTTCGAACGGGATGCTGACGATCGGCTGGCTTTCAATGGCCTTGGCGAATTCGTTGGCACTGATCTCGGGCCGCTTCGGAACGCCGACCTGGTTTAGGCAATACAGCGGAGGCCGGTCGTTCGGCCGTGCCACCTTGAGCAGATCGAACAGGTTTTTCGTATTGCGAAGGTTGGCGAGATCGGGCGTCGCGACGATGAGGATGTCGTCCGCAGCAATCAGGGCCCGTTTGGTCCAGCCGGACCATTGATGCGGGATATCGAGCACGATGCAGGGCATCGTCGCCCGCAGGGTATCGAGAATCGAATCGAACGCTTCCGCTCCGAAGTCATAGACGCGGTCCAGCGTCGCCGGCGCGGCGAGCAGGCTCAGATGATCGGTGCATTTCGACAACAGGCGATCGACGAACGCCGTGTCGATGCGATCGGGCGAAAAGACGGCATCGGCGATGCCTTGCGGCGGGTCCTGGTTAAAATCCAGCCCGGCTGTGCCGAAGGCGAGGTCGAGGTCGGCGACGACGGAATCGAGCGCCAGATCGCGTGCAATCGCCCAGGCGACATTATGGGCAATCGTCGACGCGCCGACGCCACCCTTGGCGCCGGCAACGGCGATGACCCGGCCGACCGCTTTCGCTTCAGGAGCTGAAAACAGTCCGCAAACCGAGCGTACGATGGCGAGGGCGGTAACCGGCGCGATGACGTAGTCGCTGACGCCACGCTTGACCAATTCGCGATACAAGCTGACGTCGTTGACGTGGCCGATCACGACGACCCGCGTGCCTGCGTCGCACACGGTTGCAAGCTGATCGAGCGCTGCCAGGATGTCGCCGCGCTCTTCGGCTTCGAGAATGATGACGTTCGGTGTCGGCGCCGAACGATAGGCCTCCGCGGCAGCGGTCATGCCGCCCATCTGGATCTTGAGGTGGGCCTTGGCCAGCCGGCGATCCTCGCCGGCCGATTGCACGGCCGTAGCTGTTTCCTTCGTCTCGCAAAAGGCCTGCACCGAGACGCGCGGCGCCGGCGCGACATGATCGTCGGCCTTCGGCGGAGGGGAGACGGTTGGCTCTTCTGCGTCCTGACGAGCGTAACTGATCATTTGCCTGTGTCGCTGAGTTTGGCCTTGTCGGCTTCGGGATAATTGGTGGTTGTGGTGGTGCCCTTGCGATATTTCTCGAAACCTTCGGTGCGGCGGGCGGTGTAGGGCGGAGTTTCCGGCCGCGGCTGCACGAGGTCCGAGGGATTGTCGATCATTGATGCGAGGTTGCGCTGGGTGGCGCACCCGAAATTCCAGTACGGCTTGTTGTCGAGATAACCCTTGTTCTTGATTGAAGGGCCGAGATCCTCAGGCCAGACCCCGCAGGGGCCCGCCACGGCCGCGATTCGCGGATAGGTCAGACGAATGGTTGCGAACAATCGCGGGTCGGCGGGATGGTAATTCCGGACGATAATTCCGCGCGGCGGTACGCCGGCGGCCACCAACAGCGAGCGCACTTCCCTGAATGAATCGGCGGCGGTCCGGGCGTTGCTGGTGCCTGCCGGAACCTCGGCGACAATGGCACCGGTACCCTCGCGGAGCCAGATGCTCGCAAGCCCGATGACATCGGCGCGCTGCGATGCCGACAGGCCGCCTCGCGTGTTGCCGACGAAGATGTTTACGGTTCGGTTGGCTTCCTGGATCGCGATGGGATGCCGCAAGCGATAATCGTTCGGGATGCTCGCGGTGGTGTCCTCCTGGCTCGTATGAGTGCAGGCGCCCAGTGCGCCGGCCAGGCCGGCGACTAGGACAGCTACGCGAAGACTGCGGTAGCGTTCGGCGGAATCTGCGGATGTCATCGTTTCGTTCCTTGCCCCGCCTCAGTCGGTGATGAAGCCATAGGTGCCGCGATAATTGCGTGCGGGCTCGGCGCGGCCCGGCGCGCCGTAGATGCGATTGATGCTGCCCAGCAGGTCGGCCTGCGGATCCGACGCATCGGCGAACCCGTCGTCGGGCCGCGAGAGCTCCTTCTGCGCGACCGCGCGCACGACGTAGGGTGTCACCAGGACCATCAACTCGGTCTGCCCGTTGACATAGTCGCGGCTGCGGAACAGCGATCCGAGCACCGGCAATTGCGTGAGACCAGGCAATCCGTTGACGGCCTGCTTGGTCTGCTCCTGGATCAGGCCGGCCATGGCCATCGAGCCGCCGGAGGGAATTTCCAGCGTCGTTTCCGCTCGCCGGGTCTTGATCGACGGCACCGTCAGCGAGTTGCCGACCGCCTGGGTCAGGGTAATGGCGTTTTCGTTCGACAATTCCGACACCTCGGTCATCACCCGCAGGCTGATCCGGCCTTCGGTCAGCACCACCGGCGTGAAGTTCAGCGAGATGCCGAACTTCTTGAAGCTGATCTGGGTTGTGCAGACATGGGTGGTGGGATCGCAGGAATAGCCTGCTGGCACCGGAAACTCGCCACCTGAGATGAATGTCGCCGATTCACCCGATATGGCGGTCAGGTTCGGCTCCGCGAGCGTCCGGACCACGCCCGCGCTTTCCATGGCGCGGATAGTCGCGGTGACCGCGGGCACCGGGGTGCCGCCGACCATTGTCGAGCCGAATGATGCTGCCGCGCTGTTATTGGTCAGCGACCGGCCGAGGGCGGTGAACGGGTTTGCGTTGTTGAAATTCACGACCGCGGTGCCGTAGTTCATGCTGGCGCTGAGGTCGATGCCCAACTGCTTGATCACGGTGCGCGCCACTTCGGCGACCGTGACCTTGAGCATGACCTGGTCGCGCCCCCGCACGGCGATATTGTTGACAACCTTTTGCAGACCGCCCGCGAGGCGTGCGGCAAGATCGCCCGCCTGCTGCGCTTCAATCGGGCTCGACACCCAGCCGGAGAGCATGACTCCGTCGCCCAGGCCGTCGACCTTGATGCCGGAATTCGGCAAAAGCTGTTTGAGCGCGGTGCGCAAGCCGTTGAGATCGCGTGTGACCGCGATATCGTAGGCCGCAATCTGCTGGCCGTTGTTGTCAAAGAATATGATGTTGGTTTGGCCGACCGCGGCGCCGATGATGTAGGCGCGCTGCGCCGATCTCACCACGGCATTTGCGATCTTCGGGTCGGCGACCAGAACGTCCTTGACGTCGCTGGGCAGGTCCACCACGACGGACTTGCCGATGCCAAGTGACAGCGATTGCGCGTGCATTTTTGCGCCGGCCGTTGCAGCCGGCACGGGGTAATCGCTCGCGAACACTGGCGTTAGCGCCGGGTTCAGCGTGAAGGCGGCGATCGCCGCAAACGAGAGAGACCGCGTCACAAAGGCCTGCAACGGTGCCGGATTTGTCGTCCACTTCATGGCGGCGTCCTTGATTACCTTTGTACGGTGGTCTGGGTTGGAACGCCGTAACGAACGACATTGATGTTGTCGCGTTTTAGATCATCGTTGCTGTTTTCCGGAGCATTGGCGTCGGCGAGGCTGCGCAGCGCCAGCGACAGCGTTCCCATCTGGCGCGACCGCGCCAGCGTCTCCGCCTGCTCCGGTTTCAGTTCGAGCGTCGCAGTCTTGCCAACCACGACCTTCTGCCCATTCTTCTCCTCGATGGTCTGGTCGACCGCGAGAACACGCACGTTGCCGAGAATGGTCTCCGAATTGACGGAGTCGCTTGGATGGTCCGCGTTTTTTTCCCGCTTGGAGAGGATCACGTCGACGCGGTCATTGGGGAGAATGAAGCCACCGGCGCCGGTCTCTGGCGAAATTTCGGTCGAGATCGCGCGCATCCCGGTCGGCAGGATCGCGGCCATGAATCCGGATCCTTTCGCGCTGACCAGCTTGGGTTCGCGAATGGGTTCGCCCGCGATGAAGGGGGAGCGGGCGATCGATCCCGCCAGTTGCGTGGTGGCCTCAGGACGCTGGTCGCGGCGAATGAAACTGTTGCTGGCGGAATCTGCCGGCCAGGCCTGCCACGCCACGTCGTTCGCGGTCACCTCTTGTCCGAGCTGAATGTCCGACTTTGCAACCAGAACGTCCACAGTCTGGATCTGCGCAGTCTGAACGGGTGGCGGCTTTTTGTCGGATCCGCTCGCGAGATAGGCGGCGAGGCCACCGGCACCGACGGCGATGGCCAGGACGACAATGCGTGCGCTATTCATACGCTTCACTTTCCCAGTTACGGCGCGGCGCTTGCGTCGCCGTACCGCGAGTTGACCATTTATTCGTCAAAGCATGGTTAATGACGCGTATCCAAATCGCGTTAATGAGATCTTTCTTGCGCGGTCATTGAAGCGCGAAGCGCGCCAGGTCGACCACCCGGACCCAGTCGGTCTCCGGATAGATCAGCAGAGCGCCAAGCGAGAGCGCGATACCATAGGGAATTCCGGCGTTCCGGCCGTGCAGCCGGAGGAGCCAGTCTTGATTGCAAAACAGCACTGGCAGAGGCCATTGTCGGAACTCCAGCAGCAGCAGCGTCAGGACGCCACCGAACAGGGAGGCATAGACCAGATATTCCAGCAGATGTCCGAAGCCGAACCAGAGGGCGGATGCCGCGGCCACCTTTGCGTCGCCGCCGCCGATCCAGCCCATCGCAAAGCAGGTAAACGATAGCGCCAGCACGATGGCGCCGGCCGCGATATGCTGACCGATCTCGGTCGGCCCCATGCCGGAGGCGACCGCGAGCACGAAGAAACCGGCGATCAGCAGTAACGATACCCGGTTGGAAATCGTCATGGTCAGGAGATCGCTGGAGGCCGCGAATGCCATCAGGGTCGGAAACAACAGAAGCCGGAGGATGTCGAGGATCATGGTGCTGTCCGTGTCGCGCGTTCGTGGTGCGGAACGCTAACCGACGAACAATGAACAATCGCGAAATGAGCGCGACGTTTCACAAGAAGCTGATGACCCGGATCAGAAGGGTGGTCGACGCAAGCGCGAGTGCCATGCAGACGCTTTGGAGAACCTGTCGTGTCCGCTCGCCGTCAGGCGCTGGAGATAGTTCTGGATGGGCGACCTTCAACGGAGCCATTCCGATTCACTCGAATTGTCGCCTCGGTTCGGTGCGACCGGAAGCGAAAAAGGGTCCCGGGTTGCCGGGACCCTTCCGTAGCAAAACGAAAAGCTGACGATTAGGGGGTGGTCAGCTTGGTGTTCACGTTGGTGAACACGCCGTTCAGCGTACCGCCGAGCGTCTGGACGGCGACGATGATCGCGACGGAGATGCCAGCGGCGATCAGGCCGTATTCGATCGCGGTCGCGCCGGACTCGTCCTTAGCAAAACGCTTGACCAGATTCTTCATAGAAAACTCCCTGTATTCACGTGGCTGTCGAAACTGCACCTGGTCCTAACGGCGTTCTCAGCACCGTGACCATGGCACCACCGTAGCTAGGAGAAATTGCAGCGCAGTTAATTCGATTGCAGAAACCCAGCTGTAACAGGCTGTTCTTTCTCACAGTAAATTTAGATTTAAGTAGATGCGTAGGGTTGCGTTGTTGAGATCGTCCCGGGCCCTTCCTTCACGGAGGCGTTTTCAACATCCGCGCCTCCCCAAGCAAGCAGCTACAAAGCCACTCTGACCTGCGGACTCTCCGAGTGCTTCAGTTGCTGGACCAGACCGACATCAAGGTGGTGGCTAACCTATAACCATTGTCCATTGTCTTGTGTTGTCGGATCACTGGAGCTCCCGCTGTTTCACGGCGGCCGCTTCTGAGAAATACCACGCCGTTCATCGCTCGTCGGATGACCATGACCTCGACTGGATTTCGTCGGCACGGCTCGTCGAAACCCTCGCGCTGGATGTCCTCCTGCTTACCGGGGCCTTTTCGCTTGGGACCTTCCTGATCGGCACCTTCCGCATACCGGGGATTGCTGCCAGCCAGGGAACCGACGATCCGGAATTTCCCACCCAAATCGCGGGCTAATACTCTACCCGTTCGAGAAAGAGACCACCGGAAACCCCCAGCGGGTCTGCGTTTGCAGTTCGTTCATCAATTAACGGCAGATTTGCCATGTCGGGTGCCGGCACCCTGGCGTATCGCTTTGCCGGCTCATGTGCGTCCGGAGTATAAGTATGTGGTTCAAGTCCCTGCGCGGCCGTTCGCGTGCTTCGGTCATCGGCCTGTCGCTTGCAACGGCGATTTTGATTTGTCCGGCGGCGGCTCTCGCCGAGGTGACAAGCGATCCGATCTCGGTCAATGTGGACCAGGCGAAGCTGGTGAAGCTACCGGGACATATCGCAACGATCGTGGTCGGTAACCCGCTGATTGCGGATGTCACGCTGCAGCCCGGCGGCCTTGTGGTCGTGACCGGAAAGGGCTACGGCGCAACCAACGTGATTGCGATGGATCGCGCCGGAAGCGTCCTCGTGGATCGCATCATTCAGGTCGAGGGGCCGAGCGATCAGGTGGTGACGGTCTATCGCGGTGTGGAGCGTGAGTCGTATAGCTGTATGCCGATTTGTCAGAAGCGGATCACCCTCGGGGACGGCGCCACCTACTTCAAGGCCACAATGGACCAGGCCAGCAATCTGAGCTCACAGGCCGGCGGCGCGTCCTCAAAATAATAGTGCCGGTTGATACTCCCTGTAACCGGTGTCCTGAGCGCGCGTTCCGCGCCAGTGGCGTTCAGCCAGCCCGAGAATGGTCAATATTGAGTATACGGCGAGGGGCATTCTGCTCCTATCGGACGAAACACTTCGACAATCAGTTTCGGCTAGTCCTTGACGGTAGATAAATCCCGCCGTGTGCAAGGATTTCACCATGTCGCCGTTCCCCCGTTTCAGGATCGCAGCCGCTAGGGCAGCCAACCGCTTTCGTAGCAATCATCGCGGGTCCGCGGCTGTGGAATTCGCCCTCGTCGCGCCGCTGTTCTTCGCCCTTCTATTCGCGATCATCGAAACAGGACTGGTGTTCTTTGCGAGCCAGAGTCTGGAGACCGCGTTGCAGGATTCAGCGCGAATGGTCCTGACTGGTCAGGCGCAGATCGCCAAGTACGACAAGCAGAGCTTCAAGAAAAACGTCGTCTGTCCGAACACCAGCGTGCTGTTCGATTGCACAAATGGAATTTTTGTCGACGTCACGAGCTATCCGTCCGGCTCGGGTTTCGGAAGCGTTGCGATCTCCGATCCGATTTCGGGCGGGAATTTCGTCGATAATACGCAATACAGCCCGGGCGGTCCGGGCGATATCGTCGTCGTGCGGCTGTTTTATCAGTGGCCGTTGTTCGTCACAGGACTTGGCTACAATCTCGCGAACCTCGGTGGCAGCAAGCGGTTGCTGTCGGCGACGGCTGCTTTCAAGAACGAGCCCTATAGCTGAGGATGTGAAGTCGATGTTCAGCATCTGGTCATATATCAGGGCTTCTGCGGCAGCGCTGCGGCATGATTCACGGGGCCTCGCAGCAACGGAATTTGCGGTAATCGCACCGCTGATGCTGGTGATGCTTTTCGGAACCATCGAGGTGTCGTCGGGCGTGGCAGTCGACCGCAAGGTCACGCTGGTCGCACGGACGCTGTCTGACCTGACGTCACAGTCCAAGGCGGTGGGTGATGCGGACATGACGAATTTCTTCGCCGCGAGTTACGGCATCATGTGGCCCTACCCGTCGGCGCCGGTCCAGGCTACGATTTCGGAACTGTACATCGATCCGGCGACGTCGTTGGCGCGGGTGCAGTGGAGCAAGGGCACGGCACCGCGGGGCACGGGAACGACGGTCGGCATTCCGTCGGGTCTCATCGGTAGCGATTCGTCGGGTAAAACGCTTCCCGGCCAGTACCTGATCTTCAGCGAGGTCAGCTATCTCTACAAGCCGGCCCTTGGCTATGTCATGTCGAAGGCCGGCATAACGCTGAGCGACACATCTTATACGCGCCCGCGTCAGTCGACCTGTGTGTTTTATGGCAGCGAGACCGCTTGCCCGACAAAATAAGCGGGTGGCTGAGACTGGATCACGCCGAGAAGAAGCAGTTTGCGTAGCGCCGAACAAAAAAAGGCCGCGCTGGAAGCGCGGCCTTTCCTGTCTGATCTCTTCAATCTCGATCGCGCCGTGCGGCGCGAGGCTGCTTATCCGGCAGCGCGCAGATTGTCGGCTGATGATTTTCCAGAGCGGCGATCAGCGACGATCTCGTAGCTGATCTTCTGCCCTTCACGCAGCGTCCCAAGTCCGGCACGTTCAACTGCGCTGATGTGAACGAACACGTCGTTGCCACCATCGTCAGGTTGAATGAAGCCGTAGCCCTTGGTCGCGTTAAACCACTTCACGGTTCCCATGCTCACGGGTAGTCCCTTTATCAAATACGTATGTCGAAGCCCGCTTTGGGCGGGCTGGTGAGATTGGATTTTTGGAAGGGTCGTCAGCGTCTAAACCGGCTATACCGGTGGTAGCTAATGTCGTCCGGCCGAAAATCGCTAAATCCATATTATTCGAAGGCAGGTCCCAAAACAATCCTGACGTGCACGATTTTTTGAGGTGCACCGAGCGGCCGGCGCTGCCGAAGGCTCTCGCCCTGATATTGGCACTCCTCACTACCGTCTGACGTAAGCTATCTGCGGCGGAACTGGCCCCCGCGCGGTGGTGCGCCGCGGGGCGCGCCGCTGGGCCGCTCGTCCTTGTGACGGAAAATCAGGCGTCCCTTCTCGAGATCGTAGGGGGACATCTCGATGGTGACGCGATCACCGGCCAGCGTCTTGATCCGGTTCTTTTTCATCTTGCCGGCGGTATAGGCAACGATTTCGTGCCCGGCATCGAGTTGCACCCGATAGCGGGCATCGGGCAGGATTTCGGTGACCAGTCCTTCGAACTGGATCAGTTCTTCTTTCGCCATGGGGTTCTCCGGATCGAGTGCTGGTTGAGTTTTGAATTTGACATTCGTTTGTCGAATTTGCCGCGAAGTGGGTAGCGAATGTCAAATTCACTCCACTAGCGTTGAGGACGTTGGTTGGGCTTCGAGCGCGCGGGCCGGCTTTCGCGGTGCAGGAAGGCGACCCCCTGCATCCCCTCGGCCTTGCCGCCTCGCGATGGCCGGGCGGACTCATGCCGGCCGGTCTCCGGTCGCTTCGTTTGCGGCGTGCCGTTGCCATGACGACTGCGGCGGCGCGGACCTTTCGCACCGGGAGCGGCGTCGCCCGCCCTGGTCGCGTGACCATGCGGCGCCGGGCGTCCGGCGCGATGCTGCTGGCGGACCGGCGCCGCGTCGCGCTGGCCCGGCGTCCGGCGATCTTCTCTCGGCAGCACCACGCGAATCAGCTTTTCGATATCGCGGAGATAGGCCATTTCTTCGGCTCCGGCGACCAGCGAGATCGCTGCGCCTTCGGCGCCTGCGCGCGCGGTGCGGCCGATGCGATGGACGTAGGTCTCGGGGACGTTCGGAAGGTCGAAGTTGACGACGTGGCTGATTCCGTCGACGTCGATGCCGCGTGCCGCGATGTCGGTCGCAACCAGCGTCCGGATCTCTCCGGTCCGGAAGGCCGCCAGCACGCGCTCGCGATGGTTCTGCGATTTGTTGCCGTGGATCGCGTCGGATCTGATGCCGGCCTTGGCGAGGCTCTTCACGACCTTGTCGGCGCCATGCTTGGTCCGCGTGAAGATCAGCGCGCGGTTGACCGGTTCCTGCTTCAGGAGCTGGGCCAGAAACGCGGGCTTGCTGGCATGATCGACCTGAATGATGCGCTGGGCGATACGGTCCACGGTCGAAGCCACCGGCGTCACCGCGACGCGTGCCGGATCGCGCAACATCTGCTCGGCGAGCTCAGCGATGTCTTTCGGCATGGTGGCCGAGAAAAACAGCGTCTGCCGCTTGATCGGCAGCTTGGCGACGACTTTGCGAATGTCATGGATGAAGCCCATGTCGAGCATGCGATCGGCTTCGTCCAGCACGAGAAACTCGACGTGGCCGAGCCTCAGTCCGTTGCTTTGAACGAGATCGAGCAGACGGCCGGGCGTCGCGACCATGACCTCGATGCCTTGCATGACCGAGCGGACCTGACGCCCCATCGGAACGCCACCGATCGCGAGAGCCGAGGTCAGGCGCAAGTGGCGGCCGTAGGCGTTGAAGCTTTCGAGGATCTGGCCCGAAAGCTCGCGCGTGGGGCTGAGCACCAGCACCCTGCAGCTCTTGGGCTGCGGTTTGATGCGGTTCTGTAACAGGCGATGCAGGATCGGGAGCGCGAAGGCCGCGGTCTTTCCGGTGCCCGTTTGGGCAATTCCGATAATGTCGCGTCCGGCAAGGGCAAGAGGAATGGTTTGAGCCTGGATGGGCGTGGGCGTCAGATAGTTCTCTTCTGCGAGCGCACGTGAAATGGGATCGGCAAGGCCGAAATCCTGAAAGGAGGACAAAAGGTTGTTTCTTTCCATTATGCGACTGGGCGCCCGGCCACATTAGCGGGAGCGTACCAGGGTGTCTGGAGACACCCGCGTGTTTGGGGCGTCGATTGAGGTTAGCTGAAGGGGCAAGCCAGAAACCGTCGAACGGGCTCAGAACACGCGGCTCGCAGTGACCCGATTATTCTCAAGGTCGCGACACCATATGGAACAGGAACGCGGCGGATTCAAGGTGAATTGTCGGGATTTCGACCGGCGAAGGGGCTTGGGAAGCTAAAAATCGATCCTTGTCGCGCGGCTTGGCTAACGATTCGCGGTGCAATAATTCCAATTGATCAGTTGCAAATGATAAAAAAGAGCCGGGTTTACCCGTACCGGCGCCGTCCTTAATCTTCGCAAATTATTCCCCGTTCCACCCGCACGCCTTGAGGCGGGCGTGCAAATGTGCGGGTGCGGGTGCGGTGACCACGACGGGTGGTTTGTTCTTCGAGAATGGGATCGCGATCTCGCGCGCATGCAGGTGCAGGCTGGGTTCGTCGAAATGCGGGATGTATGGTTCGTTGCGCAGGCGCCGCAAACTTGCCTGCGTCCCATAGATATTGTCGCCGGTGATCGGCCAGCCCATCGCCGCACAATGGACGCGTAGTTGATGGGTGCGGCCGGTGACCGGCTCCAGTGCCAGCCAGGTGAGTTGAACTCCCTCGGATGCGCGCCCCAGCACTTTCCATTTCGTCACTGACGGCAGCCCGTTCGGGTCGGGCTTCTGCCACCAGCCGCGTTCGTGGTTCAGCCGTCCGAGCGGAACGTCGATGATGCCCTCATCCTCGGCGGGGCCGCCCTCAACCACGGCCCAGTAGGTTTTTGAAATTTTGCCGTGCTTGAACAGCAGGCCGAGCGACGCCGTTGCCTTGCGGTGGCGTCCGAGCACCAGACAGCCCGAGGTGTCGCGATCGAGCCGATGCGCAAGCACCGGCGGTCGCGGCAGGCCGAACCGCAACGCTTCGAATGACGCCTCGAGATTGGCGCCACCCTTGGGGCCGCGATGCACCGGAATGCCGGCCGGCTTGTCGATCACCAGCATCAGTCCGTCGCGGTGAAGCACACGGGCCTGGATTTCCTCCGGCGTCGGCTGGGCCGTATCCATGATTCACTCAAATTCCAATGTCGGCATGATCTTTCCCGAAAACCGGTCTCCACCTTTCGGGATCATGCCGTTCAAGTCTTTCGCTCGCAGGTCGAAACGGCTAACACACCCCCACAATGAGCGACAACACCGACGACAAACCGAAACAGAGCTGGTGGCGCAGGCTGTCCGGCGGCCTCAAGCGGACTTCGACGTCGATCGGCACGGCGGTGGCCGATCTTGTCACCAAGCGCAAGCTCGACCGCGCCATGCTCGACGACATCGAGGACGTGCTGCTGCGCGCCGATCTTGGAACCGCGGTCGCGGAGCGGATCGCAGCCGCCGTCGGCGAGGGGCGGTACGACAAGGCGATCTCCGCCGATGAGGTGAAGACCGTCGTCGCGACCGAAGTGGAAAAAGTCCTCGGGCCGGTGGCGCAGCCGCTGGTCATTGACGAAACCCAAAAACCCTTCGTGATCCTGGTGGTCGGCGTCAACGGCTCCGGCAAGACCACGACCATCGGCAAGCTCGCGGCGAAATTGTCCGCCGAGGGGCGCAAGGTGATGATGGCGGCTGGCGACACGTTTCGCGCCGCGGCGATCGATCAATTGAAGGTCTGGGGCGAGCGCACCGGATCACCGGTCGTTGCGGGCGCGCAAGGATCGGATTCCGCGAGCCTTGCGTTCAACGCGCTCACCGAGGCGCGCAACGACAGGCGCGATGTATTGCTGATCGACACCGCCGGCCGCTTGCAGAACAAGGCCGAACTGATGAACGAATTGGAAAAGATGGTCCGCGTCATCCGGAGGGTCGACGAGTCCTGTCCACATGCGGTGCTGCTCGTGCTCGATGCCACCGTCGGACAGAACGCGCTGTCGCAGGTCGAGGCGTTTCATCGCATCGCCGGCGTCACCGGCCTCGTGATGACCAAGCTGGACGGCACCGCGCGTGGCGGCATTCTGGTGGCGCTGGCGGAGAAGCATAAACTGCCGGTACATTTTATCGGCGTCGGCGAGAGCATCGACGATCTTGCGCCGTTCACCGCGCGCGATTTCGCACGGGCGGTCGCGGGCATCGAGGCTTAGTTTTTTTCACGCCCGCCAACGGGTCCGGCTTCGCCGGCCCGATGACAGGCTCCGGCGGCCATCCAGTATGCCGGGGCGTTGGTGGGAGCTCGAAACCGTTCGGAATACTGGATCATCTGCTTTCGCGGATGATGACCGTCACAACAGGCAGGACGATGGACAAGACGCAACCGCACCCCCTGTTCAAGCTCGCGACCGAACTCGGTCCGCTGCTTGTGTTCTTCGTCGCCAATGCGAAGTTCAATCTGTTCGTCGCAACGGCTGCGTTCATGGTGGCGATCGTGGCCGCGATGATCGCATCCTATGTGGTGACGCGACATATTCCGCTGATGGCGCTGGTCACCGGCATCATTGTCATCGTGTTCGGCACACTGACGCTGGTGCTGCATGACGAGACCTTCATCAAGGTGAAGCCGACCATCATCTACGGGCTGTTCGCAAGCGTGCTCGGCGGCGGATTGCTGTTCGGCCGCTCCTTCATCGCGATCATGTTCGACCAGGTGTTCAATCTGACGCCAAAGGGCTGGCGGGTGCTGACGCTGCGCTGGGCGCTGTTCTTCGTCGGCATGGCTGTTCTGAACGAGATCGTCTGGCGTAGTCAGAGCACGGATTTCTGGGTCAATTTCAAGGTTTTCGGTGCGATCCCGCTCACCATGATATTTGCGATGATGCAGATGCCGCTGACCAAACGCCATCATCTGGAGCCTGCCACGCTCAAGGCCAGCGATGCGAAGGAAGGGGATGTCAGCAAGGGCTGAATCATCTCCCTCGCCCCGCGAGAGCGGGGCGAGGTGAAACGAGGTCGCGCGCTTTACTTCGGCTGCGAGGCGATGATCTGGCCGGCGATCTTCTTGTAGGTCGCTTCGGGAAGGATCTTCTTGGAGACGAGCTGATCCTTTTTGGCGTAGGGACGGCCGGCGATGATCTTGTCGGAATACTTGTCGCCGATGCCCTTGAAGGCCATCAGCTCTTCCTTGGTCGCGGTGTTGATGTCGAGTTTGGCCGCGTCGGAGTTTGTGGGTGCCGTCGTGGCGGCGGGCGCCATTTTCCCGGCCGGCGCCATCCTGTCGGACTTGACGGCGGGCTGGGTCGACTGGGCCATCGACGGCGTGGAAACGAGCAGACCGAGCGCAAGCGCGGCGGCGGTGATCGAGGCGAGCGTGAAATGACGCATGGAATTGCCCTCCATGGGCTGTTTGCTAATGGCGCAAAACTAGCTGCGAATTTGCGGCGGCGCCATGGCCGTCAAATGAACGGCAGATAAACGCCTCGAAATATTTGTCGGCCATCGAAGTGAGACGATGAAGAGCCGACCTCAGGAGCCCGCCTTTAGCGCCTTGTCGATTTCCGGCTTCAGCACCGCGTCGATGTTCTCGGGCGTGATCGCCCCGACGAGCTTGTAGATGATGGTGCCATCGCGCCCGACCACGAACGTCTCGGGCACGCCGTAGACGCCCCATTCGATCGAGGCGCGGCCATTGTCGTCGACGCCGACAACGTCGAACGGGTTGTCGTAGCGGCCGAGGAAACGGCGAGCGTTGTCGGGCGCGTCCTTGTAGTTGATGCCGACGAATTGAACCCGCCGGTCCTTGGCGAGTTCGCTCAGGAGCGGTGCCTCGCCGTGGCAGGGGACACACCAGGACGCCCAGACGTTGACCAGACTGACCTTGCCCCCGAACGTCGCGGGGTCGATGCCTGGTACCGGCTTGCCGTGGCTGACGAGCCCGGACAGCGGAGGCAGCGTGGTTTTAGGCGCGGCATGGCCGATCAGCGCCGAGGGGATTCGCGAAATGTCAGTGTCGCCGAGCCGGAACCAGAACAATAGCGCCAGCGCCGCGAAGAGCACCAGCGGCAGCGCCATCAGCCAGCGCCGTTTCGTCGTAGTGGCGGGAATTGTGGGGTCGGTCATTTGACTTCTGCTGCGCCGCGTCCCGATCGCCTGATGGCGCCGGCGGCCTCGAGGTCGCGCAGCCGCGCCTTCTGGCGGCGGTAATCGGCGATCACCCAGATAATGAGCGCCGCGACCACGGTTCCGACCGCGACATAGGACATGATGATGAAGGCGGCATAGGGACCAAGCGTCATGATCGTCACGCCGCCGACTTGCTGGCTTGCAGCATCTGCAAGGTGCGGACGCGGCGGCGCAGGATTTCATTCCGCATCGCCGCGATATGCAGTGTCAGGAACAGCAGCGTGAATCCGATCGCCATCACCAGCAGGGGAATCAGGAATGAGCGGTCGAGCGTCGAGCCGCCCATGCGGATAACCGAGGCCGGCTGATGCAGCGTGTTCCACCAGTCGACCGAGAATTTGATGATCGGAATGTTGATCGCGCCGACCAGCGTCAGCACCGCGGCGGCACGCGCGGCGCGCGATGGATCCTCGACCGCGCGCCACAGCGCCATCAGGCCGAGATACATCAGGAACAGGATCAGCACAGAGGTCAGCCGCGCATCCCACTCCCAGTAGGTGCCCCACATAGGGCGGCCCCACAGCGATCCCGTCAACAGCGCGAGGAACGTGAACGCCGCGCCGATGGGGGCGGCGGTCTTGGCCGCGACGTCGGCCAGCGGATGCCGCCACACCAGCGTGCCCAGTGCAGCAATGCTCATCACGCCCCATACAAACATCGCCAGCCACGCATTCGGAACGTGGATGAACATGATTTTGACGGTCGCGCCCTGCTGGTAGTCATCGGGCGCGGTCGCAGACTGGTACAGGCCGATCGCGAGCACGACCACTGTTATGGCCACGAGCCACGGCAGAATCCGGCCGGCGAGCGAGAGAAATCGGGAGGGATTGGCGAGATCGATCAGCGTCATGGCACCACTGATAGTCGCCGAAGCCACCGCAGGCAATGCGGATTTGGGCCCGGTTTCTTCCTTAAGCAAAAGTTGATCGGCCGCATCAATCGCCTCAGTCCAGCCCGTGCCGCAGGCTCGCCGCGGCGGCGAACGGGCCGATCACCAGGCTTGCCAGCGAGAGAGCGCACAGAATCGAGAACGGCGTGCCGAACGGCGATGGCCCGGATAGCGCAGCGTTGGACGCGGCGACGCCGAAAATCAGCACCGGAATCGACAGCGGCAGCACCAGCACCGAGAGCAGCAGACCGCCGCGGCGCAGCACGACGGCGAGCGCCGCGCCGATCATGCCGGTGAACGTGAGTGCGGGCGTTCCCGCCAGCAGTGTCAACGCGACGGCGCCGGTCGCGGCGCCGTCGAGGTTGAGCAGCAACCCCAGCACTGGCGTTGCGGCGACCAGCGGCAGCCCCGCCGCCAGCCAGTGCGCCAGCGCCTTGGCCGCGCAGGCCAGTTCGAGCGGTGTGCGGCTCATGACGATCAGATCGAGCGAGCCGTCGTCGTGGTCGGCAGTGAACAGGCGATCGAGCGTCAGCAGGCTTGAAAGCAGTGCGCCGAGCCACAGAATCGCAGGGCCGAGTTTTTTCAGAAGCGCAAGGTCGGGGCCGACTGCGAACGGCATCAGCACCACGACGGTGAGGAAGAACAGCACGCCGATCAGTGCGCCCCCGCCGACGCGCAGCGCAACGTTAACATCCCGGCGAATCAGTGCGGCGAGAGCGGTCATGCCGTTCCTCCGATCCGCAGTTCGTGCACGGCGATGCCGAGCGGCGTGTGGGTCGCGGCCAGAATAATGCCACCGGCCGCAAGATGGCCGGTCATGATGGCCGCGAAGGCACTTTGGCCGGCGACATCGAGTGCCGAGGTCGGCTCGTCCAGCAGCCAGACGGGGCGTTTCACCGCCAGCAGCCGCGCGATCGACAACCGTCGCCGCTGCCCCGCCGAGAGATAGGCCGCCGGCAGATGCGCGACATGATCGAGCCCGACCGCCGCGAGCGCTTGCGCGGCATCGGCGTTCGAGGACCGCGCCGCGCCGCCGAGATACTCCCGCCAGAATGACAGGTTTTCGCTGACGCTGAGCGCGGGTTTCAGGGCGTCGCGATGGCCGAGGTAGTGCGCCTGCTCGGGCAGCGTCAGCTCGGGATCGCCGCCCTCAAGGCCGATCGACCCGCCTGCCATCGCCAACAGTCCCGCCAAGAGCCGCAGCAGGGAGGTTTTCCCGACGCCGTTGGGCCCGGTAATTGCCACCGCCTGACCGGACTCCGCCGTCACATCGAGGCCGGAAAATACCTCCCGTTCGCCCCGTACGCACCGCAAGCCGAGCCCTGAAAGTTTCATGATGGTCCTGGTTTGCGGAGCCGTCGCGCGGTCTGTGTGCATGGCTGAAAGGCGGGGAGCAAGCATTGTTGGCGTGGCGGACAATCTGGAAAGACTCTATAAAACTGGAACTTGATGCAGCACAAAATCTCCCGCAACGAAACCCCGCCAGTTAGCCTTCCGTAGCGGTGTTTTGGTACCGTCAGGTAGTCCTACCAACATCTAACCTTTGGATCGGGATTCCACATGGCTTCGCTCGACAGCTTCAAATGTCTGAAAACCCTCAAGGTCGGCGCCAAGACCTACGCCTACTACAGCCTGCCGGCTGCGGAGAAGAACGGTCTCAAGGGCATCTCCAAGCTGCCTTACTCCATGAAGGTGCTGCTGGAAAATCTGCTGCGTAACGAGGATGGCCGCTCGGTGACGAAGGAGGGCATTGTCGCGTTCTCCAAATGGCTGAAGAAGCGCAAGCTCGAGCATGAAATCTCTTTCCGCCCAGCGCGCGTTCTGATGCAGGATTTCACCGGCGTGCCCGCGGTGGTCGATCTCGCGGCCATGCGCAACGCGATGCAGAATCTCGGCGGCGAGCCTGAGAAGATCAATCCGCTGGTGCCGGTCGATCTCGTCATCGACCACAGCGTGATCGTGAACTTCTTCGGCGACAACAAGGCGTTCGCCAAGAACGTGGTCGAGGAATACAGGCAAAACCAGGAACGCTACGAGTTCCTGAAGTGGGGTCAGAAAGCGTTTTCGAACTTCTCCGTGGTGCCGCCCGGCACCGGCATCTGTCATCAGGTCAATCTTGAATATCTCGCGCAGACGGTGTGGACGAGGAAAGAGAAACTGACCATCAGCAAGAAGACCCGGACCTTTGAGGTCGCCTATCCCGATACGCTGGTCGGCACCGACTCGCACACGACGATGGTCAACGGTCTCGCCGTTCTGGGCTGGGGCGTCGGCGGCATCGAGGCGGAAGCCGCGATGCTCGGCCAGCCGCTGTCGATGCTGTTGCCCGACGTCGTCGGTTTCAAGCTCAAGGGCGCGTTGAAGGAGGGCGTCACCGCCACCGACCTCGTGCTCACCGTCACGCAGATGCTGCGCAAGCAGGGCGTCGTCGGCAAGTTCGTCGAGTTCTATGGCCCGGGACTCGATCACCTGTCGGTCGCGGACAAGGCGACCATCGCCAACATGGCGCCGGAGTACGGCGCGACTTGCGGCTTCTTCCCGGTTGATGCCGCGACCATCGATTATCTCAAGACCTCCGGCCGCGCGGCGTCCCGTGTTGCGCTTGTGACGAAATACGCCAAGGCGCAGGGCCTGTTCCGTACCGCAGCGTCGCCCGATCCGGCATTTACGGAAAAGCTGATGCTCGATCTCGGCACGGTGGTGTCCTCGCTTGCGGGACCGAAGCGGCCCGAGGGCCGGCAGGCGCTACCGGCGATCGCGGAGGGCTTCGCTGCGGCGCTCGCGAGCGAATACGGGAAGACCGACGCTGCAGCGCGCTTCCCGGTCGAAGGCCGCAACTTCGATCTCGGACACGGCGACGTCGTGATCGCGGCGATCACCTCATGCACCAACACGTCCAATCCGAGCGTGTTGATCGCCGCCGGGCTACTCGCGCGCAAGGCGGCGGCGAAGGGTTTAACCGCGAAGCCGTGGGTGAAGACCTCGCTGGCGCCAGGCAGCCAAGTGGTTGCGGAATATCTTGCGAACTCTGGACTGCAGCTCGATCTCGACAAGGTTGGCTTCAATCTGGTGGGGTTTGGTTGCACCACTTGCATCGGCAACTCCGGACCGTTGCCGGACGAGATATCGAAATCAGTCAACGACAATGGCATCGTGGCCGCGGCCGTGCTGTCGGGCAACCGTAACTTCGAGGGCCGCGTGTCACCGGACGTGCAGGCGAATTATCTGGCCTCGCCGCCGCTGGTCGTTGCCTACGCGCTGGCGGGTTCGGTGACGAAGAACCTCGTCCGCGAACCGCTGGGCGCGGATAAGGCCGGCAAGCCGGTGTACCTGAAGGATATCTGGCCGACCTCGAAGGAGGTCAACGCTTTCATCAAGAAGTTCGTGACCTCGAAAATCTTCAAGAAGAAATACGCCGCCGTATTCAAGGGCGATGCCAACTGGCGCAAGATCGAGACCGTGGCGAGCGAGACCTATCGCTGGAACATGGGCTCGACCTACGTGCAGAACCCACCTTACTTCGAAGGCATGAAGAAAGAGCCGGAGCCGATCACCGATGTAGTCGATGCGCGTATTCTTGCAATATTCGGCGACAAGATCACCACCGACCACATCTCGCCGGCGGGCTCGATCAAGCTGACATCGCCGGCCGGCAAGTATCTCAGCGATCATCAGGTGCGTCCGGCGGATTTCAATCAGTACGGCACGCGGCGCGGCAATCACGAGGTGATGATGCGCGGTACCTTCGCCAATATCCGCATCAAGAACTTCATGCTGAAGGGCGCAGACGGCAACATTCCCGAAGGCGGATTGACCAGGCACTGGCCGGACGGCGAGCAGATGTCGATCTTCGACGCCGCAATGAAGTACCAGCAGGAGAATGTGCCGCTCGTCGTATTCGCCGGTGCCGAATATGGCAACGGCTCGTCGCGCGACTGGGCCGCCAAGGGTACCCGCTTGCTCGGAGTGCGCGCGGTGATCTGCGAGAGCTTCGAGCGCATCCACCGTTCCAACCTGGTTGGCATGGGCGTCCTGCCGCTGACCTTCGAAAACGGTGCGTCCTGGCAATCGATTGGTCTTAAGGGCGACGAGACGGTTACGATTCACGGCTTGCAGGGCAATCTGAAACCGCGCCAGAAGCTGACAGCGGACATCGTCTCACGCGATGGCTCGCTGCGTCGTGTCTTGCTGCTCTGCCGCATCGATACGCTCGACGAGCTCGATTATTACCGCAATGGCGGTATTTTGCACTATGTGCTGCGCAAGCTCGCGGCGTGATGTGATCCCGTGATGGGCTCACTGCGAATTGAGTGGCAGGTGAATGGAAGGCAGCCTATGAAAAGGTCGGCTCCTCGCGTGCGGAGGCGTACTTCCCTTCATGACGCCGGCACAGGTCGTGCCGCGGTTTCGGTGTGGCCTCGATGATGTCTCATGGTTGTTTGTCGCGACTGTCCGGCGCGCTTGGCGTTTGCGTGCTCGTAGCGGTCGTTCATCCCGCTCTGGCGGATCCGCGAGCCGTGGTTGAACTGTTCACGTCGCAAGGCTGCTCGTCGTGCCCGGCGGCCGACAAGATTCTTGGCGATCTTTCCAGGGATCCCTCGATCGTTGCACTGAGCATGCCGATCGATTACTGGGACTATCTCGGCTGGAAGGATACGCTGGCTGACAACCGTTTCACCGCGCGCCAGAAGGCCTATTCGCAGATGCGCGGCGACCGCGACGTCTACACGCCGCAGGTGATCGTCAACGGATCGGCCCATGTGATCGGCAACGATCGCGCGGCCATCGACACGGCCGTCCGCGATACGCGGAAAAACGAAGAGGTGATGTCGGTGCCGGTTTCGATGGCGGTGTCGGGCAGGCAGCTCAATGTGTCGGTCGCATCCGCCAACGCAAATCATCCGTCCGATCACGGCGAAATCTGGATATGTGCGATCGCGAAAGCGGTGCCGATTGCGATCGGGCGCGGTGAGAACGGCGGCCGCGAAGTGACCTACCACAACGTCGTTCGAAGCTGGCTCAAGGTCGGTGACTGGACCGGCAAGGCCGGCACCTGGGCGGTGCCGATGGAGAATATCGCGCGGGATGGCGTCGACGCTGCGGTGGTCTACGTTCAGGACGGCAATCGCGACAGGCCCGGCCCGATGCTCGGTGCGGCCTACACATCGCTGCACTGAATCATCGTCCTCGATCTTTCGGTATCGTTATTGCTATTTCGGGATATCCCTGCCCGACGCGTTGCAATGCGTGCCGCCGACGACGCAGGTCTGACGCGCGTGATCGAGCATCAAGCACCGCATTCCCATCAAGCACCGCTTTCTCAAGAGCGGAATGCTTTCGCAAAAGACGCAAAAGAAAAGGACCAGCTTTCGCCGGTCCCAAGCTGTCTGGAGAGTAAGTTCCTGCGAAGGGGCCCGATCCTGACGGCCCCGGGGGGCTGGGGGCTGAGGATCCAGTGCCGAAAGAATCGGGCTATCGCAGTGAATTCGTTCTCGCAGTCCAGCGGGGCGGTTGCTTGACGGAAATTGGGCTGCATTATGATTTCTGACCGAAGCTCTCGTGATGGCGCTGTTCTGATCGCGGCGTTCTGACGCAACTCGCGCCAAACATGGCCCGGGTTCCTGCGGCGGCCTCTCGAGGCATCCGCTGAACGCCTCTTGCGGCGAGGCCCATACGGCGCGATCATGTCGTTGATTTTGACAGGAGGCGCCGATGAGTTCGCTGTCGGATGACTTTGATCCAAGCGGGAGCCGCGCGGCGGAACGCAGTCCTGCCGCGCTCCCCGTTCCTGGCCGGGTAACCTTCAGTCGGCTCGAACTCAATCGCATCCTCAATCTTTATGGGCGCATGGTGGCCGATGGCGAGTGGCGGGACTATGCCATCGATTTCCTCAAGGACCGGGCGGTGTTCTCGATCTTCCGCCGCGCTTCCGAAGTTCCCATCTACCGTATCGAGAAAGATCCGCGGCTCGCGCGCAAGCAGGGTGCCTATAGCGTGATTTCGGCCGGTGGCCTGATCCTGCGGCGCGGTCACGAACTCGACCGCGTTCTGCTTGTCATCGACCGCAAGCTGGCGCTGGTCTGACGCAGCCGTCGGTCGGACGTCGCCACGCGCCTTCAGCGTCGTGACGATATCGGGTGCTGCCTTTTGTAAAATATGAGGAAGCGCGACAGCCCGCTAATCCGGGATCGGCGGCGGATTCGTATGGCCGATCGACCGACGTTCGCCGAAAGCAAAAGCCGGGATAAACCTCGATCCGGGGGTGACAAGGCAGCGATATTTCCTGAGAATCGTTGGCTCCGAAGAGTATTGGACGAGGCTGTTGGCGGTGGCTGGCGCGAGAAGACTTCTGGCCGGTTTTGCAATGGCTTGCGGCATGGTGGTGCTGGTCTCCGCCCATGCGCGTGCGGGATGGTGGTCGCGCGCCCCGGCCGACTTCGAGGAATGCGCGGCGAGCACGGAAAAGAATGCGACCTCGCCCGATGACAAGGACAAACGGCTCACGGCATGTGAGGCCAAATTCGCCGGCCGGCGCAAGCCGGGCGGCGGTTATACCTATTTTGACTTCATGCAGAACCGGCATTTCGACATCGCGGGGCCGAACCCGACGGCAGAAGAACAGAAGCACATCGATGAGCAGTATGCCGCCTTTCTCAAGGATCAGCGGCGCAGCATTATCGCGGCGGCGTTTTTTCAGAAGCGGCAGCAGGTCGAGCAGGCCAAGGAGACGGTCGGGGCTAGTGCCAAGGCCGGTGCCCGCGACATCGAACTGGCGGTAGCGCCAAAGCCAAAAACGGCTGAAAAGCGCGTAGCCCTGCTTCCGCGTCCGCGCCCCAAGATGGCGCCCCACTGCGAGGAGCAACTTTTCTCGACCTGCAACTGGTCGCGAATTTCAACCGGCGTGCGGGACTTCAAAAAGGCCCTGTTCGGCTCATCCTCCCACAAGGAGCGCAGCTAGCGTCGCGGCTCACCTGTAATGTCCTCGCTCGCGAAAAGCGATGCGCGGATTGATGCCACAATAGGCGTAGGTGCCTGATGCCGTGGCCATGCACTGCCGGTAGGTCGAGAACTGGCAGTTCCCAGGATAACCCCACTCCCTGCCTTGCAGGCAGTATCTGTAGTCATGCGCTGACGCCGGCGAGGCCGCAGCGGCGATCGTCAGGACGAACGCGGCCAATAGGGCCGCACCCATGGAATTATGCATCTCGCATCCTCCCTTTACGGGAGGAACGAATTGGAAACGAGAACGTTCCATCTCCCGCCTTCGACGGATGTGGGCTTGTTCAGAAGGCTGGGCTTACGAACTCATTCGGCACTGCTGACCAGCTTGATCCTTGGCATAGCGGCCTCGATCAGCTCGTTGTAGGCATCGAGATAATCCAGCGCCATTCGTCGCGCGGTGAAGCGCGCCTCGAATTCGGCCCGGACGGTCGTGCGATCGAGGGTTGTCAGGCGGTCGACAGCGGCAACCGCGCTGATCTCGTCCTCGACGATAAAGCCTGTCCGGCCGTCTTCGACGATTTCGGCGACGGAGCCGTGATTGTAGGCGATGACCGGTGTTCCGCACGCCATTGCCTCGATCATGACGAGTCCGAACGGTTCAGGCCAGTCGATCGGCAGCAGCAGCCCGATGGCACCGCTGAGGAAATCTGGCTTCTCGCGGTCGCTGATCTCACCGATAAACTCCACGAGCGGATGGTCCATCATCGGGCGGATGAACTCATCGAAATAGTCCTGATCGGCGCGATCGACCTTTGCTGCGATCTTGAGCGGGATGCCGCAGCGAATAGCGATTTTGATCGCACGGTCGACGCCTTTCTCAGGAGCGATGCGGCCGAGGACGGCAAGATAGCTCGGTATGATTGGCCGTGGCGTCAGCAGATCTTTTGGAAGTCCGTGATGGATCGTGCGCAGCCAGCGGGCCTGCGGGACCGGACGACGTTGCGCATTCGAGATGGAGATCACGGGAATTGATGAAAATGCATTGAATACCGGCTGATGCTCCGGAAGGTCGAGGCGCCCGTGAAGCGTTGTGAGAAACGGCGTCGGCTGCCGCGAAAACAGCGAGAAGGGGTAGTAGTCGAGATGGAAATGGAGGATGTCGAATTCCTCGTCGTCGCATTTCCGGCGGACCCGTTCCAGCATCACCATGTGCAGGGCGTTCGGATCCCGCACGGAGCCATCAAGCCGCAGGGCTTTCGGCCATGTCGCATCGAGCCGGGCTGAGGTGTGAGAATCGCCGCTGGCAAAAAGCGTCACGTCGTGACCCAGGGCGACGAGCTCCTCGGTCAACCAGTGAACCACGCGTTCAGTGCCGCCATACAGTTTCGGCGGGACAGCCTCCGTCAACGGAGCAACCTGCGCAATGCGCATCTAAATCGCCTCCTGTCACATTTACGTTTTCATGAGATTTAAAAGCCCGTCGATAGCGACAGCACTTCGGGGAACGCTTTTGTGGCTGCGCAGTTCCCCACATTCTTCCACATTGTCGTCTTGCTGATGCCATCACAGCCTTCCAGATAGGTTAGCCAGTCATTGCAACGAAGTTTCTGCGCATTGACGGCTTTTCTGAGGGTCTTGTGCGGCGACAGCCGAACCGGATCCAGGGAACCTCACCATCCGGTCAACTTTCAAAGCGCCTCGGTAGGAACGTATGGACGATTTCTCGGGATACGCCGGTCGGCCCTTCGCATTCGTGATGCGCTATTGCCGCCAGCGATCGGCGTCGCACCTCGCGATCCTTTTTTGTATCGTGGCAGCGGTGGCGTGTTCGGTGGGAACGCAATACGGCGTCAAATCGCTGGTCGATGCGCTGGCATACGGACCTGCGCATAGCGGGGCGGTATGGCTGGCATTCATCCTTCTTATGCTGCTGATCGCCGCCGACAACTTTCTCTGGCGGATAGCGGGCTGGGTCGCGAGCTTTACCTTCGTCGGTGTAACCGGCGATCTTCGCCGCGACATTTTCCGGCATCTGACCGGCCATGCGCCGAGCTACTTCGCCGACCGGATGCCGGGGATGTTGACGAGCCGTATCACGGCGACCTCAAACGCTGTGTATACCGTCGAAAACATGCTGGTCTGGAATGTATTGCCGCCCTGCATCGCGACCATCGCCGCGATCGCGTTGATCGGAACCGTCAGTCCGTTGATGGCGGCGGGGCTGACGATCGTCGCCGGAGTCATGGTCACCGCGATGTTTAGAATCGCGGCGGCGGGCAAGCCATTGCATGACGATTTTGCTGATAAGGCCGCGGCGGTCGATGGCGAGATGGTGGACGTCGTCAACAACATGCCACTGGTCAGGGCGTTCTGCGGGATCGATCACGAGCATGACCGTTTCGATGCGACCGTCGGCCGCGAGCTGAGCGCGCGCGGGCGAAGCCTTCGTTATCTCGAAAAGCTCAGAATCATCCATGCTGCCATTACCGTCGCGCTGACCATTTCGCTGCTGGCGTGGGCCATCACGCTCTGGCAGCGCGGCGGCGCCACCACCGGCGATGTCGTGCTGGTCTGTACGCTCGGCCTGTCCATCCTGCACGCGACGCGCGATCTGGCGGTTGCCCTCGTCGACATCACCCAGCATGTCGCGCGGCTGTCCGAAGCGGTCGCGACACTGCTGCTCCCGCACGAATTGACCGATCACCCCGAAGCGGAGCCGTTGCGGAAGCATGGCGCGGCCGTTGCGTTCAACACCGTCACGTTTCGCTATCCCGGTAGTCAGGCGGTGTTCGAGCGGTTCAATCTCCGGCTTCAGCCCGGACAGCGCGTCGGCTTGGTTGGGGAATCCGGCGGCGGCAAGTCGACGCTGTTCGTCCTGTTGCAGCGGTTCTACGATCCCGAGCGCGGAAGCGTCACGATCGACGGTCAGGATGTTTCGCGAGTCACGCAGCAAAGCCTGCGTGCCGCCATCTCTGTGGTGCCGCAGGACATTTCCCTGTTTCATCGATCCATTCTCGAGAACATCCGCTACGGCCGTCCGACCGCGACTGACGACGAGGTGCTGCGTGCGGCCATCGCGGCGCGTTGCGATTTCGTCGAGAGGCTGCCCGAAGGATTGGCGACTATGGTGGGCGATCGCGGTGTGAAACTCTCCGGCGGTCAGCGCCAGCGCATCGCCATTGCGCGCGCCTTCCTCAAGGATGCACCGATCCTGCTGCTTGACGAGGCGACCGCGGCGTTGGACAGTGAATCCGAAGAAGCCATCCGCGAGGCGCTCGGCCGTCTGATGCGGGGCCGCACCGTGATTGCGATCGCGCACCGGCTTTCGACCCTGCGTGATTTCGATCGCGTGGTCGTGCTCAAGAACGGAAAGATCATCGAAGACGGTCAGCCCGGCCGGTTGATGCGTAAAGACGGACACTACGGGCAGCTCGTCGCCAAGGAGATGAGCCGCCTCTCGGTTCACGCGGCGTGAAACGCCGGTTAGCGTCGGGTGTTGGCTGGCGTCGCGCGATGGAGAATCCGGCAGGGGGCAGATAATGGCAATCAAGGCCACGGCTCAGATCACGATCATGCCGTCGTCGGAGGCACTTGCGGCGGAATCGCCGTTCTATATCCCGATGACGGGCCCCTCGGCCCGCCCGCGTCGCACGTTGAAGCACGACGATACGTTCGTCGTGCTGGACAGCCATGGCGATATCGGAGCTTCCGCCGGAGGACCCGACGGGCTGTTCAATACCGACACGCGCTATCTTGCCAGGCTGGAGCTGGTTCTCAACGACATGCAGCCGCTGCTGCTTGGCTCCAATTTGCGCAATGATAATTCCGGTCTGACGGTCGATCTGACCAATCCGGATATCTACGATGGCGAGCGAATCGTATTCCGCAAGGACACGATCCATATCGTGCGCACGATCTTTCTCTGGCGCGGAACTGCGTATCAGAGGATCGGCATTCAGAACCACGGCGAGCAGACAGCGAGCTTCGATCTCTCTTTGCTGTTCGACAACGATTTCGCGGATCTGTTTGAGGTGCGTGGCGAACGGCGCGCGCGCCGCGGCGTCGGTACCGGCGAACTGTCCGGTCCCACCACCGTCGTTCTGTCCTACGTAGGTCTCGATGAGATCGTTCGGACCTCGCGCCTGCATTTCGATCCGCGGCCGACGCGCCTGGCCGTCAACAGTGCGATCTATCATCTGGATCTGCCGCCGCAGCAGACCACCGCAATATTTCTCACAGTGTCCTGCAACAAGCCGGCAACGGAGATGCCCGGCCCGTTCTATCGGGGACTGCTGGCGCATCGCCGCGAAATGCGGCGCGCCTGGTCCGGCGCGACGAATATTGAAACCTCGAACAATATCTTCAACGAGGTGGTGTGCCAGTCGATGGCCGATCTGAACATCCTGATGACGGAGACGCCGCACGGCCGCTATCCCTATGCCGGGATTCCCTGGTACTCGACGACGTTCGGGCGGGACGGACTAATAACGGCGTTGCAGATGTTGTGGATCGACCCCGGCATCGCACGCGGTGTTCTCGGGAGGCTCGCGGCGTTTCAGGCGCAGGTTACCGATCCTCTCGCAGATGCGGAGCCAGGAAAGATTCTGCACGAGATGCGCGGCGGAGAAATGGCCGCGCTGCGCGAGGTGCCGTTCGAGCGGTACTACGGCAGCGTCGATTCGACGCCGCTGTTCGTGCTGCTGGCGGGGCTTTACGTCGAACGCACGGGCGACGAGTCGATCCTGCAGGAGCTGTGGCCGGCGATCGAGGCGGCGCTGGGCTGGATCGACGGCCCCGGCGATCCGGACGGCGACGGCTTCGTCGAGTATCGGCGCGCGTCCGAACAGGGCCTCGCCAATCAGGGCTGGAAGGATTCGTTCGACGCGATCTTCCATGCCGACGGCACACTTGCGGAAGGCAATATCGCGTTGGCCGAGGTGCAGGGTTACGTCTTTGCCGCCAAGCGAGCGGCGGCGCGGTGCGCGCGCGCGCTCGATCTGACCGACCGCGCCCGCGAGCTGGAGCAGGCCGCAGAGCGTCTGGCGTCCCGGTTCGAGGAGGCCTTCTGGCTGCCGGATCTGCGTACATACGCGCTGGCGCTCGATGGAAAGAAACGGCCTTGCAAGGTACGGACGTCGAACGCCGGACAATTGCTTTTCACCGGTCTGGTCGGTGAGGAACGAGCACGGATGGTCGCCGCCGACCTGATGCGGGCGTCGTTCTTCACCGGATGGGGGATCCGCACTGTTGCCATCGGGGAAGCGCGCTACAATCCGATGTCCTATCACAATGGCTCGATCTGGCCGCATGACAATGCGCTGATTGCGCTCGGGCTCGCGCGATACGGCCTCAAGCATTCGGTCGAACATGTCTTCAAGGGATTGTTCGACGCGGCCACCTACATGGATTTACGGCGGCTGCCGGAATTGTTCTGCGGCTTCCGGCGTGAGCCGCGGCGCGGGCCTACACTCTATCCCGTCGCCTGTTCACCCCAGGCATGGGCGAGCGCCACGCCGTTCACGCTGCTGGAAGCGGCGTTAGGCCTGGAGTTCGATGCTGCGAGGAACGAGATCAGGCTGCGCAATCCGCGGCTTCCTGCATTCCTCAATGAGGTGATCCTGCGCGGGCTGCATCTTGGCGAATCAAGTGTCGATTTGCGTCTGCGCCGTCATGATGAGGATGTGTCGCTCGAGGTGTTGCGGACGCGAGGCCACATTCAGGTGTCGATCGTGCTGACGCGCTAGTGCAAAGAACACACCGAACGGCGTTCGCGCCATGACTTAATTGGGCAGCGAGGATTCATGTCTCGGTCAGGCTCGACGATTGCCGTTCTTTCGATCGCCGCTTTGGTTTTCGTCGCCACGCACGTGATGGCTGACGACGCGCAGCCGCAGGCCAATCCAGCCCCCGCCAACCCGCCGGTGGTCGCAAAGCCATCGAGCGAGACCACCGTTCCGCCGCCATCGATCACCGTGATCGGTCCCGCCGATGCCCATGGCGTGCTGGGGCGCGAGGTGCGAAGCACGAGCGGTCAGAACATGGGGCGGATCGTCGATGTCATCGTGGACCGGACGAGCGCGCCGCGCGCCGCCGTGATCGATTTCGGAGGCTTTCTCGGGGTTGGCAGCCGAAAGATCGTGGTTGACTGGAATGCACTCCACTTTGGCGGGGTGAAGGGCTCGAACGACAGCATCAGCCTCGAACTGACGCAGGATCAGGTGAAGGCGGCGCCGGAATACAAGGAGGGCGCGCCTGTCGTGGTGCTGGGCGCGTCGGGAGCCTTGCAACCCCTCAATGTCGGTCCTTGACCAGGGAGGACATCCGATCCGCTTTGCGCGACTGGCCCGACGATCATCCGACCCGGATAGCGCGCGCCAGCAGCGGGCGGGCGCCGGAGATGTGCATCCGCCGCCGGTGGCCGGCGCGCAGGACCATCATCCTTCGGCACAAAGCCAGCGCGGCCTCGACTGGTTCATCTTCTTCCTCGCGGACGTGCAGACCGGATTCGGCCCTTTCGTTGCGGTCTATCTCACCACGCAGAAGTGGACGCAATCCGAGATCGGGTTGATTCTGTCGATCGGCGGGGTCGTCGGTCTGATCGGTCAGATGCCGGGCGGCGCAATCATCGATGCGGCCCGCTCGGAGCGGCTGGTCGCGGGGCTCGCCGTCGCCACGATTGGTGCCAGCGCGCTCGCTTATGCGGCCTGGCCGATCTTTCCGGTCATCGCGCTGGCGGCGATCCTGCATGCCGCGGCGAGTTGTGTGCTCGGACCCGTGATCGCCGCGATCAGCCTCGGTCTTGTGGGGCCGCGAGCGATCGGCGAGAGACTTGGACGCAATGCGCGCTACGCATCCCTTGGCAATGGCGTGGCAGCGGGCGTGATGGGCATCGTCGGATACCTGCTGTCGAGTCGCGCGGTGTTTGTGGTGAGTTTCGCGTTTGCGGTCGCGACGCTATTTTCACTCACGCGAATCCGCGACCGGGAAATCGATCCGGAACAGGCCCATGGGGCGATTGCGCGCGCCGAGCCGGATGCCGATGCGACCAGCATCGTCCATCTTCTGCGTCAGCGGCCGCTGGTTATTTTTGGCTGCACGGTTTTCCTGCTGCAGTTTGCCAATGCCGCCATGCTGCCGTTGATGGCGGGCATCGTGACCGAACGTTCAAGCGAGGGCGCGCCGGCGTTGATCGCGCTCTGCATCATAGTCCCGCAGGCGATCGTCGCCCTGACGTCACCTTCTGTCGGGCGGAAGGCTCAGCTATGGGGACGCCGCCCGCTGCTCATGATCGCCTTCGCAGCGCTGGCTCTTCGAGGAGCCTTGTTTGCAACAGTTCACGATCCGTCGCTGCTGGTCGCCGTGCAGGTGCTGGACGGCATCACGGCCGCGGTGTTCGGCGTCATGATACCTCTCATTGTTGCCGACGTTGCCTTCGGCTCCGGTCATTTCAACCTCGCCCAAGGCATCATTGGCACGGCCGTCGGAATAGGCGCGTCGCTCAGCACGGTGGTAGCCGGTTATGTGAGCGATCAGTTCGGGCATGGCGTCGCGTTCATGGCGTTGGCCGCTGTGGCATTATCGGGCCTGCTGGTGGTCTGGACCCTCATGCCGGAAACCCGCCTCGCGGAGCGACCGGAGTGAGGGTCGCAATAGCCGCTTAATGGCTCCAAGGTTCTGAGTTGCGTTTCTCAAGCTCCTTGATCCGGGCTTCGTATTCTTCGGCGAGCTTGAGAAGGCGCTTTTCGGTGAACGGATCTGTGCCCTTTAGGAGGCGGCGGCAGCGTTCTGCCTGTTGCTTTAGGAACTCAATATCCATGATGCCATCGAATCTTGTGAGTTCCTGGACTTGGTCGCCTTCAATGCTCGTCACCAAACCCTGTCGGCGGCCTGAAACGAAAAAGGAAGGAAGGCGACGATCCCCGAAATCAATGCGAACGCTGGGTAACACGCGCCGAGGTCTTGCGTTCCCGGTTATGCACAAGAGTTGCGGTGATTTGAGGAAGGGCAGCGCGTCCAAACGCCGCGGATGTCGTGTAATATCCGGCAAACTCGGGGACCCTGCAGACCGTCGCCTTCGCGGCGATGGCAGGGTCGGGGGCTCGTTCTGCCGGCTCGCAGCGGATTTGCCGGCAAGGATTGGTTTTAGCAAGGGTTGGTTCAGCGAGGATTCATGGAAACGTTGCTGCTTCCCTTTTCGCCGCGCTTCATCGTCCTGACGATCTGTGCCGTGGTCACGGCGCTGCTGATCGGTCTCGGGATCGAGGATCACGAAACCCTCAAGGTGGTGGTCGTTCCGATCCTGATCTTCGGCGCACTGACCGCGCTCGGCATCCGCGACCTCCTGCAAAAGAGTCACGCTATCCTGCGCAACTATCCGATCGCGGCGCACATCCGTTTCCTGCTCGAGGAAATCCGCCCGGAAATGCGGCAGTATTTCTTTGAGAGCGAAAAGGACGGTATGCCGTTCAGCCGCGACACCCGCTCGGTGGTCTACCAGCGCGCGAAAATGGTGCTCGACAAGCGTCCGTTCGGCACCCAGGAAAAGGTCTATGCCGAAGGCTACGAATGGATGCACCATTCGATGGCGCCGAAGCCTCATGCCGAGGAGAGATTCCGCATTACCATCGGCGGACCGGATTGCACGAAGCCCTATTCGGCGTCGGTCTTTAACATTTCCGCGATGAGTTTTGGCGCGCTCAGCCCCAATGCGGTGCGCGCCCTTAACGCTGGCGCCAAAAAGGGTGACTTCGCCCATGACACCGGCGAGGGCGGCGTCAGTCGCTACCATCGTGAAAATGGCGGCGACCTGATCTGGGAAATCGGCTCCGGCTATTTCGGCTGTCGTACCCGTGACGGCGGCTTCAATGCCCGTGAATTCGCCCGCGTCGCGGCCGACGACCAGATCAAGATGGTCGAGCTCAAGATCAGCCAGGGAGCCAAGCCCGGTCATGGCGGGGTGTTGCCGGCCGCCAAGGTCTCCGAGGAAATTTCCAGCATTCGTGGCGTCGGCATGGGCGAGGATTGCATTTCGCCGTCCCATCACAAGGCATTCTCGACGCCGGTCGGCATGCTGAAATTCATTGCCGAGATGCGGCGGCTGTCGGGCGGCAAGCCGGCCGGGTTCAAGCTCTGCATCGGGCACAAATGGGAGTTTCTCGCCATCTGCAAAGCGATGGTGCAAACCGGCATTTACCCCGATTTCATCGTTGTCGACGGCAAGGAGGGCGGCACCGGCGCCGCGCCGCTGGAATTCATGGATCATCTCGGCATGCCGATGCGCGAGGGCGTCAACTTCGTCCACAACGCGCTGATCGGCATCAATGCGCGCGACCGAATCAGGATCGGCGCGTCCGGCAAGATCGCGACCGGTTTCGATATCGCGCGTGCCATCGCGCTCGGCGCCGACTGGTGCAATTCGGCGCGTGGCTTCATGTTCGCGCTCGGCTGCATCCAGTCGCTGAACTGTCACACCGATCGCTGCCCGACCGGGATCACCACGCAGGATCCGTCACGCAACCGCGCTGTGGTGGTGCCGCACAAGCTCGAGCGGGTCTACAACTATCACCAGGCCACGCTGTTGGCGCTGACCGAACTGATTGCGGCGGCGGGGCTGGAGCATCCGCGGGAGCTGCGTCCGGTTCACTTCTCGCAGCGCGTGTCGAATACTGAGGTGGCGTCGTTCGACCAGCTCTATCCGATGCTGCGGCCCGGCGAACTGCTCGCCGGCACTGCCGATCCGCGCTTCCGCGACGCCTGGGCGCAGGCGCAGGTGGATTCGTTCGCGCCGGCATCGTAACTCGTCATTCCGGGTTCACGCTTCGCGCGCGCCGATGCGCAATTGCGCATCTGGGAATGACATTGCTTCAGAACTCCCCGTGCAGCCGTCCGGAAAACACGTGCACCGGGCCGCGGTCGGCGTTGTAAGCGGGGTTCGTAATGAACTGATAGTCCGCGGTCAGCGTGAACTGTTTGTCCAGCGCATAGGCATAGTAAGCTTCCAGCACGCGCTCATTGCGGTAGTTGAGCTGACCGTCGCCGATGAGAACGCCGAGGCCACCGGCGGCGATGAAGTCGCGATGATCCTTTGACAAGGCATTGATCGCGCCGCCGAGACCGATCACATCGTCCGGCCGCCCCCAATGCGTGCCCTTGATCGAGGTGCCGAGCGCGAGGCTGGCATCGATGTCGGTGAACGCCATGATTTCGGTCTTGCCGTCATTCCAGCTCCAGCGGCCGAACAGTCCGATATCGTCGGTGACAGCCTGCTCGACGTTGGCGGCGTAACCATACTTGATGCGGCCGGTGCGGGTCTGCGCAATGTCGAGATTGAGAGCCGGATCATTCAGCGTCTCGCGATAGCTGCCCATGTAGGCGCTGTTGAGCCAGCCGATGGTGCGGATTTTGCCGGGCTGGCCCAGCAGCGAATAGCGCGTCTCCAGTTCCAGCACATACTCGCCACGCTGGAGCAGGCGGGTGTCGAAACTGTTCGAGTTCGATTCCGCGTCCATCAGAAAATAGCCGCCGCGCAGCGCCCACTGTTTCTGGTTGAGTTCGGCGGTGACGCCGTAGCTGAGGCCAACCTTGTCCGCAGAGTAGTCGAAGGCGCCCGGCGCCCACAGCGACCAGTTCATGAAGTCCTTGCGGGTGTCCTTGGCATAGGCGTTGCCATCGAACACGTCGGTGACGGCGAACTTGCCGGCTTGGACCGTCAGCCGCGAGATGTCCGCCTTGCCGGCGATCTGTGCCGGTCCGCTCGCCAATTCTTCCTGCTCGCCGCCGAAGCCGAAAGTCTGGCGCACGAACAGCCGCGAGGTGTTGTAGTGCGGATAGGGGAAGTTGGATTTTTGCGCCTCGCCGCTCGGGAAACCTGCCACGCCCACGGTGTCATTGAGCCCAAAACCCTGAAGCAGTTCGGGATTGTAATAGACCTCGCCGCCGTCCCACAGCCGCGCGTTCAAAAACAGGCTGTTGCTCCACGACGCCTGATATTGTGCGGCGGGTGTCAGGCTGTTGACGCCGCTGTAGGGCGCGCGGAAGGATGGATAGCCTTGGCCGAGATAGGTGGTCTGGCCGTGAATCTCCCAGCGGTCGGATTCAGGATTTGTCAGAGACGTCAGCGAGAGATCGGCGGTGCCGGCCGACCCGCCGAGCTTGCGGTTCAGGCCGATGCGGATCGACTGAAAATCCATCGTCGCGGCGTATTGCGCGGCCGACGGAAACTGAACGTTCGTCTTGTCGAACTGGTAGTAGAGATATTCGAGTCGCGCGCTCCAGTGCGGTGCGAAGGCGTATTCAAGCCCCGCGCCGGCGGCCCAGCCGAGCCGGATATTCAACGCTTTCTCTTGATCTCCTGATGGCAGGCTATTGAGATAGCGCTCGCCGGCCCAGGCCAGACCGCCGCTGGCATAGGCGAGCCACGGGCCCGTTGCATAGCCGACCCGTCCGCGCGCTGATCCGATGAAGTCCCATTGGTGGGTGACATCGGAGCGCGCACTCGAAAGCTTTGAGACGATCGAATTGGACTCGATGTAGCTTGGGAACGAGACATCGGTTTCGATGCCGAGCAGCAGTCCAGAGGGAAGCCGGACATTGTAGCCGGCCTGAACGCCGCCGATGCTGCCGCCGAAATCGCTGCGACCGGTGATCGCCGCGGGATCGACGAGCATAGCTGTGGATCGGCCGCCGCCGAACCCGGCATGGGCGCCAAAATACAGGCCGGTCCAGTCGATCACCGGGCGGGCCACTGCTTTCGCCGGCAGGAGGGATGCGCTGACATCGGCGGCGACGGCCGAGTCGCCCAGTGCCAGCGCTCCCAGCGCTACCCCGGCCAGCACAACCTGCTTCCTGCACCGTAGCCGGAGTGGCCGGATTGCATTCATCGGACCGTCCGCTCGGACTGGTAAGGCCCCGTATTGGTCATTATCGCCCCATTGATCGCAACGCCTCACCTGGTCTCTCGGTCCGCAAGGCGCGATCGCCGATCCGCGACCGGTTTGATATCGCCATTCTCCCGTTGATTCGCCCGCGGATCAGGTCCAGATGAACTTATTCCCGATTATTATTGCAACTAATTCGCAATAGCAACTGGTATCAATAGGACGAATCTTGCTTGCCATTATCCAATGACAACGATGCAACAGCGGTCAGCTGGCTGTTCGGCGTCGCCGGTGACGTCGGTTTCTCGTCATGGGATGCGACCGGAACGGCGGGAGCGTACAGACGAAGCGACCCGCCCAATGAAATGGGCGGGTCGTTTTCAGTCGAGGGACGATTGTTGAGCGGCCCGTTTCAGTCGCGGGCAGATGACGTTGACCTGATCAATCGCAGACACGGACGCGGCCGACATAGTTGCCGAACGTGTCGTACTGGCGAACCCAGCCGCAGCGGCGATAGCCGTCGTAGTCATAACTGTCAGCCGCGATGGCGCTGCCGACCGCCGCCGCGCCGATCACGCCGGCAGCGATACCGAGGCCGAGACCCAGGCCCCTGGCATCGGCGTGCTGTGTTGAACCCGCGACCATGCCGGTGGCGGTGATAGCAACGAGTGCGACGGCAGCGATCTTGGTCTTGAGCGACATTTGAAAACTCCATCATGTTGGCGCGGCCCGTCTGGCCGGCATGCCCATTTGGTGGAGGCGTCACCGATTTCGGTTCGAAAAAGTTTGGTTTCAGTTCGGTTTCACGGCGGTAGCGATTGTTCGAAGGGTTAACGGTTCAGTCCCGATCGCGCGGGTTGCCTCTGAGAATTACCGGATCGAACCTTGTCATGTCGGCCAGCAATTCGCAGAACGCACGTGCGCCGTGCTCCAGCAGCCGTTCGCCCTTTTCCGCGGAGGCCTGCGTCGCATCGCCCACGGCGCCGCTCGGGTGAAGGTCCTGCGTCTGCCAGGCAAACGGCGCGGGCCGTTGCGTGCCGAGCCAGCGATAGGTCTTTTCGATCGCAATGCTTGCAGGGCGGAAGTCGGCAATCCCGTCGCGTCGTATCTCATCCGGGTGGCGCGCCAGCATGATCGAGGTTTCGACCGCGCCGCCATGAATGCCATGGCGCAACTCCTGCGCATCGAACAGGCCATCCGGCACGCCGAAGCGCGACCATGCGGTGGTGACCGCGAGCAACCGATGCCGCGCGCGCAAGTCCTGCGCCACCATTGTCATGGCGGCACTGTTGCCGCCGTGGCTGGACACCATCACGATTTTTCTGATTCCCCTCCGCGCCACGTCTTCGCCCAGCGCGGTCCAGGCCCTGAGCGCCTCCTCGTTGGTCAACGTCTGCGTGCCGGCAAAATCCGTGTGCTCCGTGGAAATGCCGACCGGCTGCACTGGCAGAAAAGTCGCGGGAACGTCCGGCGGCAGCAGCTCGCGGACCCGCGCAAGATAGGCTTCCGCGATCAGCACGTCGGTCGTGAGCGGCAGATGCGGCCCGTGCTGCTCGGTCGCCGCCAGCGGCAGCACCGCGATCCAGTTCGCCGCGGCCGTTGGCGGAATATCGGGCCAGTGGATAGCGGACCAGTCGAAAGGGGGCGTCCGGGTCATCGTGCGCAGCGTTTCATCGAGTTGAAATGCAGGTTATAGCGTTTTCGAGCGAAGTGGATACCGGTTCGCGTGAAGAAAACGCGTCAAATCAAAATCATAGGGCCCCGCTTCTGATTCCATCAGAAGCGAAAACGCTCTAGGTTGTCGTATCCAATTGACCGCGGGCCGAATCCAGCAGGGTTCGCGCCGATCCGGTCGCTTCCTATCATGGGCCAGAACGATCGAGGGAGTCCAATGATGCGCCTTGTCCTTTTGCTGCGAACGTTAACGGCCGGGTTGGTGCTGGCGCTTGGTCTCGCCGGACCGGCCACGGCCGAGCCGGCGGCGCTGGACAAGGTCTCCTTTGGTACAAACTGGGTTGCGGAGGGCGAACACGGCGGCTTCTTTCAGGCGTTGGCCGACGGCACCTACAAAAAATATGGCCTGGACGTGACCATCGTGCCCGGCGGTCCCAACGTGAACAACCGGGTGCTCCTGATCTCCGGCAAGCTCGATTTCTTCATGACAGCGAACACGCTGCAATCGTTCGATGCGGTGGCCAACAACGTGCCGGTCGTCGCGGTCGCCGCGATGTTTCAGAAGGATCCGCAAGTTTTTCTCGCGCATCCGGAATCGAAGGTGACGAAAATCGAGGACCTGAAGCCGCTCACCCTGTTCATCTCCAAGGAAGGCATCGCGAGCTATTTCCAGTGGCTTAAATCCGAGTATGGATTCAGCGGAGAGAAGGTCAAACCTTACACTTTCAACGCGCAGCCCTTTCTCGCCGACAAGAAGAGCGCGATGCAGGGCTACGTCACCTCCGAACCGTTCGCGGTGGAGAAGCAGGCGGATTTCAAACCGACCGTGATCCTGCTCGCCGATGCCGGCTTCAACCCGTATTCGACCCTGATCGAAACCCGCCGCGATCTGGCCGAGAAGAAGCCAGATCTGGTGCAGCGCTTCGTCGACGCCTCGATCGTCGGTTGGTATACCTACCTGTACGGCGACAACACGGCCGGCAATGCCATGATCAAGAAGCTCAATCCTGAAATGACCGACGGCCTGCTGGCCTATTCGGTGGCGAAGATGCGGGAGTATGGCATCGTCGATTCCGGCGACTCCTTGCGCGACGGCATCGGCGCCATGAGCGATGCGCGCTATGCGAGCTTCTTCGACAAGATGGTGCTGGCCGGTGTGGTGCGGCGGGACATCGATTTTCGCAAGGCCTACACTCTGCAGTTCGTCAACAAGGGCGTTGGCCTCGACTTGCGGCCCAAGAAATAGAATCCGGTGCCGATGATCGAGCCTGCAACAGCGCTGTCCGAAGCCGAAACGAGTCCGCGCGCGGGAGACGCCGTCAGCCTGAATGGCGTCACGAAACGCTATGACCGCGGCGTTACGGCGCTGGGACTACTCGATTTCAATGTGCGCAAGGGCGATTTCGTGTCGCTGCTCGGGCCGTCCGGCTGCGGGAAATCGACCGCGCTGCGGATCATCGCCGGGCTGATCGCGCCGACATCCGGCACGGTTTGCGTCGCCGGCGGCGGGCGCTCCATCGGCTTCGTGTTTCAGGAACCGACGCTGATGCCATGGGCGAGCGTGCGCGACAACGTGGCGCTGCCGCTGAAACTCGCGCACCGGCCGCGCGCCGACATCGGTGGACACGTTGAGGCCGCGCTGGCGCGGGTCGGGCTTGCAGAGTTCGCAGCCGCCTATCCGCGCGAATTGTCCGGGGGCATGAGGATGCGGGTGTCGTTGGCGCGCGCGCTCGTTACCGATCCCGACATCCTCTTGATGGACGAGCCGTTTGCGGCGCTCGACGAGATCACCCGCTTCCGCCTCAACAATGACCTGCTGGCGCTGTGGCGCGACTTGCGCAAGACCGTCATCTTCGTCACCCATTCGGTGTTCGAGTCGGTCTATCTCTCGCGGCGCGTCGTGGTGATGACTCCGCGTCCCGGCCGCATCAGCGCTGAGTACCGCATCGATACGACTGAACCGCGCGGCGAGGATTTCAGAACCTCTGCGGAATATGCCGCGTATTGTCGTGAAGTGTCGATCGGGCTGTCGCTGGCGACGGGCAAGGGAGCGCTCCGCCGATGACGGTATCCGATCCATCGGCGGCGGCGGCCAGCAACGAGGCATCGGATCGCGCTCGGCAGGCGTCCGTTGCGCGCGTGCTGTTGCCAATCGCCGTATTGGCGGCCGGCGTTCTGATGTGGGATCTGGTGGTTCAGATCTACGATATTCCGCCCTATGTGCTGCCGGGCCCAAGGCTTGTGGCGGCGACGCTGCTGCAGGATTGGCCGATCCTCTGGCAATCGCTGCTGACGACCTTGCTGACCACGGTGGAGGGCTTTGCTGCCGCGGCCGTCGGCGGCGTTTTGCTGGCGCTGCTGTTCAACCAGTCGAAATGGCTGGAACATGCGCTCTTGCCCTATGCGATCATCCTGCAGGTCACGCCGGTGATCGCGATCGCGCCGCTGTTGTTGATTTACTTGCCCCAGCAGACCGCAGTGATCGTCTGCGCCTGGATCGTCGCGTTCTTTCCGGTGCTGTCGAACACCACGCTGGGTCTCAATTCGGTCGACCGCAATTTGGGAGGTCTTTTCCAGCTCTACGGCGCATCGCGGATACAGACGTTGCGATATTTGAAACTGCCGGCGGCATTGCCTTACATTCTCGGTGGATTGCGCATCGCTGGTGGCCTGTCACTGATCGGCGCGGTGGTTGCTGAAATTGCGGCGGGTTCGGCCGGCGCGGGTTCGGGTCTCGCCTACAGAATTGCGGAATCCGGCTACCGGCTCAACATTCCGCGCATGTTCGCGGCGTTATTGTTGCTCTCGGTGGCGGGCATCGTCATTTATATGTGCCTTGCGGCGGTGTCGCATCTGATGTTGCGGCGCTGGCACGAAAGCGCGCTTGGGAAGGAAAACTGATGGCCTTGCCTTTCTCCTTGGATAAGATCGACATGAGATTCGTCCTCGCCGCCATCGCGACGCTGATAATCTGCGGACCGGCCGCGTCGGCGCAAGACACGTCAGCCTTGAAAAAAAACATGATCGGACAGTGGGAGCTGTCGACCACCGAACGCAGCAAGACCTGCGTCGTGACGCTCAAGGGCGATCCATCGCCGCAGGGTCTCAGGCTCGATCTTGAACCGGGCTGCGCGGCGGCGTTGCCGTTCACGAAGGACATCACGGCCTGGACCGTCGCCGGTCTCGATATCGTGCGCCTGCAGACCGCCACCGGCGCACCGGTGATCGATTTCACCGAAGTCGAAAGCGGCATTTTCGAAGGCCGGCGGGAGAATGAGGGCATCTACATCCTGCAAAATCTTGCCGAGGCACGCTCGCTGGCCAAATCGATGGACCAGATGATCGGCGACTGGGCCTTCGTTCGTGGCAACGGTCAGACCATCTGCGGCATAACGCTGACCAACACCGAAGTTCCGCCGGACAATTTCCAGGCCTTCCTTAAACCCAAATGCGATCCGGCGATCGCCGGCTTCAAGCCCGAGGTCTGGCGGCTCGAGCACGGCGAAATCCTGCTGATGTCGGCGAACGGCGGAACCTGGCACTTTCAGGCGGACGACAACGCGCAGTGGCGGCTCGTCCCAGACACCGCAAATCCGCTGATTCTTGTGAGGCAGTAAGCATCGCTGCTTCCCTGCTTTATCAGCCCCTTGCCGGCTGTTCATAGCCTAGATCAGCCGCAGGCCTTTCAGGCTGGCGTGGCCGTTCTTGCCGACGATGATATGGTCGTGCACGGAAATCCCCAGCGGGGCCGAAATGTCGACAATCGATTTGGTCATCTGGATGTCGGCCTGCGACGGCGTCGGATCGCCGGAGGGGTGATTGTGCACCAAGATGATCGCGGTCGCCGATAGTTCGAGCGCGCGTTTGACGACCTCGCGCGGATAGACCGGCGTGTGATCGACGGTGCCGACCTGCTGCACTTCGTCCGCGATCAGCTGATTGCGCTTGTCGAGGAACAGAATGCGGAACTGCTCCTTGTCCGCGAACGCCATCGAGGTCCGGCAATAGTCGATCACCGCGGTCCATGACGACAGCATCGTCCGCTGCTTCAATTGTCCCTTGGCCACACGGCTGGCGCTCGCCGCGATCAGCTTGATTTCGATGATTGCTGCTTCCCCAAGTCCGCTGATCTCGCGGAGCCGGGCGTCGGGCGCGTGAACCACCTCGGCGAATGACCCGAATCTGCCGATCAGGGACTTGGCCAGCGGCTTGACGTCGCGACGGGGCAGCGCGCGAAACAGCACTATTTCGAGCAGTTCGTAATCACTGAGCGCATCCGGTCCGGCGTCGCGGAATCGCTCCCGCAGCCGCTCGCGATGGCCGTGATAATGCGGCGCTTCGGCAAATCCTGAGGGGTTGTCGGCGTCTGCGGGCATTGGATGCAGCGAACCAGTTGGTCGCTGCAACCTTGCCGCGGCCGGCGGTATTTGCAACCCCAATTCAGGGATGCGAGTCACGAAAGGATACGCGGTCCAATGCGATCTTTGCCGGGGCTCGAGGTTCAGCCGCCGTAGGGCGGCTTGTCGAGCTTTTGCGGTGACAGCGTGAAGATCTCGACCCCGGTCTGGGTCACGCCGACCGAATGCTCGAACTGCGCCGACAGCGAGCGGTCGCGCGTCACGGCGGTCCAGCCGTCCGACAGGATCTTCACGTGCGGCTTGCCGAGGTTGATCATCGGCTCGATGGTGAAGAACATGCCCGGCCTGAGCGGGACGCCATCGCCGGGCCGGCCGATATGGATGATGTTCGGTTCGTCGTGGAACATGCGGCCGAGCCCGTGGCCACAGAAATCGCGGACCACGCTCATGCCCTGCGGTTCGACGAAGCTCTGGATGGCGTGGCCGATATCGCCGGTCGTCGCGCCGGGCTTGACCGCGGCGATGCCGCGCATCATCGCTTCATAGGTCACTTCGATCAGCCGTTCCGCCTTGCGTGCGATCGGGCCGACCGGGTACATCCGGCTCGAATCGCCGTACCAGCCATCGACAATGAGAGTCACGTCGACGTTGACGATATCGCCCTCTTTGAGGGCGCGATCACCGGGCATCCCGTGACAGACCACGTGATTGATCGACGTGCAGGTCGAGTAGCGATAGCCGCGATACATCAGCGTTGCAGGATAGGCGCCATGGCTGAAGGCGAATTCGCGCACGAAATCGTCGATTTGCGACGTTAGCAGGCCCGGTTTCACCAGATCGGCGAGTTCGTCGAGGCAGCGCGCCGTCAGGGCGCCAGCCTGGCGCATGCCGGCGAATCCGCTCGGGCCATGCAGTTTGATTTGTCCGGTCTTGCGCAGGGAGGTTTCGGAGGCTTCGACGTAGCTCATCAGACGATCTGGATCCGGAGGAAAGGAATGGTCGGCTTCTAATTTAATGGATGGCGCTGTCAGCGCAAGCTGAAGCAGCCATCGAAAGCCCGCGCGGCAGGTTCGGTCCGGTTGCGCGACGGCGTCGTCGGGGTGCGTCGTGTTGACGCCGTCTGGCTCTGGCGCCGCGCTGCCCGGCTCGATCAGTTCCCATCAATACGGCAATACGGGAGCTTTGCGCGTTGCGTTCGCGGCTGGAGAGCAGGACGCTGACGGGCAGAAATCGGTTGGCGCGCTGCGCGGGCGACGATAAGGATGAAAATGCAAGTGTTTACCGCTTCGGAACTCTGATGGCATCTCTGGATTCGGTCAGTCTGGCGATCCTGCTCGGCGCGATTCTGGTTATGGCCGGAATTCTGTCGAGCCTGCTGGCGCTCCGGTTCGGCGCCCCCTTGCTGCTGGTCTTTCTGTTCATCGGCATGTTGGCGGGCGATTCCGGGCCCGGCGGCTTGGTGTTCAGTGATGTCCAAAACACCTATCTCGTCGGATCGGCCGCGCTGGCGCTGATTCTGTTCGACGGCGGTCTGAAGACGCGATTCCAGAGCATCCGCACGGTCCTGGCGCCCTCGATGGTGCTCGCCACGCTCGGCGTGCTGCTGACCGCGCTCATCACCGCGCCGGTAGCGAAATATGCGCTCGACCTCAACTGGACCGAAGCGCTGCTGATTGGCGCGGTCGTCGCCTCCACCGACGCGGCCGCGGTGTTTCTGCTGGTTCATGCGCAAGGGCTGCGGCTGCGTCCGCGCGTCGGTGCGACATTGGAAGCGGAGTCCGGCACCAACGATCCATTTGCGGTCTTTCTCACGCTGATGCTGGTGGAGCTGATCTCGGTGGGCGACAGCTCGGTCTGGCATGTGGTGCTGGAGTTCCTTCGGGAGTCCATGCTCGGCGGTATCGTCGGAGTGATCGGCGGGCGGCTCGTGGTCGCCGCGCTGAACCGTGTGGCGCTTCCTCAAGGGTTGCATGCGCCGTTCGTCACGACCGCGGCGCTCGTGATTTTCGGGGTGGCGCAGATATTCCACGCATCCGGGTTTCTCGCGGTCTATCTCGCGGGCATCATTGTCGGCAACCGGCCGACTCGCGCCCACAACTCAGTGGTGACGTTCCTCGATGCCGCCACCTGGCTGGCGCAGATCGTGATGTTCGTGTTGCTCGGCTTGCTGGTCTCGCCGCAGCGCCTGCTGGACAGCGCCCTGCCGGCGGTCATCGTCTCGCTGGTGCTGATGCTGGTGGCGCGGCCGCTCGCGGTGTTTCTCTGCCTCGCGCCGTTTCGCTTCAACTGGCGGGAAAAGCTGTTCATCGCGTGGACCGGACTGCGAGGCGCGGTTGCAATCTTCCTCGCCTCGATACCGATGCTGGTCGGCTTGTCGAAGGCCTATCTGTATTTCGATGTCGCTTTCGTGGTGGTGATCATCTCGCTGTTGCTGCAGGGCTGGACGCTGGCCGCCGCCGCGCGGCGGCTGCATGTGGCGCTGCCGCGCGCCGAACGAGGCCCGCGCCGCGTCGAACTCGATCTGCCGGGACAGCTCGAACAGCAGTTGGTCGGCTATGCGGTGCGGCCGAAGAGCCTGTTCCTTCGGCGCGGGCTGATTCCGTCATGGTCGAAGCCGACGCTCGTGATCCGCAACGAGAAAATTCTGACACCGGCTGAAGCGGAGCCGATTGCGGCGGGGGATTACTTCTATTTACTCGCGCCGCCGGAAAAGGCCGAGTCGCTCGATCGCTTCTTCGTCGACATGCAGCCGATGGCGTCGCCGGACCCGCATCTGCTCGGCGATTTCCTGGTTTCGGGCGAAATCACCGTTGGCGATATCGCGCAGATCTACGGCATTTCAGTCGATCCGGCCGCCGCGCAGCTGACGCTGGCGGATTACTTCGACGTCCATCTTGACCGGGCGCCGAAGGAGGGTGCGACCCTGCCGCTCGATACCATCGTTCTTGTCGCGCGCAACATCAGCGAAGGCCGCGTCAATGCGGTCGGACTTCGTTTGCCTGAAGACGAAGAGGAGCTGCCGCCGCTGACACGGATGGGCGCATTCAGGCAGAAAATGGCGAAAGGCTGGTCGTCGATTGCAAGGATTTGATCTGTAAATCAGGCTGGCAGCACTTCGATGCCACCGAATGCGGCGACGCGTCCGCGCTTCAGGATCACGACTTGCGAAGCGAGCTGGCGCAATTCATCGGGATCGTGGGTGACATAGACCATCGGCACACCGGTTTCATCGCGCAGTCGGATCAGGTAGGGCAGGATCTCCGCCTTGCGATCCTCATCCAGTGCTCCCATCGGTTCGTCCATCAACAGGAGTCGGGGCCGCGTCAGCAGCGCACGGCCGAGCGCCACTCGCTGGCGCTCGCCGCCGGAGAGCTGGCCGGGCCGGCGATCTAGCAAATGACCGATATTGAGCATTTCGTTGAGTCGGGTTTCCTGCGCGGTGTCGCGGGTCAGGCGGTTCATCCGGCGCCCGTAGTCGAGATTCCTGCGCACATCGAGATGCGGAAACAGCCGCGCGTCCTGGAAGACATAGCCGATGCGGCGGCGATGCACAGCGATATGGAACCGTTGCGTGGTGTCGTCGAGCGCTTCGCCGTCGACGGAGATCACGCCGCGGTCCGGTTTCTGCAACCCGGCGATCATGTTGATCAGCGATGTCTTGCCCGAGCCTGATGCTCCGAAAAGGCCGGTGACTCGCCCTTCGCTCGCAAATGCGACATCGACCGAGAAATTGCCAAGCTGTTTCGATACCTCGACACGCAGCATGATCAGTTTCCGTGCAGCCGACGTGTCGCGCGCCGTGCAAACAGCTCAGAGGCGACCAGCGCCGCCATCGACAAGACGATCGACACGATCACCAGCCGAAGCGCCGCCGTATCGCCATCCGGCGTCTGGATCAGCGAATAGATCGCTGCGGAAATGGTCTGGGTTTCACCGGGAATATTGGAGACGAATGTGATGGTCGCGCCGAATTCGCCGATTGCTTTCGCAAAGCCGAGTACCATGCCGGCAAGAATGCCAGGCAACGCCAGCGGCAGCGTCACGGTGGCGAAGACCTGCCATGCCGAAGCCCCGAGCGTGCTCGCGGCCTGTTCCAGCCGTCGGTCGACGGCTTCGATCGACAGCCGGATCGGCCGTACCAGTAACGGGAACGACATCACGCCGCAGGCGAGCGCTGCTCCGGTCCAGCGAAATGCGAAAACGATCCCGAGGTGATCGGCAAGCCACTCGCCGACCAGCCCGCGTCTGCCGAAGGTCAGAAGCAGCAGATAGCCGGTCACGACAGGAGGCAGCACCAGCGGCAGATGAACGGCGGCGTCGATAATCGATTTGCCCCAGAACTCGTACCGCGCCAGCGCCCACGCCAATCCGATGCCGATCGGTGTCGCGAACAGCGTCGCGATCACAGAGACCTTGAGCGAAAGCAGGATCGCTATCCATTCGGTTGGCGAGATGTCAAACATGGGGTCTCGGTAATGTTTTTGTCATGACGAGGCCGAGCTAAAATTGGTTTCCAATTTTGCTTTTGGCTCAAGGACGACACCCGGAGCGCGATCAGCAAAGTGGATTCCGGTTTTGCTCTAAAAATGTCAGAATGCGCCTGATCTTTTCGCCAAACCGCTCACACTTTGGCGGATCACGCGCTAGCGTCGTCCTGACTGCGACGAAGCATTCCGCGACCCTAACCCTCCCCCGCAAACGGGGGAGGGAAGGCGATGGCGACATTATTCAGGTTTAGGTCGTCGGGCTGACCAGGAACGAGAAGCCGTATTTCTCGAAGATCGCCTTGGCTTCCGAGCTGCGCAGGAAGGCAAGATAATCCGCTGCGTCCTTATGAGCGGTGGAAGTCGCCGCGACCGGATAGACGATCGGCGGATGCGAGTTCGCCGGGAATGTGGCGACGATCTTCACGCCGGGTTCGACCTTGGCGTCGGTTGAATAGACGATGCCGAGCACGGCTTCGTTTCGCGCCACCAGCGCCAGCGCTGCGCGAACGTTCTCCGCCATTGCCATTTTCGGTTCCACCGCGGTCCATGCACCGAGTTTTTCCAGCGCGGCCTTGGCATATTTGCCGACGGGTACGGACTGGACATCGCCGGTCGTGACCTTGCCGTCGCCTGCGAGCTTGGCGAGATCAAAGCCATGGTCAATGGTGACTTTGTCGATCTTCGAATCCTTCGGCGCGATCAGCACGATGCTGTTGCCGAGCAGGTTGACACGGGTCGGTTCGCTGATGGCTTTCTTGTCCTTCACGTAATCCATCCACGCCGTATCGGCTGACATGAAAACATCGGCCGGCGCACCCTGTTCGATCTGCTTGGCCAGCGCCGAACTCGCCGCATAGCTCGCGACGATCTTGACCCCCGTCTTGGCGGTGTACGCTTTGTCGACATCGTCGAGCGCGTTCTTCATCGAAGCCGCGGCGAACACGGTCAGCGTCTTGTCCTGCGCGGCGGCGGGCGCCATGGCCGAGGGCTTGGCGTCCTTGGCAGAGGCCGGCACGGCGAGGAAGGCACCGACCAGCAATGCCGAGAACAATGAACGGGTGAATATCTTCATAAGGCGCTCCAAATCAGTCCAGCGCGAGTGACAGCGCAGACGATACAAGGGATTGACATAACGATCAGTGGAAGCGCCGTTCCATGGTTTCCAGGAGGCTTACGGCCAGCCGGAAAGATCGCTTTGGCGACAATATCAGCCGCACGACGCACACGTAAAGAGCTGCGGTCCCGGGTTTCAGTGTGCGGCGGGCGTAAAGGCGAGGTTGATGGTGTCCTTGGCGGCGCCGCTGACCTGTATAGTCACCGGGCCGGGCGCAAGATCGAACCGGACACTTTTCCTGGCTCCTGTGCAGCCGGTGACGCCGCTGAATCCGTTCGGCTTGAGATAGGCGTCGCTCTGGACGACATCGATCCAGCCGTAGTCCGAGATTGTCACGGTATAGAGTCCTGCGGACCCCGCGGTGGCGCGAACGAAGCCTGCGTAGGTGTCCGGCTTTTGCTGGCGTTCCGGCGGTTTAGGCAAAGCCGCGTCAGCGATAGGGCGCAGCGTCATCGTGACGGCGACCGGCGATGGTGGTGTTTCGACGCCAGCCGCCAGCTTCGGCAAAGAGGGCGCGGTGAGTAGCGCGATGTCCTTCTCCGTTGGCCATTTGAATTTGTCGCATCCGACGGGATCGGCGGCGAAGGCCGGCGTCGCGGCGATCAGAAGCAGCGCAATTGATAGGGATGACCGCTGGTTGCATGCACTGATGCGCATGATGAATCCTTCGCAAATGGTATCCCTGCGTCACAACGTCACGCGAGGGCTTGCCTGGGGGAATTAAAGGAGGATCAGATCGCTCTGATCTGCCTCGCCAGCGCTTACGGCGCGGCGTCGCCGGATGTTAGCGGGTTTTCACGTTTGACGAAACCGTCCGTGCGCGCCGGCTACGGCATTGCGATCGTCTTTGCATCCGGCGCGGCCAGCACCTGACGGCAATCGGTCGGCAGTTGCGACAGCGTGATCTGCGGCTTCGGCTTCGGTGGCACCTTCGGCGGTTTCGGATGCAGCACGGCGTCGCTGAACCAATAGGCGAGATCGCCGGCGCTGCATCCTTCCTTCTCTTCTGGCGGGGTCTGAGATTCACACTGAGGGTTGCCCGGCGGGCACTTGATGCGGATATGGAAATGATAGTCGTGGCCGTACATGGGACGGATTTTCCAGAGCCAGCTGTGGTCGCCCTTGGCCTCGCGGCACAGCGCTTTCTTGATCGCGGCATTGACGAAAATGCGCTCGACAGACGGCTCCCTGGCTGCTGCACGGATGACGCTGAGATGACTTGGCGTCCATGCGTGGGGATCGATATCGAGACGGTCACGACGCACCATCATGACCGCTGACATCTCCTCGCGTTCGTTGCGCGACAACAGCCGGTTCGGCATCGGCGTCAGCCAGACATCCGCGTCAAGCCCGATCTGGTGACTGGCGTGGCCGGTAATCATTGGGCCGCCGCGCGGCTGCGCCATGTCGCCGATCAGAAGTCCCGGCCAGCCGGCATCCCTGTGTACCCTGGCCGACAGTCGCTCCAGCAGCGCGACCATGGCGGGATGGGCCCAGTTGCGGTTGCGCGACAGCCGCATCACCTGCCACGTCGGCCCGGTGATCGGCAGCGCTTCGGCGCCGGCGATGCAGCCCTTCGCATAAAAACCGATGACGTGCGGCGAGCCGGCCGTGGGGAGCATTTTGCGGCCGAACAGTTGCTTGGCGCCGAGCGTGGGGTCGTCGGGATTGGCCAACGGCGGCAACGGCTTCGGGTACAGCGTGCCCTTGTCCTGCGCGAATGCCCCAGGCGCCGTCGCGCCGCCGCCCAGGACGGCGATGGCGCATGTCAGAAGCAGCGGGAGAATCGCGCGGACCTTCATGAGCAGTGATTCTATAGCGTTTTCGAGCGAAGTGGATACCGGTTCGCGTCAAGAAAACGCATCAAAATATAAAACTGGAGTCCGGATTCGATCCATCAAGACGAAGCAACTCTAGCGGAACCGCGCCCTTTGAGGCTGCCTTCATGCTCGCTTGCGCGCAGTTTTCTTCGCCGGAGAGCGTCTTGCCTTCGCCGGGGAACGCTTTGCGGCATTGCGTTTGCGGGTCGCCGCGGCCTTCTTGGCCGAGCGCGACCGTTCGGTTGCCGGACGCGCGGCCGAAGCCTTGCCGCCGCGTGGTCCGCCGATGCGCCCGCCGCGCTTCGACGAAACTTTTGTGGTCTTGCGGCCGCGGCCCGATCCGCTCTTCTCGCCGCCGCCGCTTTCGCGGTTCACCGTCGCCCATGCCCGGCGCTCGGCTTCCTTCTTTTTTATGCCGCGCTTCTCGTAGCCTTCCTCGATATGCTCTGCCTCGCGCTTCTGCTTGTTTGTGTAGCTCGATTTGTCGCCGCGCGGCATGACGCGTCTCCCGGGTGTTTCACTCAAGTCGAAACGTCCGGAGGTTGGGAGGGTTCCTTTCAGCAGGCGAACTGTGGCGGATCAGCTATCCACCTTGAGCGCGGCAATAAAGGCTTCCTGCGGGATGTCGACCTTGCCGAACTGCCGCATCTTCTTCTTGCCTTCCTTCTGTTTCTCCAGAAGTTTTCGTTTGCGGCTGACGTCGCCGCCGTAGCATTTCGCGGTGACGTCCTTGCGCAGCGCGCGCACCGTTTCGCGCGCGATCACTTTGCCGCCGATCGCGGCCTGGATCGGAATCTGGAACATGTGCGGCGGGATCAACTCCTTCATCTTCTCGACCATGGCGCGGCCGCGGCCCTCGGCGCGGGTCCGATGCACCAGCATCGAGAGTGCGTCGACCGGTTCGTTGTTGACGAGGATCTGCATTTTCACGAGATCGGCCGGCTTATAGTCGGTGAGATGATAGTCGAACGAGGCGTAGCCCTTGGAGACGGACTTGAGCCGGTCGTAGAAGTCGAACACCACTTCGTTGAGCGGCAGATCGTATTTCACCATCGCGCGCGAGCCGACGTAAGTGAGTTCCTTCTGCGAACCGCGCCGGTCCTGGCAGAGTTTCAGCACGCTGCCGAGATAGTCGTCGGGGGTGAGGATGGTGGCCTCGATCCACGGCTCCTCGATCTCGGCGATCTTCACCACGTCCGGCATGTCGATCGGATTGTGAATCTCGATCTCGCTGCCGTCGGTGAGGTGCATCTTGTAGATAACGCTCGGGGCGGTCGCGATCAGGTTGAGATCGAACTCGCGGGAGAGGCGCTCCTGGATGATTTCGAGATGCAACAGGCCGAGGAAGCCACAGCGGAAGCCGAAGCCGAGCGCGGCGGAGGTTTCCATCTCGAACGAAAAGCTGGCGTCGTTGAGGCGCAGCTTGCCCATCGCCGCGCGTAGCGTTTCGAAGTCGTCGGCATCGACCGGGAATAGGCCGCAGAACACCACGGGGATCGCCGGCTTGAAGCCGGGCAGCATGTCCGTCACTGGCTTGCGGTCGTCGGTGATGGTGTCGCCGACGCGGGTATCCGCGACTTCCTTGATGGCGGCTGTGATGAAGCCGATCTCGCCGGGGCCGAGCTCGTCCACCTGCGTCATCTTCGGTGTGAAGAAGCCGACGCGCTCGACATCGTAGGCGGCGTTGGTGCCCATCATCCGGATGCGCGAGTTCTTCTTCATCACGCCATCGACGACGCGGACGAGAACGACCACGCCGAGATAGACGTCGTACCAGCTATCGACCAGCAGCGCCTTCAGCGTGGCGTCGCGGTCGCCTTTCGGCGGCGGCAGGCGGGTGACGATGGCTTCCAGCACATCGGGCACGCCAAGGCCGGTCTTGGCCGAGATCATCACCGCGTCGGACGCGTCGATGCCGATCACGTCCTCGATCTGCTGCTTCACCTTGTCGGGCTCGGCGGCGGGCAGATCGACTTTATTGAGAATGGGTACGATCTCATGGCCGGCATCGAGCGCATGATAGACATTGGCAAGCGTCTGCGCCTCGACGCCCTGGCTGGCGTCGACCACGAGCAGCGAACCCTCGCAGGCGGCCAGCGAACGCGAGACCTCGTAGGCGAAGTCGACGTGGCCCGGCGTGTCCATCAGGTTGAAGACGTAGTCCTTGCCGTCCTTGGCGCGGTATTTCAGGCGCACCGTCTGCGCCTTGATGGTGATGCCGCGCTCGCGCTCGATATCCATCGAGTCGAGCACCTGCTCCTTGCCCGCCATCTCGCGATCGGTGAGGCCGCCGGTCATCTGAATCAGGCGGTCGGCCAGCGTTGACTTTCCATGGTCGATATGGGCGACAATGGAGAAGTTGCGGATGTAGGAGATGGGGGTCGTGCTCATGGGCGGGGGATAGCACCGTCGCTAAACGGCAGCAACTCCTTCGGAATTGCGATGGCCCGGTCGCGATTCTTTTCCGGCTGAAACCGGCTAGGGTTGGCGCTGTCCTGCCGCCGGAACTGATCCTGACGGTAATGTCACGTCGGCAGGATGCCTTATGAGCGCTTCATGTTTTCGCCCAGCTGGATCGATCGGCTGGGCTGCTGGCAACCTCGCGACGCGCCTGTCCGATGTGCGCGCCAGCGACGATCTCGCCGCCGGAATGATCGTCATGCACGTGGTTCTTACGAATCCTGGTCCGCGGAGGCGTTTCAACCGGCGACGCCGTTCGCGTGGGTTTTGCGATCCGAAAGAGTGGGGCCATCAAGAGTGCAGCGATTGGATGCGTGCCACATGCCGGGCGTCGAGCATTTGGTTATGAAGACGGTCCCGCCGAGGCACGGGAAATCTACCATTGTCGCGCCCTTAAGCGGAACGTGAAACCGATGCGCGCGGCGCGGATCACGCCTCGGCGATGACAGGGGTTAAGGGACGTGTCCGTGCCCGGCCGATGGCGACAATGCAGACGATCACCGCATAGACCAGCAGGTCCCGCAGCCACGACGGCCAAATCGTTGGTCCACCGAAAGCTCGACGAAAATGCCGATCCGCAGCGACCGAACGACGTGCCCAAGCTGAAAAGGACGATTCGACGACATGGTTACCGCCATGCACGCCATCGTTTGATCTTGCCACGATAAACGCGCTTGATGGCGAATTCGACCTTCAAGCGAAAACGATTGCGCGGTTTGCGCGCCAATGAACTTTCGAAACGCCCGTTGAGACTGCCTTGCTCGGCCAAAGGCGGATCGCTCCACAGGAATGGAATGCCGAGCTCGGGATCGGCGCGGTTGAAAGTGATGTCGATCGGTTTGTCGAGACGATTCCTGTAGATCCAGTTGAGGCGTGCCTCGGCCTCCGGCCGCCCCAGCACATAAAGCTCCGTGTTACGCACCCGGGTGCCTTCATAGAGCAGCTCGCCAGACCTGATTTGGGAGGCCGGTACATAGAAGTTGGTGGCCGCGCCGAGATGGAGAATGCGCGGTCGGGGCCACCGCTTCGCTGCTTCGAGCATCGGGCGGAGCTGATTCTGAAAATCGTCGCAAAACTGTGTGTCGTCCTCGACGATGAACGCGAGGTCGTGATGATTCTCGACGATACGCTGCATCGCCACGATGTGTTTCAGGGCGCATGATTTCTGCCCCGGGGTGAGATCGGCGCCCGGGACGAAATACTTGCGATCGATTTCATCCGAGATGTCGGCGGGCTCCATGTCCAGAATCCATTCGAAGCTGATCCCGGCGTGCTGCAGCTCCCGTCGGATATGATCCTCACGTTCGGGAAGGGACGTGCTGTGAATGACATAGGCTGGAAGCATGCTGCTAACCTCGAGAACGGATCATCTGGGCGGCCGCAGGCAGGACGGCCGGAACACGTTCGCAGACTCAATCACCTTCGCCGAACTTGCTACTGACGAGCTCGGCGATCGCCGCGATCGCGGCTTTGGCTTCGGGGCCGGTTGCGGAAACCGTGATCGTTGTTCCAATCCCCGCGGACAGCATCATCAATCCCATGATCGAATTGCCGCCGACGGTCTCGCCGTTGCGCGTGACGCTGACGTCGGCATTGAAGCGCTCGACCATCTGCACGAATTTCGCGGATGCCCGCGCATGCAGGCCACGTTTGTTGACGATAGAGATTTCACGGGAGACCGCGCCGGTGGCCGATGCTTTGTTCGCCGCCGGCGCGTCGTTCGACGAGACTGCGTCGTCAGGCTTCCCGGTCATTTCCCGGCGAGCACCCGGCTGGCAATCGTCACATATTTGCGCCCCGCTTCCTGCGCAGCCGCGATGGCTTCTGGCAGCGGGAGATCGTTGCGCACCTTGGCAAGTTTGACGAGCATCGGAAGATTGATGCCGGCGAGCACCTCGACCTTGGGCCGGCTCATGCAGGAGATCGCGAGGTTTGAAGGCGTGCCGCCGAACATGTCGGTGAGAATGGCAACCCCGCTGCCACTGTCGACGCGATTGACCGCTTCGATGATATCGCCCCGGCACAGATCGGCATCGTCTTCGGCGCCGATGGTGATGGCTTCGATTTGCTTTTGCGGGCCCATTACATGTTCGAGCGCCGCCTTGAACTCATCGGCGAGGCGCCCGTGGGTCACAAGTACCAGACCAATCATTGAAAACTCCTCGCGGGTGCTTTTGGTGCACCGCACGAAAGGGCCACTTTGACCATCCGGAGGCCTCACGCAAGGGGGAACAGCGCGTTTTTCCCTGAAAAGCAGGTCCGCTCCGAAAAGCCGGGATGGTCTACTCCGTGGCTATACTGCAGTTTATATGGTTACCAGATTCCTCCGGGCAATCGGCAGTGGAGCGAGTGTCGCTGCAACCCGGAATGGTCGTTAGCGCGGCGATGACTATCGGAAGTGGTGAAAAGCCGTCCGCAATCGGGATTCGGGCCAGTTCGACTCCTAATAAGGTGGTTCGCAGCGCTTTTGGTGGGGGAAGGCGCTCGGCATCGGGCGCGTCGAGATCGATCACGAGGCCGACCGGCGCCTCCGCAACAAAAGCGGTGCAGCGAATGCCGAGTCCGCGGATTTCCATTAGTCCCTCAAGTTCAGGGGTCGGCCTGACGAGGAGCTGGTCGCGGACCGGCTCTAGGTAAAGGCGGTCGTCGCCGACCAGCGTCGCCGCAGGAATCTGGCCGCTGCGGCCGGCCAGGATGAGATCGAAGGCGAGACGGGACTTGCCGGCGCCGGAGGGCCCGCGGATCAGAACGGCGCGATCTCCCACCAGCACCGCGGAGCCATGGATCGTCGGGCCGGACGACGCGGTCATGGCGCGGGAAGCCGAACCACGAAGCGCGCGCCCGCGATCCGCGTGTCGCCTTGGGCATCGGTCGGGCCGGGGCGGTTTTCTGCCCAGATGCGTCCGCGATGCGCTTCGATGATCTGCTTGGAGATCGACAGGCCGAGGCCGGAGTTCTGGCCGAAGCCCTGGTGCGGGCGGTCGGTGTAGAAGCGTTCGAACACACGCTCCAGCGCGTCGGGCCGAATGCCGGGCCCGTCGTCGTCCACCACGATCTCGATTTCGGATTTCCGGCGCCTGCACACGATGCGCACCCGGCCTCCGGATTTTGAGAACGATTGCGCATTGGTCAGGAGATTGGAGATCACCTGGCCGAGCCGCGAGTCATGCCCCGGTACCGAAAAGGCATCGGCCCGATTACCCTCGAAGCGCACGTCGACGCCGACGTCGTGGCCAAGCTTGGTTTCGTTCGCGACCGACGTCAGCGTGGTCAGCAGGCGGCGGACATCGACCGGGGCCACATCCTGACGCTGTAATTCGGCGTCGAGACGGCTTGCGTCGGATATGTCGGAGATCAGCCGATCAAGCCGACGCACGTCGTGCTCGATCACCTCGAGCAGGCGCGAGCGGCTGGTCTCGGTCTTCGCAAGCGGCAGGGTCTCCACTGCGGAGCGCAGCGAGGTCAGGGGATTTTTCAGTTCATGAGAGACGTCGGCCGCGAAAGTCTCGATCGCCTCGATGCGGTTGTAGAGCGCGTCGGTCATGTCGCGCAGCGCACCGGACAGGTGGCCGATTTCATCGCGGCGGCGGGTAAAGTCGGGGATCTCGATGCGCGTCTTGATGCGGCGGCGGACACGTTCCGCGCTGTCGGCGAGCCGCCGTACCGGCCCGGCGATGGTGCTGGCCAGCAGCAGCGACAGCACGATCATGACGACCACGGCGACGCCGAACACTTTCAGGATCGCCAGCCGTTCCGCCATTACCATCTGGTCGATGTCGTCGCCCTGCGTGGACAGCATCAGCGCGCCGAAAATGGTGGCGCGGGGACGCTCTACCGGAACAGCCACGGAGACGATGATTTCGCCGCGGTCGTTGATACGCACCATGCTGGACTTCTCGCCTTTGAGCGACTGCGCAACCTCCTGGTAGCCGTTTCCATTCTCGGGGCCGAGTTCGCGGTAAAGCGGAAGGTCTCCGCGATTGAGCCAGGTGCGGATCGCGATCGTCGTGCGCTCCACGAAGCCGGGCTTGACGTCGGTCGGAGGTGGCAGTTCGAAACGAATGACATCGCCGCGACGAAAAAGGCTGCGGCTGTCGAGGATCAGCACGCCGTCGCGGTCGTAGATGCGCGCGCGGGTTTTGGTCGGAGAGATCAGCCGCCGCAGCACCGGAGCGACGCGCTCGGGATTAATTGGAAAATCCAATCCCGAGAATTCCTCCGGCGCGCCGTAGCTCTCACCGGGCTTGAGATCGAGCAGGCGGTCGGGGTCGACGGTGATGGTGTTGGTCTCTACCGTCGCCGAAGCGGCAATCGCGCTTGCGATGATCTCGCCTTGCACCAGCAGGCTTTGCGCGCGCGCGTCGATCAGGCCGGCGCGGAATTGTGAGAGATACAGAATGCTGGCTGCCAACGCGATCAGGCCGGCCAGATTCAGCGATACAATGCGGCGGGTCAGGCTTGAAAAGCTGAGCGTGAAAAAAAACTGCCCGGCACGGCTCAACCAGTCCAGCGGCCACCGCCAGCGTGGCGTCGGCTCGACATGATCGGCAGGGGTTTCCGGCGCGAGCACCTGCGAGGTGTCCTCGGTATCCGGATTGAGATCAGGCTGCGTTCGATCCAGCAATGACTGAAACTGCCCGGTTATCGGTCCCACAACTCACTATCATCCTTCCCCACGCAAACGCTTCGCGTTTGTCGCTGAGGATGCGTCCAAGGCGACGAACGCTTCGTGGTCGCCGGCGGCTCCTGCCTTGGATGTGAACCGCGCATCGGGAATACCTACCCCAAGCATGGATCGGCTCGCCGGCTGCCCGCCCCGGAAATGACAGCTTATCAGGTTTCCTTGAAGCGGTAACCCACGCCGTAGAGGGTTTCGATCATCTCGAAGTCGTCGTCGACGACCTTGAACTTCTTGCGCAGTCGCTTGATGTGGCTGTCGATGGTGCGGTCGTCGACATAGACCTGATCGTCATAGGCGGCATCCATCAGCGCATTGCGGCTCTTGACGACGCCGGGACGCGTCGCCAGCGCCTGCAGGATCAGGAATTCCGTGACGGTCAGGGTGACGGGCTCGTTCTTCCAGGTGCAGGTATGGCGCTCCGGGTCCATGCGCAGCAGGCCGCGGTCGAGCGCCTTGGCGTCGGTTTCCTTGGGCGCCGCCGCCGGGTCTTTCGGGCAAGCGCGGCGCAGCACCGCCTTGACGCGCTCCACCAGCAACCGCTGCGAGAATGGCTTGCGGATGAAGTCGTCGGCACCCATCTTGAGACCGAACAGTTCGTCGATCTCTTCGTCTTTGGAGGTGAGGAAAATAACGGGCAAGTCGGATTTCTGACGCAGCCGTCGCAGTGTCTCCATTCCATCCATGCGCGGCATCTTGATGTCGAGGATCGCGAGATCGGGCTGACTGGTGCGGAAGCCGTCGAGTGCCGACGCACCATCGGTGTAGGTCATGATGCGATAGCCTTCGGCTTCGAGCGCGATCGAGACCGATGTGAGAATGTTGCGGTCGTCATCGACCAGAGCGATTGTGGGCATATGCCTGCTTTCCGAAGCGGATGGCGAGACGCGAACAATTCGAACGTCTGCCGTTGGAGTGGCTCAAAGAACGCGGTCAACGAGCAATGCAAGCTGGGCTGAAGTGTGACCGAGTTTCCCGGAAACGCGCGAAAGACGCCACAGTTCCGTGCCTGTTCAACTTCTGCTTTTAGCCTGAGAGAGTCGTTTTTTCAAATAGAATTGAGGACTTAGCCATGCAGCCGACCGCCAATTTCACAGCCTCAAACCTTGCCCGATCGCTGCTGCGCCGAAGCCGGCAAGGCGCGCTGGCAACCCTGATGCCGGGCAGCGGAGACCCCTATTGCTCGCTCGTCAATGTTGCAAGCTATTACGATGGTTCACCAATTCTTCTCATTTCGCGCCTTGCGGTACATACGAAAAATGTGATTGCCGATTCCAGAGTATCGTTGATGCTGGACGAGCGCGCCGAAGGTGATCCGCTTGAAGGCTCGCGGATCATGGTCGGGGGAACCGCCGAGGAGGCAGGCGGGGAACTCAGGACAACCCTGCGCCGGCGTTATCTGAACGCTCATCCGTCGGCGGAATCCTTCGCGGATTTTAACGATTTTTCGTTCTTTCGAATTCGGCCGACAGGCGTTCATCTGGTAGCCGGCTTCGGGCGGATCGTCGATCTCAAGCCGGAAAAGATTCTGACCAGTCTTGAGGGCGCGGACGCGTTGCTCGAGTCCGAACAGAATGCGATCGATCATATGAATGCCGATCATCTCGACTCGTTGAATCTCTATGCGACGCGATTGCTCGGCGCGAAAGCCGCCGACTGGCGCTGCACCGGTTGCGATCCTGATGGCCTGGACATGAGTGCCGAGAAGCATGACGCGCTGCGGCTGGATTTTCCGCGGCGGATCGCCGCCCTGGGCGAGCTTCGCGTTGTTTTGAAGGAACTGGCGGAAAAGGCTCGCGCTACAAACCAACCTTGATTGGCCTCGGTCGCCTTTGGATCGACCGGGTTACCCGGGATCGGCTTGGCCGGTCCCCGCGTTCATCAATATCCGTTCGCCGGATCGAGGCCGGATGGGCTATATTGAGGTCGTTGCGGCAGAGGCGCGGTTGGCTGAGATCGCGCCGGTAATACGGAGTTCGAGGAGGAATTCTCCGTGCAAGAGATGGGCGTGCGTAACGGCGCCTTCGGCGCCGGCAAATGCGGCTTGAAGAACGTCAAGGCCGTGTACTGGAATTTCGGCGCGCCGCAACTTTACGAGCACGCGCTACGTAACGGCGAAGCGATGGTGAACGCAGACGGCGCGCTTTGCGCCGATACTGGCGTGTTCACCGGCCGCAGCCCGAAGGACAAGTTCACGGTCCGCGACGCGACCACCGACAAAAACATATGGTGGGCCGGCAACCAGTCGATCACGCCGGAGCAATTTGCAGCGTTGTATGCCGACTTCCTCAAGCACGCCGAAGGCATGACGCTGTTCGCGCAGGATCTCTATGGCGGCGCCGATCCGACATTGCGCGTCAAGACTCGCGTTTTCACCGAACTGGCCTGGCACTCGCTTTTTATCCGTACGCTGCTGGGTCGGCCGGAAACGTCGGAGCTCGCAGGCTTCGTTCCCGAACTGACCGTCATCGACCTGCCGAGTTTCCGCGCCGAGCCAGAACGGCACGGCGTCCGCTCGGAGAATGTCGTGGCCCTCGATTTCGCCCGCAAGGTCATTCTGATCGGCGGATCTCACTATGCCGGGGAGATGAAGAAGAGCATCTTCACCACGCTGAATTACTTTCTGCCCGACAAGGGCGTGCTGCCGATGCACTGCTCGGCCAATGTCGGCCCCGACGGCGACAGCGCGATCTTCTTCGGCCTCTCGGGAACGGGAAAAACCACGCTGTCCGCCGATCCCAAACGCACGCTGATCGGCGACGACGAGCATGGCTGGAGCAGGGATGGCATCTTCAATTTCGAAGGTGGATGCTACGCCAAATGCATCAGGCTGTCGCAGGAGGCCGAGCCTGAAATCTATGCGGCCTCGAAACGCTTCGGCGCGGTGCTTGAAAATGTGGTGCACGACGAATCCACCCGCGTGCCTGATTTCGATGACGGCTCGAAGACCGAGAACACCCGTTCGGCCTATCCGCTCGAATTCATTCCGAACGCGTCGTTGACCGGCTGCGCGGGTCAGCCGAAAAATCTGGTCATGCTGGCCGCCGATGCCTTCGGCGTGCTGCCGCCGATCGCGAGGCTAACGCCAGCGCAGGCGATGTATCATTTCCTCTCGGGCTATACTGCGAAGGTGGCGGGCACCGAGCGCGGCCTTGGCAACGAGCCGCAGCCCGAATTCTCGACGTGCTTTGGCTCGCCGTTCCTGCCGCGCGATCCCAGTGTTTACGGCAACATGCTGCGCGAGTTGATCGCGAAGCACAACGTCGATTGCTGGCTGGTCAACACAGGTTGGACCGGCGGCAAATACGGCACCGGCCGTCGCATGCCGATCAAGGTCACGCGCGCGCTGCTCGGCGCGGCGCTCGATGGCTCGCTGCGCGATGTCCAATTCCGCACCGACAGGTATTTTGGGTTCGCGGTGCCGACGTCGGTGCCCGGCGTGGAGCCGCATATCCTCAATCCGATCAAGACCTGGGCCGACAAGGCCGAGTTCGACAAGACCGCGCGCGCCCTGGTGGGCATGTTCCGGAAGAATTTTGCCAGATTCGAAAACGACGTCGATGCCGAGGTCAAGGCCGCGGCACCCGAGGTGAAGGTTGCGGCGGAGTAGGCGCGCATATCAATTTTATGAAATCAAAGAAACGGTTCGATCAGCCGCCTTTTTTAATCCCGAGTCTTCTTATTAGAGCATGATCCCGAAACCTGAAAAAACGGCTTCGGATAAGATCATGCTCAATAAACTGGTGCGGGATCTTCATGTCACGGGTGATATTATGACGCTTCAGCTTTCGACGGCTCGGCGCAACGGAACATGAGGACGCTTCGAAAATGATCGGCAGACGACGATTGTTGCGTGCGGTGGGTGCGGGTCTCGCCGGGCTTGCCGTCATGGGTCGCGCAGGCCGGGCGCGGGCCGCGGCGGCATTGCAGGAGAGGTTTGTCGATGAATTGAGGCGGCTGGAGGCCGAAAGCGGCGGACGGCTGGGCGTCACCCTGCTCGATACCGGCACCGGCCAGCGCGTCGGGCATCGGATGGACGAGCGATTTCCGATGTGCAGCACCTTCAAGGTGCTGGCGGCGGGCGCTGTTCTTCATGGCGTCGATACGGGCAAGGAAAGTCTGGCGCGACGGATTTATTTCAGCGACGCCGATCTTGTGACGCATTCGCCGGAGACGCAGAAGCATGTCGGCCCGATCGGCATGACCGTCGCCGAACTGTGCGAGGCTGCCATGACGCTCAGCGACAACACCGCTGGCAATCTGCTGCTTGCAAGCATCGGTGGCCCGCAGGGGCTGACCGCCTTCGTGCGGTCGCTGGCCGACGACATGACGCGTCTCGATCGCATCGAGACCGAACTCAATGAGGCGGCATCGGGCGATCCGCGCGACACCACCACGCCGAACGCGATGGCCTCCGATCTGCGTGCGCTCGTGCTGGGCGATGTGCTGTCGGCGAAATCGCGCGTGCAACTCGTCGGCTGGCTCGCCGCTAATACGACCGGCAGCAGACGCCTGCGCGCCGGATTGCCGGCCGGCTGGCGCGTCGGCGACAAGACCGAAACGGGCGAGCGAGGAACGGCGAATGACGTCGCTGTGATCTGGCCGCCGGACCGGGCGCCGTTTGTTGTAACGGCCTATCTCACGGGTGCTACCGTTTCGGCGGATCGGCAAGATGCTGCTATGGCGGCCGTCGGGCGTGCGGTAACGACCGCGCTCGCATGATTTGCGCGATGCGGGCGCCGCTGTCAGCCTCCGCTCAGCGTATTGCTGGGGGTTGGACGGTCGGTGATCTGCTGTCCGAACAGGCTCGCGATTAACTCGACCGCGACCCGCGCGGTCCGCCCGCGTTCGTCGAGGAACGGATTGAGCTCGACGATATCGACCGAACAGACCAGTCCGGAATCGTACAGGAGTTCCATCACGAGATGCGCCTCGCGATAGGTCGCGCCGCCGGGAACGGTGGTGCCGACACCGGGTGCGAGGCCGGGATCCAGCACATCGAGATCGAAGCTGAGATGCAGTACGCCATTGCGCGCTTTGACCCTTTCGATGACACGGTGCATCAGCACCGCCACGCCGAACTCATCGATCGCGCGCATGTCGGCAATGGCGATGCACCGTTCGTGCACCAGCTTCTTCTCGAGCGGGTCGATCGAATGGATGCCGAACAGGTCGAGATGCTCGGGCGTGATCGAAGCGCGCGTCTCCTCGCCGAGCAGGCCGTCGAGTCCGGGCTCGCCGCACACAAAAGCAGCGGACATGCCGTGCATGTTCGCTGTCATCGTCGTCAGCGGCGTGTTGTAGTCGGCGTGGGCGTCGAGCCAGAGCACGAACAATTCGCGTCCCTGTTCCTGCCAATAGCGCGCCACGCCGTTAATCGAACCCATCGACAGGCTGTGGTCGCCTCCGAGAAAGATCGGAATGGCGCCGGACTTCGCCAGATCATAAGCGCGCGGGCTGAGCGCGCGGATCCATGCCCGGATGTCGCGGTAGTGGTTGGCGTTTGCGGGAATCTGATCGGTCGCCTGCGCGACCTGAGCGACGGAGATGTCGCCGTGGTCCATCACGTCAATGCCGAGGCTTTCCAGCACCGGCTTGATGCCCGCGGTGCGCAGCGCCGCCGGCCCCATCAAGGTGCCGCGTTGCGCCGCGCCCATGTCGATGGGAACGCCGAGCAGCGCAACCTTTCCGGCCCGGCCAGCGCTAGCTTCCGTCATCGGATGAGCTTTCCGATTGCGGCCTGCAGTGGGCGGGCGGCCTTGTCGTAGTCCGACCAGGCCTTGCTCTTTTTCAGGAGGTCCGGCGCGCTGCGAAGCGTGAACCGTTTCGGATCGAGGTCGATTTTTACCTGCGACCAGTTCAGCGGCATCGACACGGTGGCGCCGGGGCGCGCGCGCGGCGATAGCGGCGCGACCGCGGTCGATTTGGTATCGTTGCGAAGATAATCGAGAAAGATTTTGCCCTCGCGCTGCTTCTTCGACATGTTGATGAGATATTTGTCGGGTGTGTCAGTTGCCATTTGTTCGCAGACGGCCTGCGCGAACATTTTCGCTTGCTTCCAGTTCAACCGGTTCTTTTGCGTGATTGCAAGCGGCGTGACCACGTGCAGGCCCTTGCCGCCGGTGGTCTTGCAGAAGGTTTCAAGCCCGAGCGCTTCGAGGCGTTGCTTCATCTCCTTGGCCGCCGCGATCACATCCTGGAATGTGACCTCCGGCGCCGGGTCGAGATCGAATACCAGCCGTCCTGGCACCTCATACTGATCGGGCGCGCAATTCCACGGATGCAGTTCGAGCCCGCCGATCTGCGCCACGGCGACCAGCGCCTCGACGCGGTCGATCTGCAGGTAGGGCTTGCGGTCACCAGACACCTTCGCTTCGGTGACAAGGTCTGACAGGCCGGGCATGGCGTGACGCTGGAAGAAGCTCTCGCCGTCGATGCCGTCGGGAGCGCGCAGGATGGAGCACGGACGTCCCTGAATGTGTGGAAGCATCCAGCCGCCGATTGTTTCCATGTAGGCGGCGAGGTCGCGCTTGGTAACTGGCTGCTTGTCGCCGGCGTCTGGCCACAGCGCCTTGTTAGGGTGCGAGATCGCAACGCCCATGATCGTTGCGCGATCTCGCGTCGTGGACGTGCGCGGCTGGCGCGATGTCGTCATATCAGTGCGTGTTGTCGCCGCGGCTCTCGCGCCGAGCCTTGTTGCGCCGAGCCTTGGGACCGTCGCACGGGCCGGCGTCTCCGCCCTGACCTCACGGGCCGGCTTGTCCGCGCGCAATCCCTTGAAGGCCGCCTGGCGGATCATGCCGTCGGCAGTCCAACCGGCGAATTCGATCTCGGCAACGAGTTCAGGCTTCAGCCAATGCACGTCGCGGCCGCCGGTCGGAGCGTTCTTGCCGGAGAACGGACTCCTCGACGCGGCGGCGGCTTTCAGTGCCGGCATGATGCGCTTGACGGTATCGCGTCCGTAGCCGGTGCCGACGATGCCGGTATAGACGAGGCGGTCGCCATTGTAGACACCGGCCATCAGCGAGCGGAATTTCCCGTCCGTGGTTTTCCAGCCGCCGATCACCACCTCATGGCCGGGGCGGCTCTTGATCTTGAGCCAGCTTCCGCCGCGGCCGGCGCGATAAGGCGCGTCGGCCCGTTTGGAGATGATGCCTTCAAGGCCGGCGTCGCGGGCTGATGCGAGCATCTGTTCGCCGTCGGCGTCGAAATGCTCGACATAGCGGATGGGCGCGCGGGTCGATTTCGCAGAGCGCCCCAGCAACTTGCGAAGCCGTTCCTTGCGCGCGAGCAGCGGCAGCGGGCGCAGATCCTCACCCTCGGCGAACAGCAGGTCGAACGCAAAGAACACGAGATCATCCGTGTTGCCATCGGACAGCGCGGCCTGCATCGCCGAAAAGTCCGGATCGCCCTTCTTGTTGAGCGCGACGATCTCGCCGTCGATGATGGCATCGGGCAATTTTGTAGCCGCGCTCGCGATAGCCGGAAATTTGTCGGTCCAGTCGAGGCCCTTGCGCGTTTTGAGCGTCACGTCGCCGTTCGCGATCTGCATCTGAATGCGGTAGCCGTCGAACTTGATTTCATGCACCCAGCCGTCTGCCGACGGTGGGCGTGCCGATATTTCGCAGAGTTGAAGTCCTGCGAAGTCCGGCATCTCGCTCTTGATCGCGCGGGCCTTGCTGGCTTGGGTCTTGGCTTTCTTCGGCGCTCGCTTGCGGGCTGATGCAGGTTTGGCGCTCGTCTTTGTCGCGCGAGCCTCGGCAGCAACGCCTTTGTTCGAATTCCACACGGCATCAGAGCCTGCGATCCGCCTGGTCATCATGAAGGGCTCCGGCGCCTTGCCTTTGCCTTCCTCGATTTGTTTGAACGTTCGCCCGGACGCGACCGAGCGGTCGTCATTCAGCACCGCTTCGCCGCTGCCTGGTCTGGCATAGTCGTCGCGGTGCTTTATCAGCAGCCAGTTGGTGCGTTTGCCGCCGCTGCGGTCGTGCTTCATCCGCACCAGCACCCATTCGCCTTTGAGCTTCTCGCCCATCAGTGCGAATTTGAGGTCGCCCTTAGCAAGGCCCTTCGCCGGGTCTTCAGCGTACCAGTAGCCGCGGTCCCAGATCTCCACGGTACCGCCGCCATACTGGCCCTTCGGGATCGTGCCCTCGAAGTCGCCGTAGTCGAGCGGGTGATCCTCGACCTCCACTGCCAGCCGCTTCTCTGTTGGATCGAGCGAGGGTCCGCGCGTCACGGCCCAGGACTTGAACACCCCCTCATATTCGAGGCGAAAGTCGTAATGCAGCCGGGTGGCGTCGTGCTTCTGGATCACGAAGCGCCGCTGCTTTGAGGCCGCGACGCGCGCCTTGCCGCTCGGCTCGGCGGTTTTCGTAAAGTCGCGCTTCTTGCGGTAGGTGCTGAGTTTTCTGGAGGGCACGGCGTCGGTTCCAATGAAAGCGTTTTCGAGCGAAGTGGGTACCGGTTCGCGTGAAGAAAACGCGTCAAATCAAAATCATGGAGCTTCACTTCTGATTCCATCAGAAGCGGGCAGACTCCAAGGATCACACGATGTGCAACGCCCGGAAACGCTCGCGGGTGCCGCGACGTTTACGATTTTTTACGTTTCGCGCCCGCGCTCTTGCGCAACGCGTCCTTCAGGTCGACCGGCACGCCGTGCTTTTTCAAAAGGTCGGCAAAAGCCTCGTCGGCCAGATCCTGAATCGTCGCCATGCGATCGCGGCCGAGTTGCGTCAACGCGGTCATGGTCTCGTCGTCGAAGGCGATCAGCTTGCGCATCGGCGCGGCCGGCTAACCGGCCTTGCGTTTCGCGGCGGAGCCCTTCGCAGCAGATGTCTTTGCGCTGGATGTCTTGGCCGGGCGCTTCGCAGGCTCGCGCTTAGTCTCCTTCGCGGCGGCCTTCTTGCCCTCGATCGGAAACAGCATCTCACGCTGGCCTTCGACGCGCTTCCTGGACTTCTTGCCCTTCGCCGGAGCTGCCTTGGCCGGGGTCGGCGCAGATTTGCCCCCCTTCAGGCTCTGCCTCAAGGCGTCCATCAGGTTGATGACGTTGCCTTCGGTTTTCACTTTGGCCTTGGCGATGGGGTGGCCCGCTTTCTTCTGCTCGATCAGGTCGAGCAGCGCTGCCTCATAGTGATCCTCGAAAGCGGTCGGCTCGAAGTGGCCGGACTTCTGCTCGACGATATGCTTGGCGAGATCGAGCATGTCCTTGGTGATTTTCACGTCCTTGATGTCGTCGAAATAGTCCGACGCCTTGCGCACCTCGTAGGGGTAGCGCAGCAGCAGGCCGACCAGTCCATTGTCGCGCGCTTCCAGCGCAATGATGTGTTCGCGGTTGGTCAGCACCACCCGCGCCAGTGCGACCTTGCCGGTGGCCTTGATGGTGTCGCGGATCACGGCATAGGCGTCGTGGCCGACCTTGCCGTCCGGCACGAGATAATACGGCCTGATGATATAAAGGTCGTCGATCTCGGCGCGCGGCACGAACTGGTCGATCTCGATGGTGTGGGTGGACTCGAGCGCGATGTTATCGAGTTCGTCCTTAGTCACCTCGAGATAGCTGTCAGTGTCGATCTTGTAGCCCTTGACGATATCCTCGTTATCGACGTCCTCGCCGGTTTCCGCATCGACTTTCTGATACTTGATGCGATGTCCGGTCTTGCGATTGATCTGGTTGAAGCTGACCTTCTCGGACTCCGAGGTCGCCGGAAACAGGGCGACGGGACAAGTCACGAGCGAAAGGCGCAAAAAGCCTTTCCAGTTCGCACGCGGGGCCATCGGACAAAAACTCCAGACGCGACGGGACGGCAGAACGAGATCAATATCATGAAGGGCCAAACGTTCCGAGTCGGGAACGTGGTAAACGCGCGGCGTCAGCGTCGCAGGCCGCCCGGGTTCCCGTTGTGTTCCAACACAAGCCGACGGCTTTCTGTTTCAAGTTGTTTCGCCGATGCCGCCGGCAATCGTCCGAAACAGGATGCAAGGTCCGATTAACCAGCCGCGCCCGTAGTCCGTGCATCGAATCGTCGCCATCGCTTCAGCGCGGAGAATTCATGTCCGACATCTACAGCATCCTGTCATCAGCCTATACGGCAACACCGGCAACGCCGGCATCGAACACGCCGTACACCAACGTCGATCCGACGCTCTATCAGGGAACGTGGTCGGGCACGTATTCAAACAACAACCAGAAATTCGAGCTTACGGTTTCGGAGGTCAACGGATTTCGCGCACAGGTGAAATATCAGAGCGGCAGCACGGTGCAGTATCAGAGCGTGCTGATCAAGGACGGTTCGTTCCGGATCGGCGACACTAAGTTCTCGCTCAACGCCAACGGCGGCGCGAGCGTAGGCACCATCATCACCAGCCCGGTCGATGGCAGTACGACCCTGATCCAGGGCAGCGCGACGCTGGACACATAAGTTGGAGGACGGGACGCGTCCGGTGGGCGTCGCAAAAAAAGCCCCGGCGGTGAGGCCGGGGCTCGCAGGCGGCTGTTGCAGTCTCAGGTGCTGTTGGGCACCCACTTGCCGAACGGGATCGGGCCGTGGCCGCAATCGGTATAGCCGAGATGCAGCGTTCCCTTGTCGGTCACGATGGTGGTCTCGTTCGTGACGCAATCGCCACCGCCGACGAGATCAAGTTCGTCGATGGTCAGCTCGCGTTGCTCATCACGGGTCTTGTTCATCGCAAGTCTCCTGTTGTGGGACGGAGGGACGATCCGCTCCGCCCCAAGAGGCTTACGGGCAGCGCAATAACGCCGTTGTGACCTCGATCACAATGCAGGCCAGCCCTGGCCGCCACGACGTTTGAATGCGCAGAGATAGAGAAATCTTATTATCAGAACAAATTAACCTGTCGGCGAACGTCATCGGCGGGCGCTGGACGCTTCTACGGGCTGAGGAACTCGCTCGCCTTGAACAACGCCCGGAACGGCACGCCGGCCTGCGCGAAGGTTTCTGCCGCGCCTTCCTCCCGGTCCACCATGGTGAAGACCAGCACGATCTCGCCGCCGGCCTCGCGCACCGAGTCAACGGCCTTGATGGCGGAGCCGCCGGTGGTGGTGACGTCCTCGACGATGACGATGCGCTTGCCCGTGAGGCTCTCGCCCTTGGCGAGGCCTTCCACCGCCAGCCGCGCGCCGTGTTCCTTCGGCTTTTTGCGCACGAAGAATGCGGCGATCGGCTGATTTTTCAGCCACGACAACTGCGCGATGGCGCCCGCGAGCGGCACCGCGCCCATCTCGAGGCCGCCGATATAATCGAGCCGGTCATCCTTGAGCGCCTCGAAGCTCAGTTCCGCGAGCAGCGCCGCGCCCTCGGGATCGAGCATGGTCGGCTTCAGGTTGAAGTAGAAATCGCTCTTGCGGCCCGAGGCCAGCGTGATTTCGCCGCGCCCGAACGAGCGTGTGCGGATGATCTCGGCGAGGCGGGTGCGGGAGGCGGGTTGGGACACGGACGAGCTCGACAGGTTGGCGGCAATTTAGCGATGATCGGGAGGGTGAACCACTTTTCCGCGCGCCCATCAACAGTTCAATGCAGCAAGATCAGCGGGCGGTGCTGAAGGCGAACCAGATAGCTATGGCAGCAAGCGCCACCGCCAGCACGCGCCGGATGGTCCTGCGCTTGTCCGGCGTTTGGACCACGTTTTGCAGGCGCGAGGCGAGCAGCACGATGACGAGGTGGACCAGCGTGGCGATGCCGACATAGAGCGCCGACAGCGCAAGCGTCTGCATCGCGACCGATCCTTTGCCGAGCTGGATGAAATCCGGCAGCACCGCGACATAGAACACCGCCGCCTTGGGATTGAGCAGATTGGTGATGAGGCCGCGGCGGAACGCCAGCGCGGGGCGGGCGTCGGGATCGCCGGCTTTTTCGGGGGTGGTCTCCGCCTCGCTCGCCCAGGCCTCCCAGGCGAGCCACAGCAGATAAACGACGCCGCCCCAACGCAGCACTTCGTAGAGCAGCGGCGACTTGTCGATCACCGCGCTGAGACCGAGCGCCGCCACAAAGCCATAAACGGAGAGGCCGAGCGCGACGCCGACAACGGCGGCGAGGCCGGCGCGGATGCCTTGCGACAGCGAGAGCGCGGCGAGATATGCCATGTTCGGCCCCGGCGTCATCTCGATGACGAGCGAGGTCAGCGCGAAGGCGGCGAGCGGGCCGGTGAGGACGCTGCCCATTGGTCAGGCCGTCAGCATGGTCTAATGCGCCTCGTCCCAGTTGTCGGCGGCGCGGGCGTCGACCTGCAACGGTACCGAGAGCAACACCGCCGGGAACGGCGCGTCCTGCATCACATGCTGCACGACCGGGAGCGTCGCGGCCACCTCGTCGTCGGGCACTTCAAAGATCAGTTCGTCATGGACCTGCAGCAGCATCCGCGCGGACAGCTTCTTCGCCGCCAGCGCATCGTCCATCTGCGCCATGGCGCGGCGGATGATGTCGGCGGCGGACCCTTGCAGGCGCGCATTGATCGCAGCGCGCTCGTTGAAGGCGCGATGCGATGGGTTCGGCGACTTGATGTCGGGGTAGTGGCATTTGCGCCCGAACAGCGTGGTGACATAGCCGTGCTCGCGGCAGAAGTCGCGCGTCCCATCCATGTAGGCGCGTATGCCGGGAAAGCGCTCGAAGTACTTCTTGATGTAGGCCGCCGCCTCCTCGCGAGGGATGCCGAGCTGGTTGGCGAGGCCGAACGCCGAGATGCCATAGATGATGCCGAAGTTGATGGCCTTGGCGCGGCGGCGGATTTCGCCGGGCATTCCCTTGACCGGCACGCCGAACATTTCCGATGCGGTCATGGCGTGGATGTCGAGCCCGTCGCGAAACGCCTGCTTCAGCACCGGGATGTCGGCGATCTCGGCGAGAAGCCGCAGTTCGATCTGGGAGTAGTCGGCGGAAACCAGCTTGTGACCCGGCGTCGCAATGAAGGCGCGGCGGATTTTTCGCCCTTCTTCGTTGCGCACGGGGATGTTCTGCAGGTTCGGCTCGTTCGACGACAGCCGCCCCGTGGTGGTAGCGGCGAGCGCATAGGTCGTGTGCACACGCTTGGTCTGCGGATTGACGTATTCCGGCAGCGCGTCGGTATAGGTCGATTTCAGCTTCGAGACCTGTCGCCAGTCGAGAATCTTGCGCGGGAAATCGTGGCCCTGCTCGGCGAGCTCGTCGAGGATCTGCGCCGAGGTCGACCATGCGCCGGTCTTGGTCTTGCTGCCGCCGGGCAAGCCCATTTTGCCGAACATGATGTCGCCGATCTGCTTCGGGCTGCCGACATTGATCGGCTCGCCGGCAAGCTGCTGGATTTCGGCCTCCAGCCGCGCCGCGGTCTGCGCGAATTCGCCTGAGAGGCGCGATAGCACCTGACGGTCGATGGTGATGCCGCGCCGCTCCATCCGCGCCAGCGTCGCGATCATCGGCCGTTCCAGCGTCTCGTAAACCGCATTCATGCGCTCGGCGACTAGCCGCGGTTTCAACACCTGCCAGAGCCGCAAGGAAAGGTCGGCGTATTCCGCGGCGTAAGCCGTGGCGCGATCGATCGTTACCTGATCGAAGGCAAGCTTATTCCTTCCGCTGCCGATCAGTTCGCCGTAGCTCAAGCTGGCATGGCCCAGCCAGCGCTGCGCCAGCGATTCCAGATCGTGGGCGCCGCGTCCGGCATCGAGCGCGTAGGAGATCAGCTCGACGTCATCGTGGTTCTGCATGACGATGTCGTGCTGGGCCAGCAGCACGGCGGTAAACTTGACGTTGAAGCCAACCTTCAGGTGGCCGCCGGATTCGAGGAGCGGCTTCAAGAGCTTCAGCGCGTCACGGATCGCGATCTGATCGGGCGCAAGGCCGGCGGCGAACAGGCCTGCGCTGTCGCCGGCCTGCTTGTGGCTGAGCGGAATATAGCATGCGTCGTTCGGCGCGAGTGCCAGCGCGATGCCCGACAATTCCGCCTGCATCGGATCGATGGTCGGCGCCAGCGCCTCGACGACGAAGCTGCCGTGATTCTCGATGCGAGCGATCCAGTCCCGCAGCCGGTCGAGCGTGCGGATGGTCTCATATTTTGCGCGATCGACCGGTAGCCTGCGCACCGCTTCAAGGCGGATCGCGGCGAGGGCCGCCGGTGTTTTGATCTGCGTGTCACCTGCCGTTGTCGCTTTGCGGGCAGGAACGACATTCGCGTCGCTGCCATGGCCGAACAGGTCTCCGGTAAGCGTACCTGAAGACGCTTTGGCCGCTGCCGAAGAGGTTCCGCTGGCGTTTTTCCCGTCCGGCTCGACCTCGGACGCGTTGATCTCGGAATAGTCCGCGACGCGCTTGGTCAGCGTCGTGAATTCCATCGCCTTCAGGAATGCAATCAGCTTGCGCGCGTCGGGCTCCTGCACCGCAAGCTCGTCGAGCGGCACGTCAAGCGCGACCTTGTCGTCGAGCAGCACCAGCTGACGCGAGATACGGGCTTTCTCGGCATTCTCGATCAGCGCCTCGCGTCGCTTCGGCTGCTTGATCTCGCCGGCGCGCGCCAGCAGCGTTTCGAGGTCGCCGTATTCGTTGATGAGCTGAGCTGCGGTCTTGACGCCGATGCCGGGTACGCCCGGCACGTTGTCCACGCTGTCGCCGGCCAGCGCCTGCACCTCGACGACTTTTTCGGGCGGCACGCCGAATTTCTCGATCACCTCGGGGATGCCGAGCCGTCGGTCCTTCATGGTGTCGAACATGGTGACGCAGTCGGTGACGAGCTGCATCAGGTCTTTATCCGAGGACACGATGGTCGCGGTTGCGCCGCGCGCGCAGGCCTCGCGCACATAGGTCGCGATCAGGTCGTCGGCTTCAAACCCGCCCTGCTCGATGCAGGGCAGATCGAATGCCTTCACGGCTTCACGGATCAGCGCGAATTGCGGAATCAGGTCGTCGGGCGCGGGCGGCCGATGCGCCTTGTAGTCGGGATAAAGCTTGTTGCGGAACGTCACCTCGGATTTGTCGAAGATGATCGCGAGGTGCGTCGGCTTGTCGCCCTTTGGCATGTCGCGCAGCAGCTTCCACAGCATGTTGCAGAAGCCGAGCACGGCGTTGACCTGCAGTCCGTCCGACTTGCGGTTCAACGGCGGCAGCGCGTGATAGGCGCGGAAGATGTAGGAGGAGCCGTCGACCAGAAAGACGTGCTTGCCCTGCATGCCGGTACCCGCTGCCGCTATCGCCGCAGGAGCCTTCGCGGGGGTGGTGTTGGCTGTGGCGGGTTCCGCAACGGCGGGTTTGGTGACCGGCTTTTTTGGCATGGCCGCAACTTAAGGATTTTTGCGGCGAAAGACAGCCCCCGCTTTCGCGGAGATGACGTCTTTGGGTGCGGCGACCGTGTTGCCTTACTCGGCCGCCTGAAGCGTGGCCGTGCGTTTCTTAGGCGCGATCCAGAACGCGTCGGGACGCTCGAACAGGAAATTCGCCCGCGTGTTGCGGCAGGCCCACCAGATCAGCACCGCGCCGATCACGCCGACGATGGTGACGATCAGCGACACTAGACCGATGTCCTGGATGACGCCTACCTTCAGTAGCACTGTGCGGGTGATTGCCATCGGCAGGAAAAAGGCGAGATAGATGACGATGGAATGCTCGCCGCAATAGCGCACGAAGCTCAGCCAGTGCATTTTTGCCAGCAACGTGCCCATGATGATGATGGCGCAGGCGCCGGCCAAGCCAAGTGCGAGCGAGACGATCGGCCATTCGCTGGCGCCGGTGTAGACGAGGCCGGCGTTGGTGACCGCCCACAGCGCCAGTCCGGCGAGTGCAAGCGCCGGATAGGCGCGGGCACGGTTCGACAGGGCAAACACATGGCTTGCGAACAGGTAGCCGGAATAGATGTAGACGAGACGGGCAGCGAATTCGTCGATCAGCGTCCAGCCAGTTGAGACATGCGCCATCTCGAGCGCCGCGGCAGCGCCCCAGATCGCCCATGGCGAGACGTTGCGTGTGGCCTTGATGACCACGAAGAACACCGGCAGCAGATAGATGAACCACAACGTGCCGAACGGGTCGATGAAGGACATCAGGTAAAGACGGGCGACGCCCGGCCAGCCCACTTCGGCGGCGAACGACGGCGCCTTGAAGCCGAACTGGATCGTCACCCACAGCACGTAGAAATACGCAAAGTGCACCACCTTGCGGTCGAGGTAGGTGCGCCAGTCGCGATTGATGACGACAGACAGGAACAGGCCCGAAATCAGGAAGAAGTCCGGCATCCGGAACGGCTTCGCGAAGGCGACCACGAGGTGCATGAAGCCGGTTTGTCCGGCTGCGGCCTCGACGCCCAGCACCGAGTGCATCATCACAACCATGATGATGCAGATACCTTTGGCATAGTCGACCCAGTCGACTCGTTCGTTCTTCAGCGTGGCTGTGCCGTTTCCGGTCATCGGTGTCTCTTTTCGGCGCGATAGGACGCGTTTAGAGGAGGATCAGTTTCATTCTCCTTTCCCCAATCAAATAATGTGCCGGGTTTCAGGGGATCGTGATCGGGTCGAGGTATCGCTTTGCACGGGTGGGGGCGGTGCGCTGGGTCTGGTTCAACTGTGTTGAACCAGACCCAGCCTTAATCCTTTTGATTGAGCATGATCTTGTCCGAAAACCGGTTTCCACTTTTCGGGATCATGCTCTAAGAGCGGGCGGCGCCCCGTTAACCATGCCGCGCTCCGGACTGTCCCTTGACGAAAACGTTTGCCACACCGCTTCCAATCGACGCCGTGCTCGATGAGCTCAGGCGGACGCTTGGCGCGGGCGATACGGCGGTGCTAGTGGCGCCACCCGGCGCCGGCAAGACGACGCGGGTGCCGCTGGCACTACTTGATGCGCCCTGGGTTACGGGCAAAAAGATTATCGTGCTGGAGCCGCGCCGGATCGCGGCGCGCGCCAGCGCCGAGCGAATGGCGCAGACGTTGGGCGAGCGCGCCGGCGAGACCGTGGGCTACCGCGTGCGGTTTGGTTCAAAAGTCTCGCGTGCGACCCGAATCGAAGTCGTCACCGAAGGAATCTTCTCGCGACAGATTCTCGACGATCCTGAACTGACAGGCGTCGCCGCGGTGCTTTTCGACGAGTTTCACGAACGCTCGCTCGACGCCGACCTGGGGCTGGCGCTGGCGCGCGACGTTCAGATCGGCTTGCGGGAGGATTTGCGCATCCTCGTGATGTCCGCGACCATCGACGGCGCGCGGATCGCAAAACGTCTCGGCGGCGCGCCCGTGATCGCAAGCGCGGGCCGCGCCTTCCCGGTCGAGACGCGCTATCTCGGCCGCAAGGCGGATGCGCCGTTGGAGCGGCAGATGGCTGAAGCGATCGCGAAGGCGCTGCGCGCCGATGCAGGTTCCGTGCTGGCGTTCCTGCCGGGCGCGGCCGAAATCCGCCGCACGCAAAATATGCTCGCTGAACGGGTTCACGATGCATCCATCGAGATCGTGCCGCTGTTCGGTGCGCTCGACGCCGCCGTACAGGACCGCGCCATCGCACCGGCCCCGAAAGGACATCGCAAGGTGGTGCTGGCGACCTCGATCGCGGAGACCTCGCTGACCATCGAGGGCGTGCGCATCGTGGTGGATTCCGGCATGGCGCGGGTGCCGCGCTATGAGCCGGACATCGGCCTGACGCGGCTTGAGACGATCCGCGCCTCGCGCGCCGCGGTGGACCAGCGCCGCGGCCGCGCCGGCCGCACCGAGCCCGGCGTGTGCTATCGGCTGTGGGACGAGCCGCAAACGGCGTCGCTGCCGGCCTACACGCAACCTGAAATTCTCAGCGCCGATCTGTCGACGCTTGTGCTCGATCTCGCGCAGTGGGGTGTCAGCGACCCCAATACGCTGACGTTTCTCGATTCTCCGCCTGCGCCTGCATTGAACGAGGCGCGCAATCTGTTGCACGAGCTTGGCGCTCTCGACGCCGATGGCCGTATCACCGACGAAGGCAAGAGTCTGCGTGCGCTGGCATTGCCGCCACGGCTTGCGCGCATGATCGTGGATTCGCATCGACTTGGCGCAGGTCGTGAGGCCGCCGACATCGCGGCGGTGCTGACGGAGCGTGGCCTCGGCGGCGATAGCGTCGATCTGGACGCGCGGCTCGACACTTTCCGCCGCGACCGCTCGCCTCGCGCCGCCAGCGCAAGGCAACTCGCGGAGCGGTGGGCGTCGCAGGTAGACAGTGGCCCCTCACCCGCCTCGCCAAGGGCTCGGCACCCTCTCCCCGCAATGCGGGGAGAGGGTCGCGAGACGCAAGGCGTCGAGCGGGGTGAGGGGCTCTCCACCGGCACGATGCTGGCTCTCGCCTTCCCGGATCGCGTTGCGCGCAATCGCGGCAACGGGTCGTTCGTGCTCGCCAACGGCCGCGGCGCGTCGGTCGATCAGGCCTCCGCGCTGGCGCGGGCGCCCTTTATCGCGGTTGCTGAACTGACCGGTACTGCAGCCAACGGCCGCATTCTGCTGGCCGCGCCGATCACACAGACGGACATCGAATTGCGCTTCGCGGATCAAATCGAGACCGGCGACGAGGTCACGTTCGACCGCGCGGCGATGGCGTTGCGGGCGCGGCGCCGGAAACGGCTGCATGCGATCACACTTTCTGAGACGCCGCTGGCGGTCGTCCCATCGATGGCGACGGCGCGCATCTTCGCGGAAGGCCTGATGGGTGCGGGACAGGACCGCTTGCCGTGGTCGAAACCGCTGAAGCAGTGGCGCGACCGGGTGATGTTCCTGCGCGCGGCTGAGGGCGAGGAGTGGCCTGATCTCTCCGAGAAAGGACTTGCAGCCGAAATCGAAACCTGGCTGGTGCCGACTCTATCAGACAAGGCCTCGTTGAAGGATTTTTCCGCCGGCGATCTGTCGGATGCACTGATGGCGCTGCTGCCGTGGAATTTGCGCGCGCGGCTGGAGCGCGAGGCGCCCACGCATTTCGAGGCGCCGACCGGGACGATGCTGGCGATCGATTATGAAGCCGAGCAGGGGCCGACGATCGCCGTCCGATTGCAGGAACTGTTCGGCCTGACGGCGCATCCGTCGATTGCGCAAGGCAAGGTGCCGCTGGTTCTGGAATTACTGTCGCCGGCGCATCGCCCGGTGCAGGTGACGCGCGACCTGCCGGGCTTCTGGCAGGGCAGCTATGCCGCCGTCCGCTCCGACCTGCGCGGGCGCTATCCCCGACATCCCTGGCCGGAAGATCCGGCGAGTGCGCTGCCGACGCGGCGGGTCAAGCCGCGCGGGACCTGAAGCGCGTACGTTAACGCTTCGCTCATCCTTTTCCCAAATAAAGAACCTCACCGCCGTCGTGGAATATGGCTGGCCGTGGACTGCGCGTAAGATCGCAGCTGTCGTTCGGGTCTGTCAGTGAGTATGCGCCATGCGTAATCTGATGATTTTTGCCGCGCTTCTTGTCGGCGCCGGCAGCTACATGGCGCAAGTGGCTGACAAGGTGACCGCAACTGCGGCGGCACGGGCGACGACACCCGCCCAGCAGACAGCATTTGAAACGATTCAGGATAACACCCAGGCCGGTAGCCGCAGCGTCAGCATCGCGCGCGACGGCCGCGGTCATTTCCAGACCGACGGTCGGATCGACGGCCAGCGCGTCGGCTTTATGGTCGATACCGGCGCATCGGTGATCGCGCTCAACGAAACCTCGGCGGCACGGATCGGCGTACGGCCCTCGCAGAACGACTACGATGCGACGGTGACCACGGCCAACGGCAAGGTCAAGGCGGCGCGCACCCGGCTCGCCATGGTCGACGTCGGCGGGCTCATCGTGCGCGATGTCGACGCCCTGGTGCTGCCTGACGAGGCGCTGTCGGAAAACCTGCTGGGCCTGTCGTTTTTATCTAAACTCAAGCGCTTCGAATTTGCGAACGGACGAATGGTGCTGGAACAATAGTCCGCCGCCGCTGATTAAAGCTGCGGCGACGCGCACCGCTGTGCCGTTGCGAATTATGCCGCAATTGCCGTTCACAGACCTATAGCGTTTTCGAGCGAAGTGGGTACCGGTTCGCGTCAAGAAAACGCGTTAAAACAAAAAGCTTGAGCCCGGCTTTGATTCCCTCAAAGACGGAAGTAGTTCTAGCTCCCCGCATTTCCAGCAGCCACGGCGTTCGCCAAGGCTGCGCCCTCCTGTGTTCATGTCCTTTCCCTGCGAGGCGATCTGTATGTTTCCGAAGCCGAAACCCGTTCTGGCGCCGAACACCTATGCCTATGAATCCGAGCCGATGGTGAAGGCGACCGGCTTTCGCGAATATGACGCGCGCTGGCTGTTCGAAAAGGAAATCAACCTGATGGGCATTCAGGCGCTGGGCATGGGGCTCGGCACGCTGATTGCCGAACTCGGCCAGAAGAAGGAAATCGTCACCGGTCATGATTTCCGCAGCTATTCGTCGTCGATCAAATACGCGCTGATCTCGGGCCTGCTGGCATCCGGCTGCAAGGTTCACGATATCGGACTGTGCATGACGCCGATGGCGTATTTCGCGCAGTTCGATCTCGACGTCCCCTGCGTCGCGATGGTGACGGCGTCGCATAACGACAACGGCTGGACCGGCGTCAAGATGGGCGCCAACCGGCCGCTGACCTTCGGACCCGACGAGATGAACCGGCTGAAGGAGATCGTGCTCGGGGCCGCCTTTGCCAACATGGTCGGGGGCTCCTACCAGTTTCACGAGAACTTCCCCGCGCGCTACATTGCCGACCTGACCAGGCGGCCGAAGCTGAAGCGCAAACTCAAGGCAGTCGTGGCATGTGGCAACGGCACCGCCGGCGCCTTCGCGCCTGCCGTGATGGAGGCGATCGGCTGCGAGGTGATCCCGCTCGATACCGAGGCCGATTACACCTTCCCGAAGTACAATCCGAATCCCGAAGACATGAAGATGCTGCACGCGATCCGCGACGCGGTGCTCGAATACAAGGCCGATGTCGGCCTCGGCTTCGACGGCGATGGTGACCGTTGCGGCGTGGTCGACAACACCGGCGAGGAAATCTTCGCCGACAAGGTCGGCGTGATGCTGGCGCGGGACATGTCGGCGATCCACAAGGATGCGCACTTCGTGGTCGATGTGAAGTCGACCGGCCTGTTCGTCACGGATCCGGTGCTGCAGAAGCAGGGCGCCAAGGTGACCTATTGGAAAACAGGCCATTCCTACATGAAGCGCCGCACCAACGAACTCGGCGCGCTGGCCGGTTTCGAGAAATCCGGCCACTTCTTCTTCAACGCGCCTATGGGGCGCGGTTACGACGACGGCCTGATCTCGGCGATCGCCGTGTGCGAGATGCTCGATCGCGCAGCCGGCAAATCGCTGGCCGATCTGAAGGATGCGTTGCCCAAGACCTGGTCGTCGCCGACCATGTCGCCGCATTGCGCCGACGAAGCCAAATACGGCATCGTTGACAGCGTGGTGAAGCATTTCGAGGCAGCGCAGGCGAAGGGCGAAAAGGTCGCTGGTCAGCCGATCCGCGATCTCGTCACCGTCAACGGCGTCCGGGTGACGGCGGAGGACGGAAGCTGGGGATTGGTGCGGGCGTCATCGAACAAGCCCGAACTCGTGGTGGTGGTCGAAAGCCCGGTCTCCGAGCAGCGGATGCACGACATGTTCGAGGCGATGGATAGCGTGCTGCGCACCCATCCTGAAGTCGGCGAATACAATCAGAAGATCTGACGCCCCGCGTCATTGCGAGCGAAGTGAAGCAATCCAGGCGGCAAAAGAAGAACTGGATTGCTTCGTCGCCAACGCTCCTCGCAATGAAGGGGCAGAGCATTTCAGACGAAGGCCGTCTCGCTACACCGCGCTTGCTGCCGGCACCGGCAGCGCCGTCACCGACTTGATCTTCTCCATCGCGAATCGCGAGGTGACGTTCTTCAGCGCCACGGCGCTGATCAGCTTCTTGTAAAAAGTGTCGTAGCTTTGCATGTCAGCGACCACGACGCGCAGCATGTAATCGACGTCGCCCGCCATGCGGTAGAGCTCCATCACCTCAGGCATCGCGCTGACCGCATTGGCGAATGTGGTCAGCCAGGCATCCGAATGGTCGCCGCTTTCCACCGATACGAATACCGAAATGCCGAGCCCGATCTTGTTCTGATCGACCAGCGCCACCCGGCGCAGGATGATGCCGTCCGCTTCGAGCCGCTGGATCCGTTTCCAGCAGGGAGTCGAGGACAACCCGACACGGTCACCGATCTCGGCCACGGACAGGGACGCGTCCTCCTGAAGCACGGTCAGGATCTTGCGGTCGATGGCGTCGAGGCGACGGCTGGACTCAGAGGTCTGGAGGGCGAGATCGCTCATGATTAGAACATTGTTCCAATATTGAAGTTATTCAACCTCATATATAGAAAAATATTCCAATGCAAGGGTGTCAGTCCGGACTACGCGGAAGTCGAAGCCTTTTGTCGCAAAAGTGCTTCCACCTCAGGACGTTGCGGGCAGGCGAAGGCCCCGCCGAAGCGGGTGCATTTGATTGCGGCCGCGGCGGAGGCGAATCGGAGTGATTCCTGGACGTCCTGCTTTTCGGTCATGGCGAGAGCGAACGCGCCATGGAAGACGTCCCCGGCGCCCAGCGTGTCCACGGTGTCGACCGGAAAGGCCGGAGTCTCCCGAAGCGCGCTATTGGAATCGAGCCACAGCGTGCCCTGCGGTCCGCGTGTTCCGGCGAGGAACGACGAGGTAATGCCGGCGAGCTTGTGCAGCGCCGTCGCATCGTCGTCGACACCGGCCGTGGCCTGAAGCGCTTCACTGGAGAAAATCAGATGCGACGATGCGGTCAGCAGACCGCCGCGCATCGGCATGACGCTGTCGATATCGACCACCACTGGAATGCCGCGTTTGCGCGCCTCGATGCAGAGATCGGTGCAGAATTCCGCGCAGCGACTCTCGACCAGGATGGCATTGCAATCCGCAAGCAGCCTGTCTGCGTCTGGCAGTCGCACCTTCCACAATTTGGGATCGCGAAAGGTGATGATGGTGCGCTCGCCGCCGGAATCGATCATGACAGCGGAGATCGGCGTCACCAGACCCGGCATGTGGACGATGTCCCGCATCCCGATCCCGAGTTCCGCCATCTTGTCGAAGATGTAGCGGCTGGATGTTTCGCCGCCATCGCCCATGGGACCGCAGAACGCCGCGTTGCCGCCGAGCCGGGAGATGGCGACGGCCGCGTTGAGCGCGTTGCCGCCCGCGATTTCCTCGAAATGCTCGGCACCGATCTTGAAGCCGCGTGCCGGCAAGCCTTGCACGCGAAAGGTCAGGTCGCGCACCGGCATGCCGATACACAGGATGCGGGGCTTTTTCATCATGCGGGAATCCTTGCCGATGCGGAAGGTCGAGACAAGCGGTTAATCGGCAGGTTTCGCTCCGGTTCCGCTGGCCAGCGTCCTGACGATTGGTCTAACCGAGCCCTGTCTCGCGCCGGATTGCATCGACGAATGCCTCAAGCTCTGCCGCATCGTAGTCGCGCGCGGGCACAGCGCCCCAGACCGGGCGGGGCCATGCGGCGTCGCCTTTGCGGCGCGCGATGACGTGGACATGGAGCTGCGGCACCTGATTGCCGAGTGCGGCCACGTTGAGCTTGTCGCAATCGGTGGTGCCTTTGAGCGTTTCCGAGACCTGACCGATCTCAGTCATCAGACCTGCGCGGTCGTCGCGATCGAGGTCGATGATCTCGACCGCATTGGCCCGCCTTGGGACCAGAATGAGCCAGGGATAGTTGGCGTCCTTGCTGAGCAGGAGCCGGCTGAGCGGCAGATCGCCGATGCAGACCGTGTCGGCGTCGAGCTGCGGATGAAGCGACCAGGTTGCGGGCATCGTCTGCAAACTGGCCCCGCGATCCGCTATGGTCAATGGTCCGGAACCGCATGCCCGGGAGGTGCCGTCGCCGCTTGCTTTCCGATCCTTTTGGTCCCAAATAGGCATCGGGAGATTGGCGGTGGACGAGCCACTCGCCAACCGGGTCAGGTCCGGAAGGAAGCAGCCCTAACGAGGTCCGGATCGGGTCGCTCGTCAGTCTCCTACTTTGTTTTAGGCGAGCCATGTTTCGGACGAGCCTTGCCAGCGCCGGATTTGGGCGCGGCCCGAGAGACCGCCCAGTTGTTCCGCAAGCCGGCTTCGAGAGAGAAAAATTGCGGATCGCTCAATGACCGATGCTGGCATTCCCTCAACGTCCACCGATGCCGACGCCGGGCAGACCGGCTTCGATCTCGGAACGAGGTCATCAGACCCCGGCGCTGAGTACCGCGTGCTGGCGCGGAAATACCGTCCCGCGAGCTTTGACGATCTCATTGGGCAGGAGGCGCTGGTGCGCACCGTGTCCAATGCTTTTGAGACTGGACGGATCCCGCAGGCATGGATCCTGACCGGCGTGCGCGGCGTGGGGAAAACCACCACCGCGCGCATTCTTGCCCGCGCGCTGAATTACGAATTGCCTGATGGCTCGGTGAAGGGACCGAGCATCCGGATGCCGAAGCTCGGCGTGCATTGTCAGGCGATCATGGAAAGCCGTCACATCGACGTGCTGGAAATGGACGCCGCGTCTCATACTGGCGTCGACGACGTCAGGCAGATCAATGACAGCGTGCGCTATGCGCCTTCAAGCGCGCGCTACAAGGTCTACATTATCGACGAAGTTCACATGCTGTCGACCGCGGCCTTCAACGCGTTCCTGAAGACGCTGGAGGAACCGCCGGAGCACGCAAAATTCGTGTTCGCCACCACCGAGATCCGGAAAGTTCCGGTGACGGTGCTGTCGCGCTGCCAGCGCTTCGATCTCCGGCGTGTCGATGCGGATGTTCTGGTGACTCACCTCGGCAATATCGCAAAAAAGGAAGGCGTCGAGGTCGAGCCGGAAGCGCTCGGCATCGTGGCGCGGGCGGCCGAAGGCTCGGTCCGCGATTCGCTGTCGCTGTTCGACCAGGCCATCGCCCACGCCGCCGGCGTGGTTCGGGCCGATGCCGTGCGACAGATGCTGGGCCTTGCCGACCGCACGCGGGTCATCGATCTGTTCGAGTCGCTGGCGCGGGGCGATATCGCGAGCGCGTTTCGCGAGTTTCGCGACCAATACGATACCGGCGCCGATCCGGTCGTGGTGCTGAGCGATCTTGCCGAATTCGTCAACTTCGTGACCCGCATCAAGATCGTCCCCGCGATTGCAGACAATGTCGCATTCGGTGAAACGGAGCGTCTGCGTGCTCGCGATTTTGCCGCGAAGCTGTCGATGCGCGTGCTGTCGCGGATGTGGCAGATGCTGCTGAAGGGCATCACCGAAGTGCAAGGTGCGACCCGGCCGGCGGCTGCGGCCGAGATGGTGCTGGTGCGTATCGCCTATGTTGCGGACCTTCCGACGCCGGATGAAGCGATCCGGATGCTGGATCAGAACGGCGGCGGATCATCCGTCGCTGTGAACAACGCCGCGCAGCAAAGGTCGTCTCCCGGATCGGCGTCGTCGGCCCAATCGTCAGCCGCGCGTGCCCTGTCGGCGCCGCGCGCTGCAGCGGAGCCGGTGTCCCGCCCGCAGGCGATCGCGCCGATGGTTGATCCAACGGGTGCGGTGCCGGCAGTGCGGCTTGAGAGTTTTACCGAGCTCGTGGCGCTCGCCGGCGAAAATCGCGACCTGATCATCAAGGCTGCGCTCGAGGCCGACATGCGTCTTGTCCGCATGGAGGACGGCCGGCTCGAGGTCGCGCTCGAACGCAGCGCGGCGCGCACCCTTGTCAACGAACTTGCGCGCAAGCTGGAGCAGTGGACGGGCCGGCGCTGGACTGTGATCGTCTCCAACGAGGCGGGTCAGCCGACGCTACGTTCGCAGGCGCTGCTGCAAAAGAACGAGCGGGAGCGCGCCGCCGAGGCCGATCCGCGCGTGAAGGACGTGCTGGCACGTTTTCCCGGCGCCAAGGTGGTCGAGGTGCGAAAGCTCGCTTTGTCGTCGCCGGATTCCGATGCCGTTCCTGACGATCTGGCCGACGGCGACGACTAGCGCGTATTCCGCAAAAGTGGATACCGATTTTGCGATTAGAATACGCGAAAACTATTGATTGAGAGCATTTTCTTACGGCTAACCGGACTCCACCTAGCCGGAAAATGCTCTAGCAAAGAGGAACGTTTGATGGCTGACTTTCTTGGCATGATGAAGCAGGCGGCTCAATTGCAATCCAAGATGAAGGCGATGCAGGACGAGCTCGAGCATGTCGAGGTGGAAGGCGCTTCCGGCGGCGGTCTCGTCAAAGTGCGGATGACCGCGAAGATGGAAGTCAAGGCGATCTCGATCGACCCGTCGCTGATCAAGCCGGACGAACGCGAAATCCTCGAGGATCTTGTGGTGAGTGCACTTGCCGACGCGCGCCGCAAGGCGGAGATCGCGATGCAGGAGAAAATGCAGTCGTTGACCGGAGGGCTTGGTCTGCCGCCGGGCCTGGGTCTCGGCTAATTCCTCATCAGATGCGGCAAATTCGCCGGATTTCTTCGCCAGGCGAAGGGCGATCGACAACACGCGCAGGATGTAAGACCGATGGCCTCCGTTGCCGGTCCCGAGATCGAACGTCTGATCCAGTTGCTTGCGCGACTACCGGGACTTGGCCCGCGCTCGGCGCGGCGGGCTGCGCTGCATCTGATCAAGAAGCGCGAGGCGCTGATGACGCCGCTGGCAGGCGCGCTTCAGGTTGCGATCGACAGGATTCAGGTCTGCGAAACCTGCGGCAACATCGACACGCGCAATCCATGCACGGTGTGCACGGACACGCGGCGTGATCCCTCCATCATCGTCGTGGTTGCGGACGTGGCCGACCTCTGGGCGCTGGAGCGCGCCAGTGCCACCAATGGATTCTATCACGTGCTCGGCGCCACGCTGTCGCCGCTCGACGGCGTCGGCCCGCAGGACCTGACCATCGATGCGCTGGTATCGCGGGCGCACGATTCGCGTGTGACGGAAATCATCCTGGCGCTGAATGCGACCGTCGACGGCGAGACCACGGCGCACTACATCACCGATCTGCTTGGCGATGCCAACGTGAAGGTGACGCGGCTCGCTCATGGCGTTCCGGTCGGGGGCGAGCTCGATTATCTTGATGAAGGGACGCTGTCGGCTGCGATGCGGCAGCGCACGCTGTTCTAGCCCAGCTCGAAGCCGGAGAATTGAAACCCGGCGCCACTGTGCATCTCACATGACCTGATCCGAAAACCGGAAGCCCCTTAGCTGGATCACGCGCTCAGGACTTGTTCTTGCGTTCGCGTAACTCAGCAAAAACGTCAGCCCCGCTGGCTCCCTTCATGTGCACGCCGGCAGCAACGGCAGGATCGTCGGCGCGTAGGAACACGTTGGCTTTCTTTTCCTCGCCCATCAGGGTCGGCACCGTCGGCTTGCCCTCGGCGCGCAGCCGCGTGACTTCCTCGGCGCGGGCCTTGAGGGTCGGATTGTTCGGCTCGATGGTCAGCGCGAATTTCACGTTCGATGCGGTGTATTCGTGGCCGCAATAGAGCCGGAAATCGTCCGGCAGTGCGCGCAGTTTCAAAAGCGAGTCCCACATCATCGGATAGCTGCCCTCGAACACCCTACCGCAGCCGATCGAGAACAGGGTGTCGGCGGCGAACACCACCTTCTCGTCGTCGAAGACATAGCTGACGTGGTCCAGCGTGTGGCCCGGCGTTTCCAGCACGCGTCCGAGCAGCGTTCCAACCTTGATGATATCGCCCTGGCCGACGTGCAGATCGACGTTGGCGATCCCGCCTCCCTTGTCTTGCGGCGCGACCACCCGGCAGTTGTATTTCTGCTTCAGTTCCGCGATGCCCCCGACATGATCGACGTGATGATGGGTGACCAGAATGTCGGTCAGCCTCCAGCCTTCACGCTCCAGCACCTCGATGATCGGCCCGGCCTCCGGCGCGTCGATTGCGGCGGTCGCATGAGTCGCGGGGTCGTGAATCAGGACGCCGAAATTATCAGTGAGGCAGGTGAACAGGCGAATTTCGGCGGTCATGTCGTCTCCGTAAGCCCGAGACGTTCACGCTAGCACAGCCCTGTATGCGGTGAAACATGCCGTTAACGCTGGGTTACAATTGCACAAATCGTGGCGGGCAGGGGTGCCGGCCATGCCGGCAACATGGTAGATGTGGGCTATGGCAATCGACGTTATCGACCTCCGCGATTTCTATTCGCAGCGCCTCGGCGTCGTGGCGCGGCGGCTGATCAATCGCGGCATTCATGCACATTGGCCGAGTATGGAAGGTCAGTGCGTGGTCGGCCTCGGCTACCCCACCCCCTATCTGGGCCTGTTCCGCGAGGGCTGCGAACGCTGTATCGCCTTCATGCCGGCGGCGCAGGGCGTATTGAAATGGCCGACGGCGCGGCCGGCGCTGGCGACGCTGGTCGACGAGTTTTCGTTGCCGCTGCAGGACGCGGTGGCGGACCGCATCCTGCTGGTTCATGCGCTGGAAATGTCGGACGATCCGGAAAGCCTGCTGCGTGAAGTGTGGCGCGTTCTCTCACCGTCGGGCCGTATGATGGCGATCGTTCCCAATCGTCGCGGTGTCTGGACTCGCACCGATACGACGCCGTTCGGCCACGGCCGGCCGTATTCGCGCTCGCAGATCACCCAACTGCTGCGGCAGACATGGTTTACGCCGTCGGCCTGGGGCGAGGCGCTGTTCGTCCCGCCGATCAAGAACGGTTGGTTCCTGCGCTCGGCCGCGGCGTGGGAGCGTGTCGGCGCGGCGCTGTCGCTGCCATTCGCCGGCGTTCATATCGTGGAGGCGACCAAGCAGGTTTATCGCCCCATTGCCGCAAAGCGGGAGCACAGCCGGTTGATCCCGGTTTTGCCGCCAGTGCTTGCGCCATCCTCATGCAGTACTGAGGAGTGATACCCCGATTGCGGTTTCCGAAGTTCTCACCCTATCCAGAAGGGTGAGATGCATCGCTATTCGTTGCCGGTGTTGAAGTCCTCGCCGGGAATGGGCGGCTGCACGATGCCGTCCGGACGCGGACCATGCGGGCGTCGGCGCCGGCGCGGTGGGAAGCGGTCGTTGCGCTCGCTGCCCTGATGGCCGTTGCCTTCGAACCGGCCGCCGTTCACCTGCGGCTGCGATCCCGTGATGAAGGATGGCAGGCGATCTACGCCGCCGTTGTCGGCGGGCTGCATCGCCGGTTGCGGCTGATATTGCGGCTGCGGTTGACGGTGCTCGCGGGGAGGCTGCGGGTCGCGCTGAAAGGGTTGCTGGTCGCGCTGAGGATTGTCGCGCGGCTGTTGAACCGGAACGAAGCCGGGCTCTGTTCCGAAATTCGAGTAGTTTTCGCTGTCGTCGTCGCCCCCCTCATCCGGCGTGTCGGCCTCGATCCGCGGCTGTTGCTGCGGCTGGCTCTGGCGAAACTGCTCCTGCGCCGCGGCAATCAGGCGGAAATAATGCTCGGCATGCTGATAGTAGTTCTCGGCGGCCACGGGGTCACCCGATGAGCGCGCGTCGCGGGCGAGCTGGACGTATTTCTCGGCGACGTGAGAGGCGGTGCCGCGGATTTTGATGTCGGGGCCGTTGGATTCGAAAACCCGCGTCATCGGGTTCTGGCCACGCCTGTTGTTATTGTTATTATTATTATTATTGTTGTTGTTCCGGCTACGCATCCGCTTGTTGTTATTCTGACCGTTTCTCATGTCCCGCCTTCAGTTACCAGCCTTGAAGTTTCACCCTTGGGGAATTGCCTTGTCGCTTTAGTTGCCGCCGCCGACGCGGCCTGCGCGGCGCGCATAGGCGCCACCTATCTCCATATCGGTTCGTCAATCGTCGCGTTTAGCAAAGACGCGTTCCCAGGTCGCCGGCAGGCGCATCGCACCAGCACGGCCGGATCAGTTAGCCAGAGACACCAAACTCCGGTTTTCTCGCGTGAGTCTTCAAGCGCAGTATCAGGCTTTCATTCGCTTTATGGTCGCAAGCAGCGTAGCTCTCGGCCACCGCGCTTGATATGACCTGCCTTTAAAGAACCGTTCACTCGGGCCGGTTCTCGTCCGAGAACTCTAGGCTCACCTGCAGTAGCGCTGCGGGGCCAACAACCCAGGACCGATGTTGTGCGGGAAACGTAGTCGCTCCCGAGCGATATTCCAAGTGGTTTTTTATATCCCAATCGGGCTTTACGAGGGCAATTTTCGGGCCGCGACGGCGCGACCGATGCCCGCGAGGTCAACCCTTGCGGGTCCCGCGACCGTTAACCCTACGGCGGCCACCAGCCGGGCGACGTCGCAGTCCTGACCCTGCCCAATCTCCAGAACGAGGAGACCGCCGGGCGATAGCAACCCTGCCGCCTGCGGCGCGATCCGGCGGTAGGCCTCGAGTCCGTCGCCGCCGCCATCCAGCGCGAGATGCGGATCGTGATCGCGGACCTCCGGCGCGAGAGAGGCGATATCGGCCGAGCAGATATAGGGCGGGTTCGAAACGATCAGGTCGAATGGATCGGACAGGCCTCCCGCGTAGTCACTGATCATGAAGTCCGCGCGCGGCGCGAGACCGAGGCGTTGCGCATTGGCTTTGGCAGTGTCCAGCGCGGCTGCGCTCAGATCGGTGCCGACGCCGGTGGCATTCGGCAGTTCGGTCAACAGCGCGAGCAGGATCGCGCCACTGCCGGTACCGAGGTCGGCGATGCGGAGCGGAGCATGGGTTCGGCTTTCGGCGCGGAGGATTTCGAGCGCAGCCTCGACCACGGTTTCGGTATCCGGCCGCGGTACCAGCGTGTCCGCCGACAGCTTGAGCGGCAGTCCCCAGAATTCTTTGGTTCCGAGAATGCGCGCTACCGGCTCACCTGCGAGACGGCGACGCGCGAAAGCGTCAAGGCGCGCTGCGTCATCGGCAGTGAGCTGACGCGTGCCTTGCGTGATCAGCGCGGTCAGATCGAGGCGCAGCGCCGCACCGGTCAGCATTCGCGCGTCGAGCGGAGCGCTGTCGATCCCGGCGGCCTCGAAGCGCGCCGTCAGCGCGCGGCGTGCCGCGTCAATAGTCTGTCCAGTGAAAGAATCGGTCACGTGCGTCTCTTTTTTCTCTCTCTCCTTGAGAGAAGGTGCCTTCGCGAAGCGAGGGCGGGTAAGGGGTATCTTTCGTGAGGAAAACCTCTCACCCGTCTCGCATCTAACGATGCTCGCCACCCTAAGAGCGAGCTTCGCTCGTCTCGGCTCCCACAAGGGGAGAGGGAAGAAAAAATCACGCATTACCGCCGTCGGTGGCGAGTTGCGCCGCCTGATGCTCCGTGGTCAATGCATCGATCAGTTCGTGCAGCGCGTCGCCGGCGATCACCTGCGGCAGCTTGTAGAGCGTCAGATTGATGCGGTGATCGGTGACGCGGCCTTGCGGAAAATTGTAGGTGCGGATGCGCTCGGAACGGTCGCCCGATCCGACCTGATCCTTGCGGTCGGCCGAGCGCGCGGCATTGATGCGCTGCCGCTCGGCGTCGTAGATGCGCGAGCGCAGGATGTTCATTGCCGAGGCGCGGTTCTTGTGCTGTGAACGGCTGTCCTGCATCATCACGACGATGCCGGTCGGGATGTGCGTGATGCGAATCGCCGATTCCGTCTTGTTGACGTGCTGACCCCCTGCGCCCTGCGCCCGCATGGTTTCGATGCGCAGATCGTCTGTCTTGATGTCGACGTCGACCTCTTCGGCTTCCGGCAGCACCGCCACCGTCGCTGCAGATGTGTGAACGCGTCCCTGTGTCTCGGTATCGGGCACGCGCTGCACCCGATGCGCGCCGGATTCGAACTTCAGCTTGGCGTAGGCGCCGCGGCCCTGCACCTCGGCGACGATTTCCTTGTAGCCGCCCATGGTGCCTTCGCTGGCGGACACCACATCCACCTTCCAGCCCTGCAGGCCTGCAAAGCGCTCGTACATCCGGAACAGGTCGCCCGCGAACAGCGAGGCCTCGTCGCCGCCGGTGCCGGCGCGGATTTCGAGCATCACGTTGCGCTCGTCCATCGCGTCTTTCGGCAGCAACGCGACGCGGATCTTCTGCGCGAGATCGTCTCCGCGCGTCTCCAGCGCCGGCCGCTCGGCTTCCGCCATCGCCCGCATCTCGGCGTCCGTGGTGGGATCAGCGATCATCGCGTCGATGCCGGCGATCTCGGTTGTGACTGCGCGCCAGTTCTTCACGGCCTCCACGACGGGATTGAGCTCGGCCAGTTCGCGCGTCATTTGCACGTACCGGTCAGCGCTGACTTGGCTCAGCAGCTCGTTTTCGAGCGCGGCGTGGCGGGCCAGCAGGAGATCGAGTTTGGCTTCGGGCAGGGATGACATGGTTGATATTCCGGGATGCAAAAGGGGTGGTGCGCGCCAAAAGGCCCGCTACAACGCCAGCCCTTCGGCATCGGCGAAGTCCTTGAGCTTGTCGCGGATCGAAATGCTGCCGGAGGGGGCCTCCAGCAGCGGCATGATCGTCGCTTCCGCCTTCTTGGCGTCGAGATCGAGAATCAGGGCCTTGACGGGACCGTGCGCGGTGGCCGACAGCGAAAGCGAGCGGTATCCGAGCGCGATCAGCGCCAGCGCACCCAGCGGCTGAGACGCCAGCTCCCCGCACAGCGAGGCACTTTTCCCGGCGGCTTTGGCCTTGGTCACGATGTCGCGCAGCGCCCGCAGGATCGGCGCCGACAGCGTATCGAAGCGGTTCGATACTTTGCTGTTGCCGCGATCGACCGCGAACATGAACTGAAACAGGTCGTTCGATCCGACCGAGACGAAATCGACCTTCCTGAGCAATTCGTCGAGCTGGTACAGGAGCGCCGGCACCTCGACCATGGTGCCGACGTCCACGCGTTCCGGCAGCGCGTGGCCGTGCTGGCGCAGATATGTGAGTTCGCGCTCGATGATGGCCTTGGCCTGATCGAATTCGGCGACTTCCGCGATCATCGGGAACATGATGCGCAGCGCGCGTCCGCCGCCGGCGCGCAGCAGCGCGCGCACCTGACCGCGCAGCAGGCCGGGACGATCGAGCCCGAGCCGGATCGCGCGCCAGCCCAGCGCCGGGTTTTCCTCTGCCACGGTTTCCATGTAGGGCACGGCCTTGTCGCCGCCGATGTCGAGGGTGCGGAAGGTGACCGGCTTGTTGCCGGCGGCGTCCAGCACCGCGCGGTACAGCGCAAGCTGCTCGCTCGTGCGCGGCAGGTTCTGACCGACCATGAATTGTAACTCGGTCCGGAACAGGCCGATTCCCGAGCAATTGGTGTCCTCGAGATGCGGCAGGTCGATCAAGAGGCCGGCATTGATCATGAGATCGATTGGCTGGCCGTCCTTGGTGACGCAGGGTCTGTCGCGCAGCGCGATGTATTGCGCCTGCCGCCGGGCGCGAAAGCGCACGCGCTCGGCGTAAGCCGATTCGACTTCTGCCGACGGTCGCACGTAGATCGCGCCCGAGGTGCCGTCGACGATGATGGCGTCGCCGGGGTCGGCGATTCCAGGCGCGTTCGGCACCTCGCCGACGGCCGGGATACCCAGCGCGCGGGCGACGATGGAGACGTGGGAATTCGCGGTCCCTTCCTCCAGCACCAGGCCGCGCAGCCGCTTGCGGTCGTAATCCAGCAAGGCCGCCGGCCCCATGGCGCGTGCGATCAGGATCGCATTCTCCGGGAGTTGCTCGCGGGAAGGCGCGTGATCCTGTCCAACCAATTGCCGCATCAGGCGGTGGCCGAGATCCTCGAGGTCATGCAGGCGATCACGCAGATAAGGATCGGTCGAGCGCAGCATCCGCGCGCGGGTGTCCGATTGCACGCGCTCGACGGCGGCCTCCGCGGTGAGGCCGGTTGCGACCGCCTCCTGCAGTCTGTGCGACCAGCCGTGATCGTTGGCGAACATCCGGTAGGCCTCGAGCACCTCGCGATGTTCGCCGCCGTCCACAACGTCGCCCCGCTCCAGCATGCGGTCGAGATCGGCGCGCAGCTTGGCGAGCGCTGTTTCCAGCCGCCTGATCTCCTTCGGCAGATCCTCGGCGATGTAGTTGGTGATGACGACGCGGGGTTCATGCAGCACCACATGGCCGAGCGCGATGCCGTCGGACAGAATCGCGCCGGTCTGGCGGATCGAGTGGCGCGCGACGGGCTCGAGGCCGGGCTGGGCGAGGGCGGCGAGTTCGCCCGAGGCGATCATCTCGGCGAGCACCATCGCCGTGGTCTGGAGCGCTTCGACCTCTTCCTCGACATAGGTGCGCCTGGCGCGGTTCTGCACCACCAGCACGCCGAGCGTGTTGCCCGCGCGCAGGATCGGCACGCCGAGGAACGAATTGTAGATTTCTTCGCCGGTTTCCGGGTGGAACGAGAACGCCGGGTGACTCTGCGCGTCCGGCAGATTGAGTGGCGTCGCTTCGCTTGCGACGAGGCCGACAAGGCCCTCATGTGCGGTCAGCACGGTGCGATGGACGGCGTCGCGATTGAGACCTTCGGTCGCGTAGAGTTCCAGGGTGTTGTCGACGCGCAGCACGTAGGTCGAGCAGACCTCCGCCACCATGTTGGCGGCGATCAGCACCACGATCTTGTCGAGACGCTCCTGTGCGCTGACCTGCTCCGCCATGACTTCGCGGAGCCGTCTCAACAAGACGCGGGGGCCGCTCGAGGCGCTCCGCATGTCCCGGTATCCTCCCCTGTGAAGCCGTCTTTTCGATAAGCCTCAGAAAAACAATGACTTCACCGCATCCGAAGCCCGGCGGTGCGGTGTCCGACCGAATGATTGTCTGAAGCCGTGGCGCCAGCCGAAACGGTCACGTCATGAGGCCGTATAGCCAATCGACGTCCGATTTGCCAAGCAAAACGCCTGCCGCCGAGGGTCGCACGGTTTGGAAAAGCTGCACCGGCGCGAAGGCGGCGGCAGGTTGGGCCACGGCCGCGCTGCGCCGGCCCAGCCGGAGGACGATGGGCGCTGCATTCCCTCAGGTCTGATCGAGTCCGTAAAGCGTGTGCAGGGTGCGCACAGCGAGTTCGGTATAGGCGGTGTCGATCAGCAGCGAGAACTTGATCTCGGAGGTGGTTATGGCGCGGATGTTGATGCTCTTCTCCGACAGCGCCTTGAACGCCTGCGCCGCGACGCCGGCATGGCTGCGCATACCCGAGCCTATCACCGAGATCTTCGCGACATCGGTGGCGCTGTCGAGGCGCGCATAGCCGATCTTGTCCCTGGCGCGGGTGATCGTCTCCTTGGCGCGGGCATAGTCGGCCGCCGGCACCGTGAAGGTCAGGTCGGTGGTCTTGCCGTCCTCTGAGACGTTCTGCACGATCATGTCGACGTTGATATTGGCCTCGGCAAGCGGGACGAAGATCGAGGCGGCGACGCCCGGCTTGTCCTCGATCTGGCGCACCGAAATCTGGGCTTCGTCCTTGGAGAAGGCGATGCCGGTAACGACGTGGCTTTCCATGATTTCCTCCTCGCTGCAGATCAGCGTACCCGGCGGCGTGCCATGGGGGTCGATGTCCTCCGGCTTGTCGAAACTGGAGCGGACGAAAATCGGCATGTTCTGGGTCATGCCGAGTTCCACGGAACGAACCTGCAGTACCTTGGCGCCCTGCGACGCCAGCTCCAGCATGTCCTCGAACGCAATCTTGTCGAGTCTGCGGGCCTTCGGCACCACGCGCGGATCGGTGGTGTAGACGCCGTCGACGTCGGTATAGATGTCGCAGCGGTCGGCGCGGATGGCGGCGGCGATCGCCACCGCCGACGTATCGGAGCCGCCGCGGCCGAGCGTGGTGATGCGGCCGGTCTGCGGGCTGATGCCTTGGAAGCCGGCGATCACGGCCACCTCCTTGCGCTCCTTGAAGCGGTTGACGAGTTCGCCACCGTCGATCTCGAGGATGCGCGCCGAAGCGTGAGCCTCCGATGTCCGAATCGGAATCTGCCAGCCTTGCCAGGAGCGAGCCTGAATGCCGAGCGCCTGCAGCGCGATGGCCAAAAGCCCCGAAGTGACCTGCTCGCCGGATGCCACTACCGCGTCGTATTCGCGCGCGTCATGCATCGGCGAGGCGTCGCTGCACCATGCCACCAGTTCGTTGGTCTTGCCCGACATCGCCGAGACCACCACCGCGACGTCGTGGCCGGCATCGACCTCGCGTTTGACATGCCGCGCGACGTTGCGGATGCGGTCGAGGTTGGCGACGGAGGTGCCGCCGAATTTCATCACAAGCCGACTCATGACGGATGGTGTGTTCCCAAGGCTAACTGGACAAGGCTAACTGGATAAAAGGGCTAACTGGATAAGATATCGTGCGAAAAGCGGGGCGCGCGGGCGAGAAGGCGCGTATACATACCGGCGCGGTTGCGGGCAGGCAACCCGGCTTCCAGCCGTTCCACTGATGGCCGGATAATCCAGGGAAGGCGCGTGAGGCAGGCCGATGGGGCGTTATGTCGACGATATTCTGCAACCGGGCGAGAAGGTATTGTATTCGACCAACGTGCACTGGATTTTCTATTTGCCGGCCATCGCGGCCTGGATCGCGGCGCTCGCCCTTTTCCTGGGTTCGCAGATGTTCGTGACCGAGACGCCGATGCTGTTGTGCCTGGCGCTGGCCGTCATTGCGGCGCTCGTGGCATTGTACTGGATGTTGAGGGCATGGTTTCACCGCTGGACCACCGAGACCGACGTGACCAATTTGCGGGTTGTGCACAAGACAGGCTTCATCAAGCGGCGTACCTTCGAGATGAGCCTGGACAAGGTCGAGAGCGTGGATGTCAATCAGAGTATTCTCGGCCGTATTCTCAACTACGGCGACGTGATGGTGCGCGGGGTCGGCGAAGGGGCTGAGAGGATCAGAACCATCGCCTCGCCACTGGCGTTCCGCAATCACATCACGGCGCGATAGGAGCCACGCGTAGCCATGGCCATGCAAGTCAACCCTTCCGCGAATTCTTCAGCCGCTTCAGGATCAACGGTCGATCCCGCCGAGATCGCGAAGTTCTCGAAACTGTCGCAGGAGTGGTGGGATCCCAACGGCAAGATGGCGCCGCTGCACAGGATCAACCCGCTGCGGCTCCAGTTCATCCGCGACGCCGCCTGCCGCAAGTTCGAGCGCAGCGTTCGCAGCCTGAACTGCCTTGCGGACCTCAGGCTGCTCGATATCGGCTGCGGTGCCGGCCTTTTGTGTGAGCCGTTCACACGGCTTGGCGCGGATGTGATCGGGGTCGATCCTTCCGCGACCAACATCGCCGCGGCGAAGCTGCATGCCGAGAAAGCCCATCTGTCGATCGATTATCGCTGCACCACGGTGGAAGACATGGATGTGCGCGAGCGCTTCGATATCATACTCGCGATGGAGGTGGTGGAGCATGTCGCCGATGTCGGCCTGTTCCTCGACCGCTGCGCCGCGATGCTGAAACCGGGCGGCATGATGGTGGCCTCTACCCTCAACCGCAACTGGAAGAGCTTTGCGCTCGGCATTGTTGCGGCGGAATACGTAATGCGCTGGCTGCCGCGCGGCACCCACCAGTGGGACAAATTCGTCACCCCCGACGAACTCGCGCGTCACCTCGAGCGCAACAAGCTCGGCATCACTGAGCAGAGCGGCGTGGTCTACAGCCCGTTCGCGGACAAGTGGAGCCTGTCGTCCGACATGGATGTCAACTACATGGTGGTGGCGGAAGCGGTGGGGTGAGGCTTCCTCAGCCCTCCTGCTCAAGGGAAGGGTGATAAGACATCTTTCATGTTCACCATCGCCTCGCTCTGGATACCCTTCACCGTCACGGCTGCGTTCGGACAGGTGGCGCGCAACGCGATGCAGCGGTCGCTGACCGGTCCGCTCGGCACGTGGGGCGCGACCAATATCCGCTTCCTGTTCGGTTTCCCGTTTTCGCTGATCTTTTTCGCTCTGGTGATCGCTTTCACCGGCGACCCGATCCCTTGGCCGGTCGCTGCCTTCTGGCTGTGGCTGTTGCTCGGCGCGCTCACGCAGATTGTCGGCACCGGCTTGATGCTGCTCGCGATGAACGACCGCTCGTTCGTGGTGACGACGGCGTATCTGAAGACCGAAGCGATCCAGACTGCGATTTTCGGATTTGTTTTTCTCGGCGACCATCTCACCTTGCTGAAAGTGGTCGCGATTCTGATCGCCACCGTCGGCGTCGTCATCACCGCACTCCGGCCCCGGGGGCGCCAAGGGCTTCGCCGATCTCAAGCCGACGGCGCTGGGGCTGGTCGCAGCCGCCTGCTTCGCCCTGTCCGCGGTCGGCTTTCGCGGCGCCATCATTGCCGTGCCGGGCGTATCGTTTGTCACCGCGGCGTCCTACACGCTGGTGTTCGGGCTGTTCGTGCAAACGGCGGTGCTGACGGCGTATCTGATGCTGCGCACGCCGGACGTGCCAAGACGAATTCTCGGCTTGTGGCGGCCGTCGCTGTTCGCAGGCTTTTTGGGTGCGTTCGCCTCGCAATTCTGGCTCCTGGCGTTCGCACTCACCGCCGCTGCCAATGTCCGCACGCTGGCGCTGGTCGAGGTGCTGTTTGCGCAGGCGGTGTCGTATTATTCGTTCAAGCAGCCGCTTTCGTTGCGTGAGCTTGGCGGTATCGCGCTGATCGTGATCGGCGTCGGGTTGCTGGTGGCGGTTTAGTTAGCGTTTGAATGCAATCAGCACTGCGCCGGCTGCGATCAAGGCGATTCCAATCCAGCCATTCAGTGACGGGCGCTCGCCAAGAAAGACGACGCCGAACAAGGCCACCAGCACGACGCTCAGCTTGTCGATCGGCGCGACCAGCGTGGCCGGACCGAGCTTGAGCGCACGAAAATAGCAGAGCCACGATGCGCCGGTGCCCAGTCCCGACAGCACGAGAAAAACCCAGCTCCGGGCCGGGATTGGGCCGGAGTGGCTGAACTGTCCCGTCGCCAACAGGATCAGGCCGAGACTGACGAGGACAACGATGGTGCGGATGAAAGTGGCGATATCGGAATTGATGCCCTCGACCCCGACCTTGGCAAAGATGGCGGTCAGCGCTGCGAATGCCGCCGACAGCAGTGCCCAGAACAGCCAGGACGGAAACGTGTCCAGCGTCATAGCCCCTTAGTTCCGGTCGTCCGGCAGCACCGGCAGCGACCCGACCTCGACGCCTTCCTCGATCAGCGATCTCGTTTCCTCAGGCGACGCCTCGCCGTAGATCGGGCGATGCTCGATATCGCCGTAATGCATTTTGCGGGCTTCGTTGGGAAATCGTGCGCCGACGTTGTCGGCGTTCTTGATCAGATGATCGTGCAACTGCTTGATCTCGGCGCGAAGCTCGCGCTCCTGCGTTACCGTCGCGGGCATGGAGGAATCAGCAGGCGCAACCTCGCCGCGCTTTCCGGTGCGGGCGAGCCGCGGCGCCATGATCGCCTTCTCGACTTTCGCCGAGCCGCAGACCGCGCAGGTTACGAGCTTGCGCTTGACCTGCGAATCGTAGGCCGACGAGCTCTGGAACCAGCTTTCGAAGGTGTGGCCGCGGTCGCAGCGCAGGTTGTAGCGGATCATGCCGAACCTCGCTCGGGAGGGTCGTCTATCGTAAATGCGGGAGCGGCCGCGAGCCTCGGCGTGCGCTTCTTGGAGCCGGCGAGCCGCGGGGCCATAATCGCCTTCTCGACCTTCTCCGAGCCGCAGACCGCGCAGGTCACGAGCTTGCGTTTGACCTGCGAGTCATAGGACGACGAGCTTTGGAACCAGCTTTCGAAAGTGTGGCCGCGCTCGCAGCGCAGATTGTAGCGGATCATGCCGAGCCTCGTACAAGATGCAGATGGTCGCTCGCCGACTTATGATCGGCGAAGGAAAATCGTCGCCCGTGCTGCAACGAGGGTACGGTCTTGCGCGCGGTCGCGACTTTGGCAGGGTCGATCGTCGCCAGCACGATGCCGGGTTCGGTGCCACCGCCTTCGGCCAGCACCGTGCCCCAGGGATCGACGATCAGCGAATGGCCGAACGTTTCGCGGTTGTTCTCGTGCAGCCCGGCTTGTGCTGCAGCGAACACGAAGCAGCCGTTCTCGATGGCGCGGGCGCGCAGCAGCGTGTGCCAATGCGCCTCACCGGTCTTTTTGGTGAAGGCCGAGGGCACCGTGAGGAACGACGCGCCGGCTTCGGCCAGCGCCCGGTATAGCGCCGGAAAGCGCACGTCGTAGCAGATCGTCATGCCGAGTCTGCCCCAAGGCAGGTCGGTTATCACGGCGGTCTCGCCCGGCTGATAGTTGGCGGACTCGCGATAGCTTTCGCCGCCGAGATCGATATCAAACATGTGGATCTTGTCATAGCGCGCGAGGATGTCGCCGGACGGCCCGATCAGGAACGAGCGGTTGACAGCTTTCTCGGGCGTGATCTGCAACGCCAGCGAACCGATATTGAGATGGATTTTCAATTCGCGCGCCAGATCGCGATAGCCGGCGAGCGAGCGGTCGTCGTCTTCGCTCCGGAGCTGCTCAAACAACGCGATGCGATCGGTCTGCATCATGTTGCTGACTTCGGGGGTTTGCACGAAGCTTGCGCCCTGCGCCGCCGCCTCGCGAATCAGCCTCGCGCCCTGGTCGAGATTTGGCTCGGGCAGGAGACCGGCCCGCATCTGGATCATCGCCGCGATGAACGTGGTCTCGGTGTCCATGTCGTTGCCTTTCCCCCGCGAGCAGACACAAGGCTTCGGGTTCGAGCCTTAATTATATGGGAGCTTTCATGGTGTCGACAACCCGGGCGAAAACCAGCACGTCCACCTGCGCGGCTTTGGCGCGCAACAGTACGCGCGCGCAGGCGTCCACCGTCGCACCCGATGTCAGGACATCGTCGATCAGAACGATCCGGCGGCCCTGGATCCGACTGGTGCGCTCAATCGCAACCTTGAACGCGCCCTGCACATTGCGGGCGCGGTCGTTTCTCGACAATCCGACCTGTTGCCGGGTGGGGCGGATGCGCCGTAGCGCGTCCGTCACGACCGGAACGCCCGATTGTCCGGCGATGGTGCGTGCCAGCGCGCCGGACTGGCTGTAGCGGCGGCTCCAGCCGCGCCGCCAGTGCAGCGGCACCGGGATCAGAACATCGGCGCCGTCGAGCAATTCGGTACCCGCGCGCGCCATCCAACGGCCCATCGCAGGCGCGAGGTCAGTGCGGTCCTGATACTTCAGTGCGTGGACCAGCACCTTGGCGACATCGTCGTAGCGTACCGCGGCGCGGGCACGCTGATAGGCCGGGGGATTGGCGATCGCCTCCATCGACAGCATGCTGGACCCCGGATCATAAACAAAGGGGGTGCCGAGACGGGGGCAATAAGGGCGTTCAATGAACGACAGTTTGGTCCAGCAATCGGCACAAACGCCAACGCCTGCGACCGGTTCGCGGCAGGCGGCGCAAAGGGTCGGCAGCGCGATATCGAGCGCCGTTCGCGCCGCGTGGGACACCGCGCCAAGGCATTGCCGCAGCGCACCGTGCAGACGGCCGGCCATGGAACGTGACGGTGCAGTCTCTGCGTCCATGGGACGAGGCTAACGCTGACGTGAGCTCGGCTCAAGCATTCATGCGCGGCGCGCGCTTAACCTCGTCCCGCTAGCGGGGACAAGGAAAGGCGGTCGACGTGCAGTTGCCAGCGACGGGATGATCGGCGTACCAAGCCGCATGGCTCCGAACCCGTCATCGCCGCCCGTTCTGTTCGACCGCGCCTTGCTGCGCGTGCGCCAGCGGCGTGCAGCCAGGATGGGAGCGGTGCCGTTTCTGCTCGATCGCGTCGCGGAGGATATGGCGGAGCGCCTGCAGGCCGTGTTGCGCGTGTTTCAACATGCGGCGGATATCGGCACGCCGGGCGATCAGGTGCGCGGCGCACTCGCAGCGCACGTCGCCGAGCTCTCGCCCGTCGATCTTCCTGTCGACGAGAGCGAAGCCTTGGGACTGCTGCCGGAATCGCTCGATCTCGCTGTCTCCGGACTGGCCTTCCAGTTCGTTAACGATCTGCCGGGCGTTCTGGCGCAGATTCGCCGTGCGCTGAAGCCGGATGGATTACTGCTCGCAGCCACCATCGGCGGCGAGACGCTGACCGAATTGCGTCAGGCGTTCGCCGCCGCCGAGTCCGAGCTTGAGGGAGGCATGTCGCCGCGCGTCGCGCCGTTCGCCGATCTGCGCGACGCCGGTGCGCTGCTGCAACGGGCCGGCTTCGCGGTGCCGGTGACGGACGTCGATCGCGTCGTGGTGCGTTATGGCGATGCTTTCGCGCTGATGCACGACCTGCGCCGCATGGGTGCGGCCAACATCCTGGCCGAGCGGCGGCGGACGCCTTTGCGCCGAGCAACGCTGCTACGGATGGCGCAAATCTATCATGAGCGCTTCACTGACCCCGACGGCCGTATCCGCGCGACCTTCGATATCGTCTGGTTGTCGGGTTGGGCGCCGCATGAGAGCCAGCAGAAGCCGTTGCAACCCGGTTCGGCTAAGGCGAGTCTCGAAGCAGCGGTGAAGAGAGCGGCCGACAAAAAATAGCATCATGCCCGCGCTTGTCGCGGGCATCCAGGTCTTGAATTCATTACCGCGTCAAAGACGTCGATGGCCGCGACGAGCCCGGCCATGACGACTGGAAAAGCCGTCCCTACATCAGCAAATCGATCAGCGGCGGGATCAGCGGGATATCCGCCGGCGGCATCGGATAGTCGCGCAGCCTGTTGGCGCGAACCCACTTCAGCGCCTGCCCCTCTTTCGAGGTCACATCGCCTTGCCAGCGCCGGCAGATATAGAGCGGCATCAACAGATGAAAGCTCTCATAGGCGTGGCTCGCGAAGGTCAGTGGCGCGAGGCAGGGCTCCTGCGTCACGATGCCGAGTTCCTCGCGCAGTTCACGAATTAGCGCCTCTTCGGGACGCTCGCCCGGCTCGAACTTGCCACCCGGGAATTCCCACAGCCCGGCAAGCTGTTTGCCCTCGGGCCGCTGCGCGATCAGCACGCGGTTGTCGGCGTCGATCAGGGCGCAGGCGACGACGAGAGTGAGTTTTATCACGACCGGTAATCGCCGTTGATCGCGACATACTCCTTGGTGAGGTCGCAGGTCAGCACGCGGTCGCGGCCCTTGCCAAGGCCGAGCGCCACCTTGATTTGGATAGTCGGGTTCTTCATCGCTGCCGACACTTCAGCTTCATCGTAAGAAGGATCGCGCGCGCCACGGGTGGCGACGCGGATGCCATTGAACGAAATGGAGAGCTTGTCGCGATCGGCCGGCTCGCCGGCCTTGCCGACCGCCATCACCACGCGGCCCCAGTTGGCGTCCTCGCCGGCGATCGCCGTCTTCACCAGCGGCGAATTGGCGATCGACTTGGCGATCCTGCGCGCCGACAGTTTCGAGGTCGCGCCCTCGACGATGACCTCGACCAGCTTGCGCGCGCCTTCGCCGTCGCGCGCCACCTGTTCGGCGAGATCGGCCAGCATGCCGTGAAACGCTTTCGCAAAGGATTTCAGGCGCGGATCGTTGGCGCGGGAGATTTTCGGCGCGCCATGGGCGCTCGCGGCCCCGGTCGCGAACGCCAGCAGGGTGTCGGAGGTGGAAGTGTCGCTGTCGATGGTGACGGCGTTGAAGGTGTCCTCGACGCCGCTCTTCAACAGCGATTGCAACGCCGTCGCTGAAATCGGCGCGTCGGTGAAGACGAACGACAGCATGGTCGCCATGTCTGGCGCGATCATGCCGGCGCCCTTGGCCATGCCGTTGATGGTGACGGTCGCCTTGCCGAGTTTCACGCGTGCGGTCGCGACCTTAGGAAAGGTGTCGGTGGTCATGATAGCGCGCGCCGCGTCCATCCAGCGGTCGGGCGCAGCGTTGCGCGCCAATGTCTCCAGCACGCCGTTGAATTTTGTGGCGTCGAGCGGTTCGCCGATCACGCCGGTCGAGGCGAGATAGATGTCGCTCGCCTTGCAGCCGGCCGCTTTGGCGGCGGTATCGGCGGTGAGCTTGGTCGATTGGCGGCCGGTCTTGCCGGTGAAGGCATTGGCATTGCCGGAGTTCACCACCAGCGCCCGCGCGCTCCCACTTTTCAGTCGGGCGCGGCACCACTCCACTGGCGCCGACGGGCACTTGGATTTGGTGAATACCCCGGCCACCGTCGTGCCCTTGTCCAGCAGCGCCAACAGCACGTCGGTGCGGCCCTTGTAGCGGATGCCGGCCGCGGCGGTCGCGAGGCGCACGCCCGCGATTGCGGGCATGTCTGGGACATCAGTGGGAGCGAGGGGGGAGATGGTTGACGACATGCGGTGAGTCTCGGCGTTTCTTCCCTCTCCCCCAGCGCAGCGAACCTGCGCGGGGTGGGCGAGGGTACTGAGCGGCGAAGCCACGAAGCGGGTGAGGGCGGCTCGCATGACGTGCCATGACCCCCGCCCGGCGCGAATTCGCTGCGCTCGTTCCGCCACCCTCTCCCACAAGGGGAGAGGGAAGAAAAGAGCCGGATGCAAAATGGGGCGGGATGATCGTTCATCCCGCCCCATCGATTCGGACTTTAGATCGTGAATCTACTTCTTCGCCGGCGCCATTTTGCTGTCGGCGGGTTTGGCGGAACTGGCCTTGTCCCCGCTTGCATTCGCCGGAGCGGTTGGCTTGTCCATGCGTTCGATCTTGGCCGTCTCGCGCAGCTTGGCGACGTAATCGGCCTGCGCCTTGCGCGTCACATACTGCTCGATCTGCGGCTTCACCTGATTGAAGTCGGGGGCCTTGCGGGCGCGCTTCTCCTCGACCTTGATGATGTGCCAGCCGAACTGGGTCTTGACCGGATCGGAAATCTTGCCGGGCTCCAGCGCGAAGGCGACCTGGGAAAATTCCGGTACCATCTGCTCCTTGGTGAAGAAGCCGAGGTCGCCGCCGTCGGAGGCGCCGGGATCCTTGGATTCCTTCTTGGCGAGTTCGGCGAAGTCCGCGCCCTTCTTTAGTTGGTCCTCGATCTTTTTGGCCTCTTCCTCGGTCGGCACCAGGATGTGGCGGGCATGCACTTCCTGTTCGCTGGTGATCTGCTTGGAGGCGTCCTCATAGACTGTCTTCATGGCGTCGGGAGTGATCGCCGCCTTGCCTTCGGATGCCAGTAGCTTGTCCATCAGCAGACGGTCGCGGGTGAAGGCGAGCCGTTTTTTGAAGTCCTCGCTGTTTTCGATCTTCTTGTCCTCGGCGGCCTTGGCGATGATCTTCATATCGATCAGGAACGACAGCACGTTGTCCTGCTTGGCTGCCGGGTCCATCTGCGCGAGGCTCGGACCCAATTCCTCTTCGGCGACATTGACGTCGCTCTGGCGGATCTCGGAGCCGTTAACTTTTGCCAGCACAGGATTCAAATCATCTGCGCGGACCGGCGTGCCGATGAGCAGGGTCACGGCCAGGCAGCCGCCGAGGGCGGACGCCGCCAGGCGAACGCGCAGGCTGTGTTTCGTTGCGGGCAATGAGATGGTCATGGGAAGTCCTTGATCTCCAGGAGGAGGTGGTTTTTGGGACGGCGGACACTCGCTCAATCATGCAGCCTTGGCAACGCGAAAACTCTGTCAAAATCATGAATTTCCAGACAGGCGGGCCGCCGCGGTTTCCGCCGCGGGTGCTTCGAATCGGCGGTCCGGCGACCGTTGACAACCCACGGGGTGGGCCATATCTCTGCCGGACCGGGCCGACAGCGAAGGTGGGTTTTGGCTGTGCTTTTGCGATTGAACCCCGGGTCGCCGAATCTCAACCCATGACACGGATGCTCGGCTTCCGGGATTTCCAGCCCTGATGCGTCACGATGAGTTGAGTTGCTGGTGTCCCTATGAATCCGAAATTCGCTCCGGAAGGCGCTGCAGAATTAAGGCGAACTTCGGATTCGGGACACTAGGAGACCACCACATGGCTGCAACGCCGAACCGCGAAGACAGGAATTAGGCATGATCGGCGCGCTTGCCCGCAAGTTTTTCGGTTCCGCCAACGATCGGCGGATCAAGGGATATCAGTCCCGCGTCAAAGCCATCAACGCCCTCGAGTCCGAAATCGCCGCGCTGTCCGACGAAGCGCTGCGGGCGCGCACCGACGAATTCAAACAGCAACTCGCGAACGGCACGAGCCTCGACGATCTCCTCGTTCCCGCCTTCGCCACCGTGCGCGAAGCCGGCAAGCGAACTCTCGGCCAGCGCCACTTCGACGTGCAGTTGATCGGCGGCATGGTGCTGCACGAGGGCGACATCGCCGAGATGAAGACCGGCGAAGGCAAGACGCTGGTCGCCACGCTTGCGGTCTATCTCAACGCGCTCGCCGGCAAGGGCGTCCACGTCGTCACCGTCAACGACTATCTCGCCCGCCGCGACGCCGCCTGGATGGCGCAGATCTACTCCTTCCTCGGGCTGACCACCGGCGTGATCGTCCACGGCCTCGACGATGTCGAGCGCAAGGCGGCCTATGCCTGCGACATCACCTACGGCACCAACAACGAATACGGCTTCGACTATCTGCGCGACAACATGAAGTACCGGCTGGAGGATATGGTCCAGCGCGAGCACTTCTTCGCCATCGTCGACGAGGTCGACTCGATTCTGATCGACGAGGCGCGGACGCCGCTGATCATTTCCGGCCCGCTCGACGACCGCTCGGAATTCTACAACACCATCGATACCTTCATGCCGAACCTCGAGAAGGTGATTGACTACGAGGTCGACGAGAAGCAGCGCACGGCGACGCTCACCGAAGCCGGCATGGAGAAGATCGAGACGCTGCTGCGCGAGGCCGGCCAGCTCAAGGGCGAGTCGCTCTACGACGTCGAGAACGTCTCCGTCGTTCACCACATCGGCCAGGCGCTTCGCGCGCACTCTCTGTTCACCCGCGACAAGGACTACATCGTCCGCGATGGCGAGGTCGTCATCATCGACGAATTCACCGGCCGCATGATGCCGGGCCGTCGCTATTCGGAAGGCCTGCATCAGGCGCTGGAGGCGAAAGAGCATCAGCCGGTGCAGCCGGAGAACCAGACGCTCGCCTCGATCACCTTCCAGAACTACTTCCGGATGTACAAGAAGCTCGCGGGCATGACCGGCACCGCGTTGACGGAAGCCGACGAACTGGCCGACATCTACAAGCTCGAGGTCGTCGAAATCCCGACCAACCTGCCGATCGCGCGTCTCGACGAGGACGATGAGGTCTACCGGACCCAGAACGAGAAGTACGCCGCGATCTTGGCGGAGGTCGAGCGCGCCAACGCCCGGATGCAGCCGGTGCTGGTCGGCACCGCCTCGATCGAGAAATCGGAAGTGCTCGCCGAATATCTGAAGAAGAACGGCTACAAGCAGATCGACTTCACTGATCCCAAATCGATGCGAAAGCTCTACGCGGCGGCCCGCGCCAGCAAGCCGGCGAAGCTGTTTGCGGTGCTGAATGCTCGTTTCCACGAGCAGGAAGCCTATATCGTCGCTGAGGCCGGCGTGCCCGGCGCGATCACCATCGCGACCAACATGGCCGGCCGCGGCACTGACATCAAGCTCGGCGGCTCGCTGGAGATGCGTGCCCAGCACGAGACCGCCGACATTGCCGACGAGGCGGGGAAGCACGCGAAGATCGAGGAAATCAAGGCCGATATCGAACGCTTCCGCGAAATGGTGCTCAAGGCCGAGGACGTCGTCGAGATCGAGCCGGCCAAAGGCTCAAAGCCGGCCAAGACCGTGACCCGGCCCGGCGGCCTCTACATCATCGGTTCCGAACGTCACGAGTCGCGCCGCATCGACAACCAGTTGCGTGGCCGCTCCGGCCGCCAGGGCGACCCGGGCCGCTCGAAATTCTTCCTGTCGCTGGAAGACGACCTGATGCGGATCTTCGGGTCCGACCGGCTCGACACCATGCTGCAGCGGCTCGGCCTCAAGGAAGGCGAGGCGATCACCCATCCCTGGATCAACAAGGCGCTGGAGAAGGCGCAGCAGAAGGTCGAGGCGCGCAACTTCGACATCCGCAAGAACTTGCTGAAATACGACGACGTGCAGAACGACCAGCGCAAGGTGATCTTCGATCAGCGTGTCGATCTGATGAAGAACGAAAGCGTCGCGGAAACGATCGCCGACATGCGCCATGCGTTTGTCGAGGACCTCGTCACCAAGCACGTGCCGGAAAACCAGTATGCCGAGCAATGGGACGTCGTCGGCCTGAAAGAAGAGCTGAAGCGGGTGCTCGAGGTCGATCTGCCGGTCGACGAGTGGGCCGCGGAAGAGGGCATCGCCGACGAGGAGTTGCTGTCGCGCATCGAAAGTCGCGTCGACGAGCATATGGCGGCCAAGGTCGGGCAATGGGGTCCCGATGTCATGCGCTACGTCGAAAAGACCATTCTTCTGCAGACCCTCGATCATCTCTGGCGCGAACACCTGGTGATGCTGGATCATCTGCGCCAGGTCATCGGCCTGCGTGGCTACGGCCAGCGCGATCCGCTGCAGGAATACAAGTCGGAAGCCTTCTCGTTGTTCGAGGCCCTGATTGCGCATCTGCGCGAGGCGGTGACGGGGCAACTGATGCGCGTCGAAATCGTGCCGCCCGAAGAAGAGCAACCGGTGTTGCCCGCGATGGAGGCCCACAAGCTCGATCCCAATACCGGCGAGGACGAGATGGCGTTCGCGCAAAGCAATTTTGCCCAGGCATCGCTGGCGCCGGCGGTGAATGCGGACCGTTCCAGCCGCGATCCGGGCAATCCCGCGAAGTGGGGCAAGGTGGGCCGCAACGAGGATTGTCCCTGCGGCTCGGGCAAGAAGTACAAGCACTGCCACGGCCGCTACGGCTGAGGGCGGGCGGATACGCTGATTTCTTATCCCTCCTAAGCGAAACAATCGTTGCGCAGGTGGGGAGGGGCGACACTAGCCACGTATCGATATCGTCATCATCTGCGAACGCGGATGATCCCGTACATCGCGATATCTGCTCCTATTATCTGTGCTCTGGAATACGGGATGCCTGCTTTCGCGGGCATGACGGCATATCTTTACCGGAATGCCGTGAAGCGGCTGTCGAACGAGTTCGATGACGCTACCGGCGCTGCGCTCGGAATCGAAGCCGTCGCGGGGGTGGGCGCGTCGACTGCGGGCTTGAGCGGTGGCCGCGCGGTGGCGACCTTAGACTTGCCTGCTTTGTCAGCCGTCTTTTCTGCCGTCGTGGCCGGTGCATGCTTCTCGGCCAGGGTCGTGCGATGCGGAGTGTTTTGTTTGGGAGCTGCCGTCTTCGGCTTGGCTGGAGTGGGCTGCGTGGTTGTGGTGGCGGTCGTCGCGGTAGTGTCGGCGGTGCCGAAACCGATCTTGCGGGCGAGGTTGCTGAAGATGTTGTTCGGTGCGGAAGGAGCGAGCAGCGATGACGACGGCCGCGTCGCGTCGGCCTCCGGTTCGTATGCGGTCGCGACCGTTGCCGCTGCAGAATCGCGCGGCGGATTGACGCTCGGCGGAATGGTGCCTGGCGCCGGCGAGTAAGCCGTGAGCTTCAGGCCGGGTTCAGCCGGGTCTGACAGCCCCGTCTGAGCTTCCGGGAGCTTGGCGGCGAACACGCGGTTCATGCCGCCGTCGATCCCGGTGTTGAGCCTCGCTACCGGCGTTCCCTTCGAGATCAGCTTCGCGAGCTCTGTGTTGTCCTGCTGCTGCTTCTCGCGCACGGCACTCGCGATGTCGTCGGGAACCACGTAGGCCGGGCAGGTTGCCGAGGCATTGAAGTCCAGCGGCTTGGTGGAGCCGGGCGGGGGCGCCGGATCGAATACGTACTTGTGCTCGCAGAACTCGACCTTCGGCGCCTGATGCGTGACCTCGAAGTGATCGTTGCCTTCCTTGATCATCTTCCAGAAAGGCATGTTCGGATTATTGCGATGTTTCGCAAGATTCGCCGCTGTCATGTGGAACGGATAGGCCTGAAACTGGAAGGCGCGCTGGCCGCCAAAGAACGATTCACGGCCGAGCGCGTAGATTTCCGCGATCTGCTCGTCGGTCATCGCGTAGCAACCGCGCGAGGAGCAGTCGCCATGCACCATCAGCTCGGAACCGGTGCGCCCCAGCGACTTGTCGAAGGCGTTCGGATAGCCGGTATTGAACGAGAGATAGTAGGCCGAGCGCGGATTCATCTGCGCCGGGGTGATGTTGTAGAAACCTTCCGGGGCCTGGCGGTCGCCTTCACGCGTCTTCGGGCCGAGATCGCCGGACCAGCGGCAGATCGGGTAGGTCTTGAGTAAGGCGAACTTGCCGGACCGGTCCTGCTTCCAAACCTCGAGCTCGGCTTCCTGCTTGAACAGGCGAACCAGGATCGGCGACTGCAGCTCCATGTCCTTTTCGGTCATGGCGGCGATGAGCTTGGGTGGGACGGGCTGGTTGGCCTTGGCGTTGCTCGCGAGCGAAGCGTCCTCGCCGTTGCAGCCGGCGAGAAGCGCGCCGGACGCGAGCACGGCCGACGTCATGATCGCGCGACCAAGCGTGCGATGGATCAAAGCCGTGCGATGGATCAAAGCAAAGCTCCGCAAGCGACGGGCAAGCCTGCACCCCGAATTCATGGCGTCCATGCCCCAAGCCATTGAATAAAATATTATCCTTAAGCCTGCGGCCCCGCAAGCCGGGCCGGCCGGCGCGACCAAATCCATGGCAACGATGGTGAACGGAAGTTAAATATTCGGTACCGGGCTGAAATAGGGCAGTTTCGGCCCGAATGCGCAAAAAGCCCGATTTGAGCTGCCGAACCATAGCGTCCGGGGCCGGAAACGCGGTCTCCGCCGGTCCGGAGCCGTCGAGGTCCTATCCTGGCGGATGCGTCGTGTGCTCAGCCCAGTTTGCGCCCGATATCGAGGAATTTCTGGCGGCGCTGCTTGCGAAGCGCGTCGCGGTCCAGATTGCGCAGATCGGTGAAGGCCTCGGCAATGGCGTCGCCGGTGAGCGCGATCACTGCAGCTGGATCGCGATGGGCGCCCCCCGGCGGCTCCTTGAGGATGGCGTCGATCACGCCGAACCGCAGCAGGTCCTGTGCGGTGATTTTCATGTTGGTCGCGGCTTCCTGTGCCTTGCTGCCGTCGCGCCAGAGAATCGACGACGCCGCTTCCGGCGAGATCACGCTATAGATCGCATGTTCCAGCATCAGCACGCGGTTGGCGGTCGCGATCGCGATCGCGCCACCCGAGCCGCCCTCGCCGATGATGACGGCGATATTGGCGACGCCGAGCGACAGGCAGGTGTCGGTCGAGCGTGCGATCGCCTCGGCCTGACCGCGCTCCTCAGCGCCGATGCCGGGATAGGCTCCGGCGGAATCGACCAGTGACAATACGGGAATGTCGAAGCGGTCGGCCATTTCCATCAGCCGGACCGCCTTGCGGTAACCTTCGGGCCGCGCCATCCCGAAATTGTGTTTCAGCCGGCTCTCGGTGGTCGCGCCTTTTTCCTGACCGATGACGCAGATGCTCTCGCCGCGGAAGCGTCCGAAGCCGCCGATCAGCGCCTCGTCCTCACCGAACTTGCGGTCTCCGGCCAGCGGCGTGAACTCGGTGATCAGGCCCTTGATGAAATCGGAGAAGTGCGGCCGCTGCGGGTGCCGCGCCACCTGGGTTTTCTGCCACGGCGTCAGGCTGTCGTAGAGGTCTTTGAGCGCCTGCGCGGCCTTGTCCTCGATGCTCGAAATCTCCTCGCCGATGTCACTGCCGGAGGCGGCGAGCGCACGGAGTTCATCGATCTTGGAATCGAGTTCGGCGACGGGCTTTTCGAAATCGAGGTAACTGCGCATGGGGTCCGGCATTCCAGCAATATAGGACGAACGTGTCAGGGGACGAAAGTTATCGGTGGGGACGGAAAAAATCCTTTAATTCAAACGTTTAGATAGTTTGGCAGAGACGCTTGGATCGGCTGCTGGCGGGAGGCGCTGCGCTCTTTCGCGGCTGATCGGCGTGAAGTCAAGTCCGGAGCGAGGACGGGCTCTTTCGCCTGACCGTCGTATAATAAAGGAAACTCCGGCATGGCTGGGGTTTCAAGGTCGGATTTGGCCGTCGCGTGAGCGCCAGTCAGGTCTCCGCCAGCGGGTGCAGGTCGCGCACCAGGCTTTTCAGCCGCTCTTCCACAACGTGGGTGTAGATTTGCGTGGTTGAGATGTCGGTGTGGCCGAGCAGCGTCTGCACGATTCGCAAGTCCGCGCCGTTATGCAGCAGGTGGCTCGCGAAGGCATGACGCAGCACGTGCGGCGAGACCAGCCGGGGGGCGAGACCGGCCGCCGCCGCCAGCTCCTTGAGTTCGCGCGCAAAGTGCTGCCGTGTCAGGTAGCCGCTTTCGCCGAACGACGGGAACAGCCACTTGGGCCGCGCCGCGGCCTTGCCCGCACCGCGCTGATCGTCCATCGCGGCGAGATAATCGGTCATCGCCTGCCGCGACGCCTCGTTCAGCGGCACCAACCGCTCCTTGTTCCCCTTGCCGCTCACCACGATCATGCGGGCGTCGCGCCGCGCTGCCGACAGCGGCAGCGAGACCAGTTCGGACACGCGCAGCCCGGTGGCATAGAGCACTTCGAGCAGGCAATACAGCCGTGCGGCGCGTGATCGCTGGGCGGTTGAGGCATCGGGCGTATCGATCGCCGCTTTTGCGCGCGCGAGGAGGCGATCGACATCCGCTATCGACAGCACTTTCGGCAGGCTCCGTCCGCGCTTCGGTCCCGACAGGATGGCGGCGGGATCGTCGCCTCTGATGCGCTCGCTCAGCAGAAAACGAAACAGGTGACGCATCGCCGACAGACGCCGTGCGACGCTCGATGACTTGAAACCCCTGACGTCGAGATCGCCGAGATAATCCCGCAACGTCTGGGTTTCGGCGGCGACGAAATTCTGCCCCGCATGCGCGAGGAACGCGGAAAAATCCTCGAGGTCGCGACGGTAGGCGCTGAGCGTGTTCTCGCCGGCGCCTTGCTCGGCAGCCAGCATGTCGAGGAACAGATTCGTCAGCTTCGCATCGGAGGTTTTGTCAGACGTCATGCCGCAAGCGTAGCAGCTATTTCTTGAGAAATTTGTCCGGGTGGACGGTCACCGTCATTTCCCGCGGCGTCGGGTTGACGAAATTCGCCAGCGCGAAAATCACGCCATAGCCGATCGCGCCAATCGCCGCGACGAGAATCAGGAAGCGGAACAGGCTGGGCATGTGTGGTCCCGGCGCGATATTAACCTTTGGGGCGACGCTTCGAGTACCAACATGTTCGCAGGCCAGGTGCAAGAGTCTCTGGCAACCCCCTCGACGAGAGTAGTATAGCTGGCGGGAAGGGCCAACCGCATTCCGACAGGTGTCTTTTGACGTCCGAAACCGTTTCATCGGCCAGCGCGGGCACGTCCCCGGAGACCGCGATCGTCGCGGCGCTCGGCGGGCGGTCGCTGGTGCTCGTCGGCATGATGGGGGCGGGAAAGTCCACGATCGGCCGGCGTCTCGCGGCGCGTCTTGCGATGCGGTTCGTCGACGCCGACGCCGAGATCGAACTTGCCGCCGGAATGTCGATTTCCGAAATTTTCGAAACCCACGGCGAACCGCATTTCCGCGACGGCGAAGCGCGGGTGATCGCGCGGCTCTTGAGCAACGGTTCGATGGTGCTCGCCACCGGCGGCGGTGCCGTGCTGCGCGAGGAGACCCGCGCGCGCATCCGCGAGCGGGCGGTCTCGATCTGGCTCAAGGCGGACGCCGAGGTGATCCTGCGCCGGGTCAGGCGCCGCGCCGATCGGCCCCTGCTGCAAACGGCCGATCCCGCCGCGACGATCGGGCGTCTTATCGCGGAGCGCGAGCCCGTCTACCAACTGGCGGATATCACGATCGCCTCGCGCGACGTGCCGTATGAAAGGATCGTCGATGAATGCATCGACCTGCTTCACCGCAAGCTTGCCGCGGCGGACCGACGGAGCTGAGACCGCCCGGGTTTGCGACGAACGACCCGACCAAGGACTTAACCCCAAAGGATCTGGCACCACGCGATGACCGCTCCGCTGAAAAATCCCGACCCGATCACGGTCGATGTCGCGCTCGGCGACCGTTCTTATGACATCGTCATTGGCCGGGGCATCCTGCCGTCGCTCGGCGCACGGATCGCTGCACTGCGTCCCGGAGCGCGTGTGGCGATCGTCACTGACGAATACGTTGCGACCCATTGGTTGCGGCAGACCGAGGCGTCGCTGATCGGCGCCGGCATCGCGACCTCGCGGATTGTCGTTGACGAAGGGGAGGTCTCGAAAAGCTACGAAGGCATCGAATTTGTTTGCGAGGAACTGATCAAGGCCAAGATCGAGCGCAATGATCTCGTCGTCGCGCTCGGCGGCGGCGTGGTCGGCGACCTCGCGGGCTTTGCCGCCGCGATCGTCCGCCGCGGCATCGATTTCGTGCAGGTGCCGACATCGCTGCTGGCGCAGGTGGATTCGTCGGTGGGTGGCAAGACCGGCATCAACTCGCCGCAGGGCAAGAACCTGGTCGGCGCCTTTCATCAGCCGATCCTGGTGGTCGCGGACACGGCGGTGCTGGATACGCTGTCGCCACGCCAGTTCCGCGCCGGCTATGCCGAGGTCGCCAAATACGGCTTGCTCGGCGATGAGGCCTTCTTCGGGTGGCTGGAAACCAACCATGCCGACATCGTCAAGGGTGGCGCGGCGCGCGAATACGCGGTCGCCACCAGCTGCCGCGCCAAGGCCGCCATCGTCGCCCGCGACGAGCGCGAGACTGGCGAGCGTGCGCTGCTCAATCTCGGCCACACCTTCGGCCACGCGCTGGAAACAGCGACCGGATTTTCCGACCGGCTCTATCACGGCGAGGGCGTGTCGATCGGCATGGCGCTGGCCGCCGAGCTCTCGGCGCGGCTCGGGATGATCGCGGATGCGGACGTGTCCCGTATCCAGCGGCATCTGGCGGCGGTGGGTCTGCCGACGCGCTTGCAGGACATCGCCGGTTTCAAGCAGGAAGGCTTGGCCGACGCGGATGGGCTTATGACGCTGATGGCGCAGGACAAGAAGGTGAAGCGCGGCCGGCTGACCTTCATCCTTTTGAAGGCGATCGGCCAGGCGGTCGTGTCATCCGATGTCGAGCCATCGACGGTTCGCGATTTTCTTGCCAGCAAGCTTGCCAATACGCCGGCCTAGTGGAGTGGATTTGACATTCGCCACCCATTCGCTGCGAGTTCGTGATGCGAATGCCAAAATCCAAAACTCCACTAGAAACCCCATATTTGCTCGTGGTCCTTTGATTCTAACATTTGCAGGAACTCCTGCCGCAACGGGATGCAAATGTTAGAATCGGACCACTAGTGTTTCGGTTCCGAAGTTCGCATGTCCTTGCAGCAACTTTTGGGACCTTCGGAATCAAAGGGACACTAGCAACTTTATTGTTCTAGTGTGGTTGGGGTTCAAAACTTCGCTTGATGGACTCGCACGGGCAATGAAGCGAACTTCTGAACCACCACACCAGCTTGGCATGGTCATGGGACCGCGATGAGTTCGACGTTCTTCCAGATACTGCTCGCATTCCTGCTGCTTGCCGCCAATGCATTCTTTGTTGCGGCCGAATTTGCGCTGGTGAAAAGCCGCGGTTTTCGCGTCAAGGCCATGGTGGAGCGCCGTGCGTTCGGCGCACGGCTGGTGCAAGACATCGTGGGCAATATCGAAGCCTATCTCGCCTGCTGCCAACTCGGCATCACCATGGCGTCTCTCGGTCTTGGCTGGGTTGGCGAGCCGACGGTGGCGGCCTTGCTCGAACCCCTGCTGGGGCGGCTCGACATGCCGGAATCGGCGCTGCATTTCATTTCGTTTCTTACGGGATTCCTTGTGTTCTCCTCGCTGCACATCGTGATCGGCGAGCAGGTGCCGAAGACACTGGCGATCCGCCAGCCGGAGCCGGTGTCGCAATGGATCGCCTATCCGCTCTTCGCGTCCTATGTCCTATTCTATCCGCTGAACTGGCTGCTCAATTCGGCCTCGCGCGCCATCCTGCGCGCGCTTCGCGTCAAGGAAGTCTCGCAGCATGACGTGTTGACCGGTGCGGAGATCGAAGGACTGGTCGGCGAATCCGCCGAGCACGGCGGCATCGAAAGCGGCGAGGCTGAATACATCCAGAATGTGATTCGCTTCGGCGATCTTGCGGTGTCAGACGTGATGGTTCACCGCACGGCGATGGTGACGATCAATGCCGACTTGCCGCCGGACGAACTGGTTCGCGAGGTGCTTGCCAGCGAATACACCCGCATTCCGCTATGGCGCGACAAGCCGGAAAACATTATCGGCGTGCTCCATGCCAAGGATCTATTGCGGGCGATCCTCTCCTCGGACGGCGACATGTCGAGCATCAACGCCAGCGCCATTGCGCTGCCGCCGTGGTTCGTGCCGGAAATGCGCCCGGTCTCCGATCAGCTCAAGGCGTTTCGCCGCCGCAAGACCCATTTCGCGCTGGTGGTTGACGAGTACGGCGAAGTCGAGGGCATGGTGACGCTGGAAGACGTTCTGGAGGAGATCGTCGGCGACATCTCCGACGAGCACGACGTGGTGGTGGCCGGCGTTCGGCAGCAGCCCGACGGATCGGTGGTCGTCGACGGCTCGGTGCCGATCCGAGATCTCAATCGCGCCATGGACTGGCATCTTCCGGACGAAGAGGCGACAACGATCGCAGGCCTCGTGATCCACGAGGCACGCTCGATCCCCGAGCGCGGCCAGAGTTTTACATTTCACGGTTTTCGCTTCAGGGTTTTGCGACGCGAGCGCAACCGCATCACCGCGCTGCGCATCCAGCCGGTGCCGCGCGAAGCGGAGGCGATGGAGAACAGACCGAAGCGGGCGAGAACACTGTCCTAGCGCGTATCCCGCAAAAGTGGATACCGGTTTTGCGATCAGAATAAGCGCAAGTTATTGATTGAGAGCATTTTCTGACGCGAACCGGATTCCACTCAGTCGGAAATTGCTCTAACTGTCGCGGGTGGCGCGCGGCCTTCGGAATCCAGACGTGAAAGGCGGATGCAGACTGCCTGCGTACAGACGCCGCGTTGTCAGTTCAAACTGAAAGAACCGTCGCGGATCGCGGAGCCCGGCCTCATCACGAATCGGATCTGGCGGGCGCGCGGCCTTTCTTCTTGGCAGGAATTTTATCCTCAACGAATTTGACACCGATCTCGTCGCCATTGACGCGGACGAGTTCGCAGCGGCGAAAGGCGAGGCCGGTCGACGACAGCAGCAGGAAGAATTCCTTGAGATTCAATCCTTCGATCGAATCCTTCACCTGAATCCGCGCGCCGTTGTCCGAAATGTCCAGCATGGTGCAGGGCCGCTGCCATGTTCCGTCGATCCCCATCATCAGAACGGTATAGCCGGTGGCGAACGTCACCCGATCCGCTTTTCGGTTGCCCCAGCCCACGGCTCAGATATCCGAAATGGCGATTGCCGTGTCTGGCGCATCGGCTTTCCTCGCCGAACCGCGCGCGGACCAGAACCGGATCGTGCGTTGCGCAGAGGACAGCGAGAGCGCTTCGAACACCTCCCGGCCACTCTCGAATTCCTGCTTGGTCAGGGGACGGCAATGCGGGCGATTGCGCAGGATCATGCTGGTCGTTGACCAGTTCAGCCGGGCGGCTTTGCAAGCGACGATCAACCCGTCGGGACGGGGATTGGTAATCAGCGGCTCGATCGCTTCGGTTTTCACCGAGTTCAAAAGCGAGAGCGCGGCAACGATGTGGATGTACTCGTTCTGCAGAGCAAAGCGGTTGATGGTCTGATCGCCCAACTTGCCCGCTCGGTTGAGGGCAAGGACCATCGATTCCGATTCGGCGTAGTTGGTCGGTGCGAGGGCTGGGGAGGCGATCTGTTCGACGATCGACCGAATCGCCTCCTGAATTTTCTCTCGCATCTCCGGCGGTGCGACCTTGAGCAGGCGTTCGCGCACGGCTGCGCTGGCTCTTGAAAGAAGCTCGCGCAGCACCTTGAGCGGGATGTCTAGACGCAGCCCGAGCTTCTCGGCGAGCGCATCGTCCTTTTCGGAGCTTTCAACAAGGGTGGCGTAGCCGAATTCGGAGAAGCGCGCGCCCGCATTCCGGGCCAGCGTGTGGGAGACCTGCGAGTCGCCGCGCTTGAGCAGGACGTCGGTCACGCCCTCGCTCAGGGTGTCCCGGTGCGAGATGGCCAGCAGGTGCTGCGGCCCGCGCAGATTAGCGATCTCGATCAGGTCGCCTTCGGACAGCCTGGCCGACTTTGTCAGAACCGGCGCTGCGACTGACACTTCCTGATGATAAGCAAGCTGCCGGACGGTCTCCTTCGGAGCAAGGCTTGAGCCCGAAAGCGTTGTGCTGAGTTGCGCCAGCGTGCGCGCCTCCATCTGCTCCATGAGGCGGACGAGAACGTCATCGAAGACACCGATCTGGTTTTCGTTCAGCCGGTCCGCATCGGACAGGAACAGGTCGGTAACCCGGCGAAGCATCTGGAGCCGCCGCTCGGACGAGCCGCCTTGCACCGCACTTTCCAGTTCCGCGATCAGCGCCGTTGAGGCTGCTTCGGACATGAGCATGATCCCAGCGAGTCAATTCGAGCGCGTAACGCTCCATTGCGTTCGCGTTCTGCCGTAACGATGGAGGTATTTTGCTCCGATGTTCTGAGGAGCGGGTTAATTTCCCATAAAAACGCGATTGAAATTTTTGAGCGAAGCGGTCGCAGGCCGCTGCTGGTATGCGTTGGACGCGTAACTTGGGGTGGTGGTCGCGAAAAGGCGCGAGGCTTGCCGTTTCCGCTCGGATCAGCTCCGATCCGGCGATCCATGTCTCGACGGTCGTCTGGGCATGTGCCTCTTGGCGATGGATTGCCGACCCGGTGGAGCCCGGCCCCCGCGTTCAGTGCCCCTGTTCGGCCGGTGTCAGTGCCCGGATCGCCAGCGCGTGAACGCTACCGGCCAGTTCCTCCGCCAGCAGCGTATTGATCATGCGGTGGCGATCGACCCGGCTCTTCCCTTCGAACGCTCGCGACACAATATTAACTCGGAAATGCGTTCCGCCGCCGGGCCGATGGCCGGCGTGACCCTCGTGAAGATGTGATTCATCGGCGACGTCGAGGCTCTCCGGCGTGAAAGCTTCGCTCAGTTTTTTTGTGATGCTATCCTTGACGGTCATGGCGAGCGACTTAACGCCCATCGCTCGCCTCCGTCAATGGCGCGAAGGCTAACGGAATAAATGCGATGTCAAGACTTGAAGCGTAGAGCATTGCGTAGTCAAAGATGGTCATGCCGATCGATACATCGAAATTCTTCGATAGCATCCGCATCAAGCCGAGGGCTGATGCGAAGCAGCCGCGCGTGCGCGAGGAAGCGGTCACCTGCGAGTGGCCCGACTGTCAGAACCGGGGATCGCACCGCGCGCCGAAGGGCCGCGGCAACGAACGCGGTTATTTCCATTTTTGCCTCAACCATGTCCGCGCCTACAACCAGTCCTACAATTTTTTTCAGGGCATGAATGCGGAGGCGGTCGCGCGCTATCAGAAGGATGCGCTGACCGGCCACCGCCCGACCTGGAAGATGGGCGCCAACGGCGCCAAGGCCAAAGGCAAGACCGGCGACATCGATCTCGAGGGCATGGCCGATCCTTTCAGTGTGCTTGGCGAACTCAACGGCCGCGGAAAAGGGCGTCCAGGTCCGGGGGCGGGGTTCGAAACCAAACCCGAGACGCGCAAGATCTTCAATGCGGAGCGTAAAGCGCTGCAGGTGATGGGGCTCGGCGCCGATGCTACGATCGAAACCGTCAAGGCGAAATACAAGATGCTGGTGAAGCAGCATCATCCGGACGCCAACGGCGGCGACCGTTCGACGGAAGATCGCCTGATCGAGATCATCAAGGCGTACAATTACCTGAAGACGGTGGTGCGCGGCGCCTGAGGTTTACAAGGAAGTAAACTCACACTGGTTGCTGACGAGCTTGGATACAACCTGTCATTCATTGGCGCCGTTATCTATTTCTTCTCCAGCATCAGCGTGCCCTTTTTCTGGATGACGCCTTGAATTCCGTGGGCGAGGCGGCTGAGCAGCCACGGCAATGTCACTTCGAGCCGAACATGGTCCTCGAATACGTCCATGATTCCCGAAACCTGCTGCTTCATGGCGGTGACGGAAAACACCAGGCGATCGCCGCTCCACACCTCTTCATTGACCTGGATGAGCTGCGCGTATTGCGTTCGGGCACTGCCGAGCCCCGCTTTCATCCGGCGTAGCGCTTCATCCTTGCCGAGGCGATGTGGAATGGAAACAACGAGAGGTTTGGTCATGGTTGATCCAATGGTTAGCCGGTTCGTTCAGAACTAGTTTTGACGGGCACGTTGATGCCGCGCCTGCGGTGCCGCCACCAGGTCGCGGCGCCGGCAATCGTGGCAATGACGATCACCGTGGGAATCCAGACGATTTTGCCGATGTGCGTGTGGTGGGGCAGTCCGCCATATTCATGCAACGCCGATACCGCCAGAACGCCGGGCAAGACGTGCGCGGGAGCCCAGAGCAGGATCGCCGGAATGTTGACCGCATAAAATCGCAATGGCGGCATCGCCAGTGCGCCCGCGGTGATCGGCACAAAGGCGCGGACCGGCGGCACAAACCGCGCGAAGAACACCGCGAGCGTACCCCAGCGATTAAAGAACGTTTCGCTCTGGGCAATCAGGCCGGGATACCGGGACATCGGCCATGCACTGAGGATTTCACGTTTGGACCGATGTCCGATCCAGAACGCTGTTCCGTCGCCGATCACGGCGCCGGATGCGGCGGCGGCCAGCACCGCTATCAGTTGCAGTTCGCCACCGGGAATCAGCGCGCTCAGCGCAAGAATAATGGTCGAGCCGGGCACGATCGAACCCAGCACCGGCGCTGCCTCGAGCAACGCCGCAAGAAATATCGTGAAATAGGCGAGCCAGGCATGGGCCGACACGAACGCAATCAATGGGTCAATCAAACTCACGAAAATCCTGCTTCTGGCGTTCCACGTGGACGGGTTTCTGGCCCCCGGTTAGCATACTCTATGGGCGGCAACGCCCACGACGGTTGATGGTTCGGTTCTCGGGTTTGACTTGCAGCATCCGCTGATTCGCGGGGCAGCCTTTCAAAATCCGCATCAAGCCCCTATCTGAATGATATAACAGCGGAACTTTGATTGCGCGGCGGGCTTCTGCCGGCCCCCGCTCTCTGCTAGATTTCCTGCGAGCCCCTCATCCGCAGCCATGCGCAGTTCTGGTTTCGGGAAGCGCGCCCGAACCTCGGAGGATTGATGACGACCGCGGCCATGACCAAAACTGAAACCTCCGCCGGTTTGCCCGACATGAAGGTGTCGGTGCGGCAGGTGTTCGGGATCGACAGCGATCTCGAAGTCCCTGCCTATTCCGCAACCGATCCGCACGTGCCCGATGTCGATCCGGACTATCGCTTCGATCGTGCAACAACGCTCGCAATTCTCGCCGGCTTCGCCAGGAACCGCCGCGTCATGGTGAGCGGCTACCACGGCACCGGCAAATCGACCCATATCGAGCAGGTGGCGGCGCGGTTGAATTGGCCCTGCGTGCGCGTCAACCTCGACAGCCATATCAGTCGTATCGATCTCGTCGGCAAGGATGCGATCGTGGTCAAGGATGGCAAGCAGGTCACCGAATTCCGCGACGGCATCCTGCCGTGGGCCTACCAGAACAACGTCGCGCTGTGCTTCGACGAATACGATGCCGGCCGTCCGGACGTGATGTTCGTGATCCAGCGCGTGCTGGAGTCCTCAGGGCGCTTGACGCTGCTCGATCAGAGCCGGGTCATCAAGCCGCATCCGGCGTTCCGACTGTTCTCGACCGCGAACACCATCGGTCTTGGCGACACGTCGGGCCTCTATCACGGCACCCAGCAGATCAATCAGGCGCAGATGGACCGCTGGAACATCGTCACCACGCTGAACTATCTTCCGCACGACAACGAGGTCGAGATCGTGCTGGCCAAGGCCAGGCACTACCGCACACCGGAAGGCCGCGACACCGTCGGCAAGATGGTGCGGCTTGCCGATCTCACGCGCAACGCCTTCGCCAACGGCGATCTCTCCACGGTGATGAGCCCGCGCACGGTCATCACCTGGGCGGAGAACACCGAGATCTTCGGCGACCTGGGTTTCGCCTTCCGCGTCACGTTCCTCAACAAATGCGACGAACTCGAGCGGCCGCTGGTCGCCGAGTTCTATCAGCGCTGCTTCAACACCGAGTTGGCGGAATCGGCGGTCAACGTGGCGTTGAGCTGATTTTTACCCTCTCCCTTGTGGGAGAGGGTGTCTTCGCGGAGCGAAGGCAGGTGAGGGTGAAACCCTCGCTCGAAGACACTCTTCACCCGGCACGGACTTCGTCCATGCCGCCCTCTCCGCGAGAGAAGGAAACCGGCCACCGCATTCATGAACACCGCACCACCGAGCAACAAGTTCCGTACCGGGTCGAAGGAAGCGCCGAGCGAGCCGTTCAAGCGCGCGGTGGCGTCCTGCCTGCGCGCGATTGCCCGGCGACCGGAACTCGAGGTGACATTTGCCGTCGAGCGGCCCGGCCTGTCGCCGGGCAAGGCGCGGTTGCCGGAGCCCGGGCGCAAAATGAGCAAGCGCGACGCGGCGATCGTGCGGGGCCACGCGGATTCCATCGCGCTGAAGATCGCCTGCCACGATCCCAAGGTGCATCGCAAGCTGATGCCTGGCAATCCGCAGGCGCGCGGTGTGTTCGACGCGGTGGAGCAGGCGCGGGTCGAGGCCATCGGCTCACGCCGGATGACAGGCGTCGCCAAGAATCTGACTGCGATGCTCGATGACCATTTTCATCGCGGCAAGTATGACGAAATCACCGATCGCGCTGATGCGCCGCTGTCGGATGCGCTGGCAATGATGGTCCGTGAGCGGCTGACCGGCCTCGCGCCACCCACCGCCGCGCGCAAAATGGTCGATCTGTGGCGTCCGTTCCTGGAAGACAAGATCGGCAAACGGCTGGATCAGCTCAGCCACCTCACCGAGGATCAGGTGAAGTTCGGCGACGTCGTGCACGACTTGCTGTCGGAGCTCGATCTCGGCGACGACACCAACGCCGAGGCTGACAAGGACGAGAACCAGGACGACAACCGCGAGGGCGATAACGATCAGTCTGGGGGAGAGGGATCGCCCGACAGCGACGCCGCGCAGGAAATGAGCGCGGAACAGGCTCAGGAGACCACCGACGAGATGTCGGACAGCGCCATGGAAAGCGCGCAGGCCTCCGCCAGCGATACCTTCGACGACGGCGAGCTCGGCGACGACGAGACGCCGGGCGAGGCGACGCGGCCAAACGCCAGGGGCGCCAACGAGCCGCGCGGTCCGGAGTATCACGCTTTCGCGCCCAGGTTCGACGAGGTGATCGCGGCGGAGGACCTCTGCGATCATGACGAGCTGGAACGGCTGCGCAGCTATCTCGACAAGCAGCTCGCGCATCTGCAAGGCATCGTGGCGCGGCTCGCCAACCGCCTGCAGCGTCGCCTGATGGCGCAGCAGAACCGCGCCTGGGAGTTCGATCTCGAGGAAGGCATTCTCGATCCGGCGCGGCTGTCGCGGGTGGTGATCGATCCCTATCAGCCGCTGTCGTTCAAGCACGAGAAGGAGGCGACCTTCCGCGACACCGTGGTGACGCTGCTGCTCGATAATTCCGGCTCAATGCGCGGGCGTCCCATTACGGTGGCCGCGACCTGCGCCGACATCCTGGCGCGCACGCTGGAGCGTTGCGGCGTCAAGGTGGAAATTCTCGGCTTCACGACGCGGGCGTGGAAGGGCGGGCAGTCGCGCGAGGCGTGGCTCGCCGCAGGCAAGCCGGCCACGCCGGGGCGGCTCAACGATCTCCGTCACATCATTTACAAGTCCGCCGACGCGCCATGGCGGCGCTCGCGGAAAAACCTCGGGCTGATGATGCGCGAGGGGCTGCTCAAGGAGAACATCGACGGCGAGGCGCTGGACTGGGCCCACAAGCGGCTGCTCGGCCGCTCGGAACAGCGCAAGATATTGATGATGATCTCGGACGGCGCGCCTGTTGACGATTCCACGCTGTCGGTCAATCCCGGCAACTATCTCGAGCGCCACCTGCGCTGGGTGATCGAGGAAATCGAGACCCGCTCGCCGGTCGAGCTGATCGCGATCGGCATCGGCCATGACGTGACGCGATACTATCGCCGCGCGGTGACCATTGTGGATGCGGAAGAGCTCGGCGGAGCCATCACCGAACAGCTCGCCGAACTGTTCAGCGAGACGCATGATCCACCGGCGGCACCAGTGCGGCGGCCGCGCAAGCTACATTCGTGAGAGTGCCAACCCGCAAAGGGAAGGGGAGCAGCCGTTTCGTCTCACCTCCCGTCGAGCCCGATCGTCCAGACCGTCGCGGCATCCTCAAATGGGGAATTTCGCTCGCCGCCATCGCCGCCACTCCCGCTCCCGCCCGCGCGCAATTCGCAACGCACCCGCTGAAGCAGTCACCGCCGGACGAACTGACGCCGCCGGCGCCGGTGTCGATCACCGTCAACGCGCGGCCGATTTCCTCCTTCGACCTGCGCGACCGTTCGCGCACCCGCTTCGGCGCGCTCGCCTTTCGCAGCGGATTGATCCTGACCTCGTCATTTCGCGGCTTCGGAGGACTGTCGAGCCTGCGGCTCGATCCGAAAGGACAACAATTCATTTCCGCCAGCGACAAGGGTACCTGGTTCACCGGCCGTATCGTCTATCGGGCCAAGGAGATGACCGGGCTCGCCGATGTCGAGGCCGCACCCATGCTCGGTGCTGACGGCAGGCCGATCACCGCGCATCACTGGTTCGATACCGAATCGATCGCGCTCGACGGATCGCTGGTCTATGTCGGCATAGAGCGGGTCAACCGGATCATGCGGTTCGATTTCGGCAAGGGGTTTACGCGAGCGCACGGTGAGGAGGTCGATGTGCCGCCGGCCATTCGCAAGCTGCCATTCAACCAGGGGCTGGAGGCGATGGTGGTCGTTCCCCGCGACAAGCCGCTCGGCGGCACGCTGATAGCAATCTCCGAGCGCGGCCTCGACGCCGGCCAGAATATCGTGGCGTTCCTGATCGGCGGCCCGTCGCCTGGCCAGTTCGCGATCCGCCGCACCGACTATTTCGACATCAGCGATGCCTGTCTGCTGCCTTCGGGCGATCTGTTGATTCTCGAACGCAAATTCTCGCTGACCGGCGGTATCGGCATTCGCATCCGGCGCATTGCGATGAAAGCGGTCGCGCCCGGCGCGCTGGTGGATGGCCCCTCGATTTTCGACGCGGACCTCGGGCAGGAGATCGACAATTTCGAGGGTATCGATGCTTACGCGAACGACAACGGCGAAATCGTCCTGACGCTGGTGTCCGACGACAATTTTTCGCTGATCCAGCGCACGCTGTTGCTGCAGTTCACGCTGGTCGACTAGTGGTCCGATTCCAACATTTGCATCCCAAAGCGGGTAGCAAGTGTCAAATTCGCTCCACCAGCTGTTAATCCAGTAGCGGCAGGGCCTTCACCGCAGCGACGTTGGCCGACAGCATCTCATTCGCCGCGGTTTCGTCCAATGGGAGCGAGAAGAAGTAGCCTTGCGCGTAACCGCATCCCATCTGATGCAGAATGTTGACATGCTCTTCGGACTCGGTGCCCTCGGCGATAACATCGAGGCTGAGGTTCTTTGCGAGGTCGAGGATGGTCTGAACGATCTGCCCGCCGTCGCTGCGCGATTGCAGTGCTGAGACGAACGCGCGATCGATCTTCAGGGTGTCGAACGGCAACTGATGCAGATAGCTCAGCGAGGAGTAGCCGGTGCCGAAATCGTCGATGCTGACGCGCACGCCGAACTGGCGCAAGCGGCGCAGAATTTCGATGGCTTGCTGGGCGTTCTGAATGGTGACGCTTTCGGTGATTTCCAGTCGCAGCGTATGTGGCGGGGCGCCGCTGGCGGTCACTGCATTGATCACCTGCTCGACGAAGTCGGTCTGGTGAAACTGGCGCGGCGAGACGTTGACGCTCATGGTGAGCGGCTTGGCACGCGGGAAATCCTGCTGCCACCTCGCTAGCGTTTTGAGCGATTGTTCCAGCACCCAACTGCCGATGAAGACGATAAGACCGGTTTCCTCGGCGAGCGGAATGAAATCCGATGGCGGAATGATTTGCCCGTCACTTTTTTTCCAGCGCACCAGTGCCTCGAAGCCGGTCATTTCGCGCGAACCAAGGGCGATGATCGGTTGATAGTGCAGCACGAATTCGTTCTTCTTCAGCGCATTGCGCAGCTCGTTCTCCAGCGTCAGGCGCCGCTTGGCGTCGACATGCAGACTTTCATCGAAGATTTCAACGCGGGCACGGCCTTCGCCCTTGGCGCGGTACATCGCCAGATCGGCATCGCGCATGATGTCTGCCGCGCTGGTATACCCAGCTTCGCTGGAGACGACACCGATGCTGGCCGACGAATACAGCTCCTGGCCGTCGATGAACAGCGGGTTGTGCAGCGAAGCCTGCAACGATTGCGCAACATCGACAGCGACTGAGCTGCGCTCGATGTCCTCCAGAAGGATGGTGAATTCGTCGCCGCCGAGCCGGGCCAGCGTCACCGCTTCGCCGGCGGCGAGCTTGTGGCCGGATTTGATCAGCGCCTGGCTGAACCGCTGGGCGATTTCCTGCAGCAATACGTCGCCGGCCGAATGGCCAAGGCTGTCGTTGACCAGCTTGAAGCGGTCGAGGTCGATGAAGATTACCGCGAAGCCGATGTCCGGCCGGCGCAGATGCGTCGCCACCGCGCGTTCGAGGCGATCGGAGAACAGCAGGCGATTTGGCAATCCGGTCAGCGGATCGTGCGTCGCATCGTGCATCAGTTTTTGTTCGGCCCGGCGGCGTTCGACAACGCGGCCGAGCTGGGTGCCGATTTGCGCCAGCACGCCAAGGAACTGATTGTCGGGGCGGACCGTACTGTGATGAAAAAATTCCAGTACGCCGAGCACGTCGTTGCCGACCAGCACCGGAAATGCGAACGCGGCGCGGCAGCCGGACAGCACGGCAACCTCGGCGCGCGGAAAGTTGCGGTCCAAGGTCAGGTCGGCAATCCAGGCTGGCTTGGCGGATTGGTAGACGCGGCCTGGCAATCCATCGCCGATGGCGAAGCCGGTTTTCAACGTCAACGAAATGAAAGCAGCGAGAAGCCCCGGGTCGGCCGCATGCCAAACGCCCGCTGGCGTAAGATAGTCGGGGATGGTTGCCGAGGGCAGGTAGACGTTGCCGAAGCCCCAGCCGGTGTGCTGACAAATGGCGCCGAGCGCAAAACGCATGGTGTCGTCGATCGAACCACTCTGGTTTGCCGCCGTCGCGATGGTCTCAAGCAGCGCGAGCTGTTGCTGCCTCTCGTACAGATCTCTCAACCCCTTTTCCGCGATCTCTTCCGCCTTCAGCCGCGCCACGCGCTCGCGCTGCAGGCGATTTTCGAGCTTCAGAATCTTGAGATTGAGCTGATCGAGAGGAGCGGCGGACTCAGCTGCAAAAGGGGTCAAGGCGCCCATTTGATTTCCATCAAACATTTGTCCGCACCATGGTTCATGCAAGTATGGTGCGTAATGTCGACTTCCTCGCAAAAAATGCCTGCGGCGCCTTTGATGAATCCATGCGCCAGGTCGCACATCCGGCGCGACGATTCGTAGCCCATCGTCACGTTGCCTTCCGGAGTTTCGCGGAAGTGGAAAAACGGACACTTGGCGCCGGAGTAGAGCTTGCGGACTTCCGGGTGGATGATGTTGTTGACGCTTAGAACGAAGCTGCGCGATGAGTTGTGGGGCATGAAGAAGTCAGGGTATCGCTGCTTGAGCAGCGGCATCGCCTGTTCGCCAAACCATCGCAGGACGTCGCCGCTGGTCATATCCAGCTTGGCGGCCGCGGCGTCGACCAGGGCGATCATCTCTTTGTCGGAGTAATTGCCGAGCGAGGTGTAGGCGCCGGCTACGCCGGCATCGTCGAGCAAGTCGTCCCAGACGTCGGCGCCGAATTTCTCGACGACGGCCTCTTCGAGCAGATTGTAAACCACGCCCTTCATGGAAAACTCCACGAATTTGAGGGTCGCGAAATCGCGATCCAGCGGTCGACCGTATTTTCAGACCTTGAAAGATGAGTAAAATCACGGAAGCGCACTGAAGTGGCGGTTACCGAACCGCTAATTGGGTGGCCGGACTGGATGGCTATCCGGAACCGCAGGCGTTCGACGATGCGGCCTCGATCGCATTCGCAATGCCCTTCGGTACCTCGCGCGGCGCGCGCTGCGGACTGTCTGGACGTGGTGGCGATGCCCACGGTCTGCACGATGGAGGCCGCGCCGTCCTTCGGCGGCGGGCGACGTGGATACCGTACAAACTGAAGCTGCGTCAGCAATCCCGGTTAGTAAAAAGTTAATCCCGGCGCCGCCGGTTTCGGGGCGATGCGATTGCGCCGGCTTCGGCGGCGTTGATATACAGCATCAGGCTCTGGACAGCCTGTTGTTACGGCGCAAAAAAGGGAGCCGCGGGGATTGTTGTCAGCCTCAATGTCATCGTCCGACAGTTCGTCCCGCAAAACCGCCTTCGTGTTCGCGGGCGGTGGGAGTTTCGGCGCCATCCAGGTTGGCATGATGTATGCGCTCGCCGCGCACGGCGCTGTCGCGGACATGGTGGTGGGATCCAGCGTCGGGGCTTTGAACGGCGCCTATTACGCTGGCGTTCCGACCCTCGACGGCGTGAAGCATCTCGCGGACATCTGGCGCGGTCTGCGCCGTCAGGACGTATTTCCGGTGTCAGTCCGGACTTTGCTCGGATTTCTCTGGCGGCGGGATTTTCTGATCTCGCATGACGGCGTGCGCAAGCTGGTGGACGATCACCTGCCTTACAAAAATCTTCAGGATGCGAAGCTGCCGGTGCATATCGTCACCACCAATATCGTGACCGGCGGCGCCGTCGTGCTGTCCGAAGGCTCAGCCGCCAAGGCGATCATGGCGAGCACGTCGATTCCCGGGGTGTTCGCGCCGGTCCACTACAGGAGGATGTTTCTCGCCGACGGCGCGATCTCGAGCAATACGCCCATCAAGGTTGCGCTGGAGAAGGGCGCGCGGCGACTGATCATTCTGCCGACCGGAACTGCCTGTGCCGGTGAGGCGCCGCCGAAAGGCGCGGTCGCCAACGTGCTCCACGCGGTGACGCTGCTGATTTCGCGGCAGATGGTCGACGATCTGGAATATATCGACCCGTCAATCGAGTACCACGTCGTGCCGCCGCTCTGTCCGTTGGTTGGTTCGCCCTATGATTTTTCGCGCACTGAAGAACACATCGAGCGGGCGATCAGGAAGACCGAGCGATGGATCGCAGCGGGCGGGCTTGAACAGCGCGGCGTTCCCGGCGAGTTGCGGCCTCACGAGCACTGAGCTTTACAGTCTGCGCGTGAAGACGGATCAGGTGCGGCTGCAATGTAAAAATTAAAGGCCGGGTTCGGGTTGCCCGATCCGGCCTTCTCATTCTCGGCGCGTTGATCAGTTCGAGCAAACAAGCTCGCCGTTATCAGCCTGCTTTGGCAGCCTGCTTCTTTTCGATCTGGCGCTTGATCTCGATCGCTTTCGGCGAGAGCTCCGAATTTTTCGCCTTCAGCAGGAAGGCATCGAAGCCGCCGCGGTGGTCGACGCTCTTCAACGCATTGGTCGACACCCGCAGCCGCACCGAACTGGCCAGCGCTTCGGACTGGAAGGTGACGTTCACCAGGTTCGGCAGGAAACGCCGTTTGGTTTTAATATTGGAGTGGCTGACCTTGTGGCCCACCAAGGGAGCCTTGGCCGTCAGTTCGCAGCGCCGAGACATGGCGAAAATCCTCTGTCGTCCCCGGCATCGGCCCTCAGGGCTGACTCGGGGGTTCGAAATCGCGTCCATTTCAGGAACCGCGGACGTATAGGGGGAGAGCGGCAGGGCGTCAAGGTATGGAGAGCCGAAGTCGGGCTGTTGGCGGCACAAATGAACGCCAACCGCTTCAGTTCGACGTGTTTTCGGCGAACCGCCGTCTGGGCCCCATCATATTCCATCATATAAAGGGCGTAATCCGTATCGACATCATGGCCATCGACCGGCCGTGGGCTGGTTTTGCCGGTTGGAGGCCGGATTGCAGGTGCGCGAACCGCGAGCCTGAGGCGATCCCGGGTTTGACGTGCTCGCAGACCTGCCGCATTTGCTCGCAAGCCTGTCTTGAATGCGTATTATTGCTATTGGCGCCACGGCAGACAGTGACCCGCGATCTGAAACCGCCTGAGCCCAAACCTTGACGTGCAGGATCACCCCTTAAGTGAGCTTACCCCGAATGACGTTGCCCCGGTCGATGGCCGCCTCGGTTCGGACCGCGGGTGGTGTATCGTTCGCACTCTTTGCCGCGATGTTGGCGATGACGGGTCCCGCCGCCGCGCAGGGCAAGCTTGAGGCTCACTATGACGTCACCCTGTCCGGGATTCTTGTCGGCACCGGAGTTTGGGCGGTCGATATCCTCGACGATCAATATTCGACGACGGCAAACGGCGGCGCCACCGGACTTCTCAAGGCGTTTGCCCATGGCACCGGCACCGGGGCCTCGCAGGGCCGCGTCGTCAACGGCGCGCTGGTTCCCGCGAATTATACCGCGACCATTTCGTCGTCGAAGAAGTCGGAGACTATTCGCATGTCGCTGGTCGGCGGCAATGTGAAGGATTTCGTCATCGAGCCGACCCCGCCGGTCGATGCCAAGCGTATTCCGGTCACCGATGCGCACAAGCGCGGCGTAGTCGATCCGATGAGTGCGCCGCTGCTGCATGTGCCCGGCACCGCCGATCCGCTCGGTCCCGAAGCCTGTCATGCCACGACCGGGGTCTTCGACGGCCGCATGCGCTACGACCTGCGCCTCGACTTCAAGCGCATGGAAATGGTGAAGTCGGAAAAGGGCTATCATGGCCCGGCGGTGGTCTGCGCGATCTATTTCTCGCCGATCGCCGGCTACGTCCCGGACCGCCTCGCGATCAAGTATCTCGCTGCCCAGCGCAACATGGAGATCTGGCTGGCACCGATCGCCGGCACGCGCGTGTTGGTACCCTATCGCCTGACAATTCCGACGCCGCTTGGTACCGGCAAGCTGGAATCGACCCAGTTCATCACGAGCGCGATCCCGCCGAAGACCGCGGCCAAGGCGCAATAGCGGTGCAGCAACCCGCCCGGGTTTGGCGGGGCGACGCTTCTGGCGTGCTGCTTCGAGTTCCACGACGGACTTGCGCCTATTCCGATCGCAAAGCCGGTATCCACTTTTGCGGAATACGGGATAGGAATCCTGTTGACTCCTGCCTCGGGGTTCAGGCGTCCAGTGGATTCATCATTTGGGAGGAATAACCGGTCTTGTTGATCGCCGCAGAACTTGATCTAGTTGCCGCATGTCAGCTGAACACGAGATATTGCGGTGAACGAAGCCGGAGAGATAAGGAGTCAGCGATTCGGGCGCGATTCGTTCTGGACTCGTTCCAAAGCTTAAGCCGCGGCCCAACAGGCGTCGCATTGTGAAACACATCTGATCGTCCCGTCTCAGCGGCGCTTACGTAATATTAGAATCCAAAGCTCCACCGGCGCCGCGAAAACTCTCGGAAAACATGGTCTTTTCATCTTCGATATTTCCGCCCGGCAACGGTCGCGCGCTCGGCGCGGGCGTGACGGCGGTGCTCGGTCCGACCAACACCGGCAAGACTCATCTCGCGATTGAGCGGATGCTGGCGCATTCTTCCGGCATCATTGGTCTGCCGCTGCGGTTGCTCGCCCGCGAGGTCTACAACAAGATCGTCGACCGCACCGGGGCAGATTCCGTCGCGCTGATCACCGGCGAGGAGAAGATCAAACCGGCGCGACCGCGCTTCTGGGTCTCCACGGTGGAAGCGATGCCGAGGGATCTCGACGTGTCGTTTCTTGCCGTCGATGAAATCCAGATCGCCGCCGATCTCGAACGCGGCCATGTTTTCACCGATCGCATTCTGCACCGGCGCGGCCGTGACGAGACCCTGCTGCTCGGCGCCGCCACCATGCGCCCGATCATCGAGCGGCTTTTGCCCGGCGCCAGCATCGTCACCCGCCCGCGGCTGTCGCAGCTTGAATTCGCCGGCGACCGCAAGATCACCCGGCAGCCGCGCCGCACCGCGATCGTCGCGTTCTCGGCGGACGAGGTCTACGCCATCGCCGAACTGATCCGCCGCCAGCACGGCGGTGCGGCGGTGGTGCTGGGATCGCTCAGCCCACGCACTCGCAATGCGCAGGTCGCTATGTTTCAGTCCGGCGACGTCGATTATCTCGTCGCCACCGATGCGGTGGGCATGGGCCTCAATCTCGACGTCGATCACGTCGCCTTCGCCTCCGACCGCAAATACGACGGCTACCAGTTTCGCAGGCTGACGCCGGCGGAATTCGCGCAGATCGCCGGCCGCGCCGGCCGCGCCACTCGCAACGGCACCTTCGGCACCACCGGACGCTGCGCGCCGTTCGAGCCTGAATTGGTCAACGCACTGCAGAACCACACCTTCGACAGCATCAAGACGCTGCAATGGCGCAACTCCGATCTCGATTTCTCCTCGCTCAGTTCGTTGCAGGTGTCGCTGGCGCTGACGCCGTCGCACGAGGCGTTGACCCGTGCGCCGATCGCCGAAGACCTGCGCGTGCTTGATCACGCCGCGCGCGACGTCGACGTGCGCGCCATGGCGCAGGGCGCGGCGGCAGTGGCGAGGCTGTGGGACGCCTGCCAGATTCCGGACTATCGCAAGATCGCGCCGGCCGCGCATGCCGAACTGGTGACGACACTGTTCGGCTTCCTGATGCGCGAGGGCCGGGTTCCTGACGACTGGTTCGCGGCCCAGGTCGCGCAGGCCGATCGCACCGACGGCGATATCGACACCCTGTCGGGGCGGATTGCGCAAATTCGGACCTGGACCTTCGTGGCCAATCGCCCGGACTGGCTGGCCGACCCCGATCACTGGCAGGGAATTTCGCGCGAGGTCGAAAATAAATTGTCTGATGCGCTGCACCAAAGGCTTACTGAGCGTTTCGTTGACCGCCGGACCAGTGTATTGATGCGCCGCCTGCGGGAAAACACGATGTTGGATACGGAAATCGGCAAGACCGGAGAGGTGATCGTAGAGGGCCATGTCATCGGCCGTCTCGACGGATTTACGTTCGCGCCGGATACGGCAGAGGCTGGCTCAGAAGCCAAGGCCTTGCAGGCGATTGCGCAGAAGGCGCTGGCCGGCGAAATCGAGGCGCGCGCCGAAAAACTGTCCAATGCGCCTGACGATCAGTTCTTGTTGACGTCGGACGGCACCATCCGCTGGACCGGTGATGCTGTGGCGCGGCTGGTCGCCGCGGACGACGTGCTGCGCCCCCGGCTCCGCATCATTTCCGACGAACGGCTGACCGGCGCGCCGCGCGATGCCGTGCAGGCCCGGCTCGATTTGTGGCTCAAGACCCATGTCGAGAAGTTGCTGGGGCCGCTGTTCGATCTCGCCAAGGCGGAGGATGTCACCGGCATTGCGCGCGGTATCGCATTCCAGTTGATCGAGGCGCTCGGCGTGCTGGAGCGCTCGAAGATCGCCGCCGAAATGAAAGATCTCGATCAGCCGTCACGTGCGTCCTTGCGCAAGTACGGTGTGCGCTTCGGCGCCTACCACATCCACTTCCCGGCGCTGTTGAAGCCGGCGGCGCGTGCGCTGGCCTCGCTGTTGTGGGCGCAGAAGCAGGACAATGTTGATCTGTCGGCGCTGTCGAGCGCCCAGCATCTGGCCGCCAGCGGCCGCACCTCGTTCCCGGCCGACAAGGGGCTCGATCACGACGCCTATCGTGCGCTTGGTTACAGGCAATGTGGCGAGCGGGTTATCCGCGTCGATATCCTCGAAAGACTGGCCGATTTAATTCGTCCGGCGCTGGCCTGGCGGGAAGGAGCGCTCGGCCAAAGGCCGTCCGGCGCATTCGATGGTCGCGGCTTCGTTGTGACCCAGGCCATGACTTCGCTCGTCGGCACGGCCGGCGAGGAATTCGCCTCCATCCTGCGCGCGCTCGGCTATCGCATGGAGCGGTGCCCGGCGCCCCCACCCGTTACGGAGACGGGTCCCGCGGCAGATGTCGCGACGGAAACGGTGACCGCCGAAGCGCCGGAGAGCAGGCCCGAGGAATCGGCTGCGCCGGACGCCATGCCCGGAGGGCAGGGACCTGCGGCGGATAGCGCGGGTACGCCCGATGCCGGATCGGCTGCTGAACCGGTGCCCACGGCGGATGCGGGATCATCAGAAGTGACTGCTGCGGCGATCGAAGTCGTGGCTGTGGTGGTCGAGGAGACGCCACCGCCGCCGTTGTCGCCCGATATCGCAGTCTCGACGGCTTCCGATGCCGCTGAAGCCCCAACCATCGATGGCGCGAAGGACGAGCCTGCGGCCGTCGATGCCGTGAGCGCTCCCGAGGACGCGGCATCTGCCGAGACCGCGGCCGTTGAGGCCTCGCCGGTCGCTGCGGCGGACGCCGCGCCCGAGATGATTGAGGTCTGGCGGCCAGGTGGTCGGTCCGATGAGCGGCGCCCGCGCCACGATCGCAATCGTCATCGCCGCCAACAGCCTCGGCAGGATGGCGCGCAACCGGTGGCCGCTGACGGAGTAGCGGCTGAGGGAGCCGAGAAGCGCGAAAGGCACGGACGAGGGCGACGCGAGCGTCACAAGGATTTCCGTAAACCCTCCACCGATGCGCCGGCCGAAGGCGTCTCCGCCGGAAGTGAGCGCGCGCCGGGCGGTGAGCCGCGCGAGGGCAAGGGACGTCCGCCGCGCGAGCGCTTCCAGGGCAAGGGTCGCGACAGGGATCAGGACAAGGGTCGCTTTCAGGGTTCCCGCAAGGGTGGTCGTGAGGGACGTCCGGACGCCGGACCGTCGCACCGTCCCTACGCCAGCAGCGCGCCGCGCGAGCGCGAGCGTCCGATGGATCCGAATTCGCCGTTTGCGAAACTCGCCGCGCTCAAGGAGCAGCTTGCCGGCCGCAAGGACTGAGCGGACGAACGGTCGGGTCTCCGCGGATTGGTGCGCGACCTGTTTGGTGTGAACCTATTTGGGTGTCTTGGAGCGCCAGCGTCTCGACAAATGGTTATGGCATGCGCGGGTGGTCAAGGCCCGCACCCATGCTGCGGCGCTGGTCGAGGCCGGCCATGTCCGCGTCAATGGCGCGCGCGAGAAATCCCCGGGGCATTCCCTCAAGGTCGATGACGTGCTCACCATCGGACTGGACCGTGGTGTTCGAGTTCTCAGGGTCACCGGGTTTTCCGAACGGCGAGGTGACGCGGTGGCCGCAAGAACCCTCTATGATGAAGTGTCCGATGCTTGCGGCGGAAGCTAGTGGGGTGAATTCGACATTCGCGGCACACTTTGCAGCAAACCAACATTTGCAGGAACTCCTGCCGCAACGAGATGCAAATGTTGGAATCGGACCACCAGTGATCCGTTCCGGCATGACATTCGAGTCCGAAACGCGCGGGTCAAATTGATCTCGAATGCCAGATTTATCTCGCCGGTTGCAGTCGCTGCAAATGTCGCGACCTGGACACGCCGCGCCTCTCCACGGCTTGCAGCAGCGCTGTTCCTGCGCTACCTCAACCTGCAAAACTGACCCTGCCGGAGCCTTGGATGACTTACGTCGTCAACGATGCCTGTATTAAATGCAAATATACCGATTGCGTTGAAGTTTGCCCTGTCGATTGCTTCTATGAAGGCGAGAACATGCTCGTCATTCATCCGGACGAGTGCATTGATTGCGGGGTCTGCGAGCCGGAATGCCCGGCCGAAGCCATCAAGCCGGACTCCGAGCCGGGGCTGGAGAAGTGGCTTGAGGTGAATGCAGAGTACGCCAAAAGCTGGCCCAACATCACGCAGAAGAAGGACGCCCCGCCTGACGCCAAGGAATTTGAGGGCCAGGAAGGGAAGTTCGAGAAGTATTTTTCTACAGAACCGGGTGCTGGAGACTGATTTTATCTCAGGACTGCGTCTGATGCGGGCCTAGGACAGTCCGGCTTAACCGTGTTTGCGACCGGGACTCCAAAAGCCGTCCTGAATGCGGGTCGTTGGGTATAAATCATTGATTTTTGCGGAAAATGTGCTATATTGAGCATGTTTTCGGAGCTGGACTACTTTTTTACCTGCTTGCAGCCCCGAAGGGCTCCCGTGAAAACATCGAACAGGGCGTGGCATGTCCACGCGCATGCTGTGTCACAGAAACCGCGTAAAAAAAATACTTCCAGGGCGTCGTCTGCGGCTCGCCGCGGTGCAACACGAACTCGTGCCCGGACTGCCGCCCGGATTACCCGAACGGCTGCTAAGGGCTCGGCCGCCAAATCCTCGAGAAACAAAAGAGGCGAAATGCCAAGCAAGACTGCCAGAACGTCCGCCAAGGCCGCTGCTTCGAAAACCGCAGGTTCGAAGACGGTGGCTTCGAAGACCACGTCGGCCTCGAAGGCAGGGTCCAGGACCGCAAAGCCCGCTGCTAAAGCCGTAACGAAAACTGCGGTGGCCAGCAAGGTCGTCGCGAAGTCTGCAGCCAAGGCCAGCGTGCTCCGTGTCGAGGAACCGAAGAAGGTTCTGACTCAGCGCCAGGGCTTCAAGACGAACGAGTTCGTGGTTTATCCGGCGCACGGCGTCGGTCAGATTCTGGCGATCGAAGAACAGGAGATCGCGGGCGCCAGGCTCGAACTGTTCGTCATCAATTTCATGAAGGACAAGATGACCTTGCGGGTGCCGACCGCCAAGATCGCGAATGTCGGCATGCGTAAGCTGTCGGAGCCGGGGTTGGTCAAGCGGGCGCTTGAAACCCTGAAGGGCCGCGCTCGCATCAAGCGCACCATGTGGTCGCGGCGCGCACAGGAATATGAAGCCAAGATCAATTCGGGGGACATCGTTGCGATCGCCGAAGTGGTCCGCGATCTCTATCGCTCGGAATCGCAGCCCGAACAATCCTACAGCGAACGCCAGCTTTACGAAGCCGCGCTCGATCGCCTGTCGCGCGAGATCGCCGTCGTCCAGCACGTGACGGAAACCGAGGCGGTCAAGGAAATCGAAGGACAGCTCGCTAAGAGCCCGCGTCGCGGCGCCAAGGCGGAGTCGGATGCCGAGACCGATGGCGACATTGACGCCGATGGCGACAACGCCGCCGTTGCCGACGAAGCTGCGTAAGCAGGTTTCGGCGGACAAAGGATAACAAAGGCCCGGCCGAGAGGTCGGGCTTTTTGCTGCCGTTGTTTCTCGAAGCAATTGCCTTGATGCGCAGTTGCCTGTCTGCGCGCACGGTTACGCAAACTGACTTGCCATTTCCTTGCCGAATAAGAGCTATTTCCGGCTTTGACGCGTTTTCGCTCGAAAACGCTATAGAAGGCGCTTCGCCTTAGTCCACCACGATCTTGACCCGGTTGCGCACCTTGACCTGCGCATGCGCATCGAGGCCGTTGAGAAGGCGAAAACGTTCCGCGGGATGATCGACGCCCGCCATGCGGTGCGACAGCGATTCCACTGTATCACCGGGTTGCACGGTGATGACCTTGATCCGCAGCGGCCGCGCCGCCTGAATCTCGTCCAGTGTCAGGCGGCGGAACGAGGCGACCGTTTCGCGGGCGTTGCGCTCGCTTTCCGTCGTCTTGTGGCGGGTTGCGAAGATAAAGCGATAGACGTCGCTGCCGAAGCGGAGGGCATAGACCCGGAATTGCCATTGTTCGCCGCTGGCGACCGCCGATGCTGCGGGAAAACCGTTGATGGTCAACTCTACGGTCGAGGCCTTGTCGACGTTCTCCATCCAGCCGGAGTTGAGGTACTCAGTGAGCTTCTGTTCCGACGGCACCCGGACGACATCGAAACGCATCGCCTGACTGCCACCCTCGCGGACGCCGATCACCGCCTGAGCCGTATTGTCGAGCGTAAAACCTTCTGGCGCCTGGAAGGTAAAGCCGAGCTTTGGGTGCAGGAAACGCCGGCCGCGAACGAACCCCTCGCTCGGATCCTCGCCGTAGACGATGTTGTCGATCGCGTCGAGATAGACCTCGCGGTCACGCTCGCCTTCCGTGGGAGAGTTGTATTGCCGCGCATTGGCCTGCGCGTTCTGGACCCGCTCCGGCGTTGCGGGATGCGATGACAGGAAGTCCTGCGAGCGTGGGTCCAAGGATGGTTTGCCGGCCTTGAGCGCCGCATTGCGCTCCATTGCCGCCAGGAAGCGCGCCGCGCCATAGGGATCGAAATGGGCTCGCGCCGAAATACCGACGCCGATGCCGTCTGCCTCGAATTCCTGGGCGCGCGAAAAGCTCGCCAGCGTCAGTTTGGACTTGGCGAGCGCCAGTGCCGTCAGATCCGGGTCGGTGCCCATCTCGGTGACGACGTGGCTGACGAGGGCGGCCTGCCGCGCCTGGTCCTCGCGGATTGCCGCGTGCTTGGCCAGAACGTGAGCCATTTCATGCGACAGCACCGAGGACAGTTCCGAGGTGTCGTTGGCGAGCGCGACCAGGCCGCGCGTCACGTAAAGCTGGCCCGTCGGCAGCGCGAACGCGTTCACCGCACCGGAATTGAGGATCGTGACCTTGTATGTGAGATCGGGCCGCTCGGACGCGGCGACCAGCCGCTCGACCGTCTTGCTGATCAGCGCCTCGAGTTGTGGATCGTCGTAGGCACCGCCATAGGAAGCGAGGATGCGCTCATGCTCGCGTTCGGCAGCGGGGGTATGGACCGCCGCACGCGCCGGTTTCGCAGGCTTGGCGGATGGGGGAGACGCGGTTTGGAACCGGCTCATATCGCCGCAACCGGCGAGCGCGAGCGCAGCGCACAGCAGCACGACAGGCGCAGCCAAAAGGCTACGGCCCGCTCCTGTCCCGCGCCGTTCCGCGCTCCCCGCCATAGTCGTAACATCTCCGCCCGACTGGTGATTCTACTCCAGCACTCGCAACCTTCTCAGCAGGCTCGTTTGCGAATGCCGGAATCCGAAAACCGCCAGCATCCTAGCATTCCGGCATGGCCCGGTTCAAAAGTTTGCTCGAAGCGAATTTCTGAACTGCGACTAATCGCCGATCACTTCGATCTGCCCGACCCGGAGCACGTTGATCCGCGGTCCGCCGCGCCGGTCGACCCAGCCGCGGACACGAACGCGGCGATTTTCCAAAGAGGCCGGAGCGACGCCAGCGGCCTCGAAAGATGGTATCATGCGCCTTGAAATAGTCGCAGCAAAGTCTTGTGTCCAGCGTCGGCCGAAGTTGACGTAAACCGTCCCGCCGGCCTGCCTGACCGACAGGACTCTCCCCTCCACGACGGCGAATTGACCGATGTGGGTCAAAATATCGGCGGGATTTTCGGCGTTTTTTATGATGGACGAATTCGCCCAGGTTCCGCGCCGGGCCTGCCGCGCTGCCGCCTCCGCGCCCGCAAGTTCCGCCGCGCAGGCCTTGTCTGCGACGTCGGCGGATGCAAGCGCTTCGCCGCGCGCCAGAAGATCGCTCTGTACCGAACTTGCGGAGGACTCGAGATAGACGAAGGCGGATTGCCGGCCGTAGCGATCCGGATCGCCGTGCTCGCCGCGCAGGATCACCTGTCGGCCAATCAGCGCCGCGAGCGCCGGCTGGCGATCACCCGGTGCCCCTGCGACGGCTTCGATGCCGGCGAGGCGGACGTCGCGGCCATCTTCGAGACGGAGCGTTCGCGCGTCGATGACGGCGCTCACGACGCCGTCACCCTGGATTTCGAATTGACAGCCTGCCGCGAACGATGACGCGGTGGCGCCGAACGACATTCCGCTGAGCAGCGCTCCGAGCAGAATGCGGCGCGTGCACGGGAGCCGCGCCGTCATCGGCAACATGGTGGCCGCAACATGCGCGGCAGCGACGACCAGCTTGCCGCGCTGTCGTTGTCGGTAGGGATTCTGAAATGCACCATGCAGCGCCGTTTGCGAGGGCGCACGCTCGGATCACTGCGGCCCTCGGGCATTGGGCGTCCGAGGGCCAGGTTGCGTTATTTCGATCCGGGATCGGAAATCACGCCGCGTGCAACCAGCCTGTTCCAGATGAACAGCACTATAAGCGCGCCGATGGTCGATGTGATGAACCCGGCGCCTTGATTGGGGCTGTAGTGGCCGATCGACTGCCCAATGAACGTAGCCAGGAATGCGCCGGCAACGCCGAGGACAGTGGTGAGGATGAACCCGCTTGGCTTGTTCGGTCCGGGGGACAGGAACCGCGCGATGACCCCTGCGACGAAACCGACGAGGATAATCCAGAGAATGCCGCTCATGACGAAAAGTCCTTCCTCAGAATAATCGTGACATTAAAGTCTCCGCGAGATCGGCCAGTTCAGGCGGCTGATCCCGCGGTGGGCAGCAATTCCATCAAAGCATCCGCGACAGTTCACTTTCGGTCGGCAGGCGCCCGTCCGGTGTTAGATGGTTCACGACGTTGGGCAGATGCTGACTCAATCCGGCGAGCAACTCCTCCCGCGACAGCCCGGTCTGCGCTGTCAGGGCGTTGATCTGGTCGGCACCCAGCGCGTCGGCGAGGTCGCGCGGCGCGATCTGCTTGTTTGGTCCGGGACTGACCCAGGAATTGGCAGTCTCGCCATGGCCTTTGTTCTGAAGCTGATTCAACAGGTCACCGAGGCCGCCGCTCAGAATGCTTCCGGCTGCACCGCCCGCCAGCAGGCCGCCAAGCCCGCCCTTGAGCAAGTCACCGAGGCCGCCTCCGCTACCGGGCAGACCGGCATTGATTGTGCCTCCGGGCGGGCCGGCATTGATCGTGCGACCGGGCGCGGGAGCCGGGGCGGACGGGCTGGCTTCAGGATGGCTTCCGGTGAAATGTTTCAGCGCCTTGTAGCCCAGCAAGGCGAGGATCGCCAATGTCATCGGCGACATGCCGCCGCTTTCGCTTTGCGCACTGGGCTCGCTTGGACCGCGCGGGCCGTTTTGCATTCCGTTGAGGATGTCGAGCAAACCCATGATCGTCTCCTGATTACGCTCCAGCCCCGTGGCGAAAGATAACGTCGCCACATGACGGTCACAAGGCACATCTGGCGGGCATGAGGCGCCGCCGCTCCATTCTGTTATTGAAACGAAAATGACTGAGGAATGAATGAGGGGCCCCGCAGTTAGGAGCGCAGGGCTCGTGATCCCGACATCATGTCGGTACGGACTTTTTCGCGGTGCCGCATCTGTCGCAGGGAATCGGGCCGGCGAAGCGCGATTAGGGTCCAATCGGATGCGCTTGATACCCAAAATGCGTTTCGGGATCATATTCAGATCATCTGCTTGGGGCTTGCCCGACGCGCCCGAGTACCGGATAAGGAGCGGGGATGGCGCTCAGTCCCGGTAGCTCAGCTGGATAGAGCACAGGTTTCCTAAACCTGGGGTCAGGGGTTCGACTCCCTTCCGGGACGCCATTTTCTTTCAAACGCTGTTTCCGGGCCATGCGGACGACTATTCAGAGTCAATCCGCGGGATACGTTTGCCCCTATGACGGGTCGTGCGGGATAGCGATGAGAACCGTGTTTACGCTATAGCCCTTCAGCTTTGCCTGGACGGAGCGATGGAATGTCAGAGAAGAATTGGGACAGAGTTCCGATCGACGCACAGAGCATCGACGCGCCGCTGTCGCGGGCAGCCGTCTTTCTGGTGGTCACTGTCGCGAGCGAACAAACCGCTCTCGCAAAGGTCTGCTCCGCGCTCGATGGACTTGATGATCTTATCAAGACTGTTGGGTTTCGCGATCTGTCCGCCCGGCTGTCGTGCATCGTCGGAATCGGTCGCGATCTCTGGGATCGTTTTCATTTCGACAAACGACCACAAGAACTGAGACCATTTGCGCGGATCGAGGGAGTGGTCCGTGCGGCGCCGTCAACGCCGGGTGATCTCCTTTTCCATATCCGATCTGAACGTCCCGATCTGTGCTTTGAATTTGAACGCATTCTGCTCGACAGTCTTGGCGCCGGCGTGACCGTCGTCGACGAAGTTTCAGGCTTCCGCTATTTCGATGCGCGTGACCTTCTGGGCTTTATCGACGGCACGGCTAATCCGACCGGCCTCGCTTTGCCCGCTTCGGCGCTTGTCGGCGAGGAAGATCCTGACTTCGTCGGAGGCAGCTATGTCGTCGTTCAGAAGTATCTGCACGATCTCAGCGCGTGGACGCGAATTCCAACGCCTCTCCAGGAGGAGATCATCGGTCGCACGAAAATAGACAATATTGAAATCAATGACGACGACATTGAAATCAATGACGACGACGCGCCGCGCAAATCGCACAAGTCACTCGCCACCATCGTGGATGCCGACGGCAACGAATGCGACATATTGCGCGACAACATGCCATTCGGTCGCCCAGGGCAGAGAGAGTTCGGCACTTATTTTATTGGCTATTCCCGATACCTCTGGGTGATCGAGAAGATGCTGCAACGGATGTATGCAGGCGACCCGCCAGGCGCTTACGATCGCCTGCTCGATTTCTCGACGCCGCACACCGGCACAACGTTCTTCGCTCCGACTCGTCCGACGCTGCAAACGCTTGTTCAGACAGCGCAGGAGAAGCTCACGACGTTAGATAAGGCATGACATCTAGGAGTCGTTCAGCATGCATAAGGCCAAACCTTTCGAGGACTACTGATGAGTAAACTTCCTTACGGCGATCCAAGCCATGGTCAAACTGCGGAAGAGCTTGAAAGTTACTATCGCAACGTCAAGGAAGGCGATCTGGCAGCTACCAGAAGCGCGCAGCATGGACGTCTCGAAATCAAGATCACGACTGTAAGCGAGATCAAGCCCGAAATCGGACGTGTCTATTTGACCGACGACGTTGTGTGGACCGGCGCGGCGTTTTGCATGAAGAGCGGAAAAAGCTGGTATGCCCCGAGCGGTCAATCAACGCTCGTTATCCCAACCGAGGAAGTACAAGCATGGGCTAAGGCGTATCCTCGCGGAACGTCTGATTGGTCTCCGGGCTAACCGTAATCAGCGTGATGGCGGACTTGGACTCGCCGCTGCCGGCGCTCTATTCATTCTCCGACAACTCGGCGTCCCAGCCACGCGTCTTGGCGCGGGTGATGGCCTCGGCATAGACGCGGTTGTGGCGCTCAGCCAGCTCCGGCGGTAGCGCGCTGGGCACGTTGCCGTACTGATCCCAGAGCTGATCCACCTTGCCCATCAGCACCTGCATCTGGCCGACGCTCCAACCCGCGCAGTCCTGCGTATCGGGGATGAGACCGAACACCCGCGCATCGAGCACGAGGCGCCCGAGCTGGGTGATGCCGTGCCTGTCTTGATCAAGTCCGACGTATTTGTTCATGGGAGGGCACTCGGATGAAAACGAGTTTGCAGAGCAGCGGTCGCCAGGGAAGTATCAGTTTGTCTTAGGGATTGAATAAGCAATTCAAATTTTTCCTTATTCAGTCGATCCCTTATGATGTTAAGGCCGGTCGCCGTCGGCCAGCTGCGGCTGGCGGACCTTGGCCGCTTCGGCATCGTCTTCCGCATTATGCCATTCCGTTCGGCATTGTGCCATCCCGATCGAGCGAGGAGTGTCTGCCGTGGACCAGTGGGTCTCTTGGTGTCTCGTGGTGTTGCCGGCGCTGCCGGCGCTATCGGCGATCGTCGCCCCGCTGGCTGGAGCCGGCCGGCAGGCAAAGGCGGGGCGTGTCAGCGTGGCCATGCTCGTTGCCACCTGTGCGGTCGCAGTGGCGTTGCTGGTTGCGGTGCTGCGGGCGCCACAGGACGCCGTGGCGCTGGCGCAACTCGGGCCTGTGGCTTTGCTGCTCGACCATCTCGCCGTGGCGATGGCGGTGCTGGTGGCGGCTATCAGCCTGGTGGTGCACGTCTATTCGCTGCCCTATATGGCCGACGAGCCCGGCTACGCACGGTTTTTCGCCCTGCTGGACCTGATGACGGCCGTGATTCTGCTGATGGTCACCGCCGCCGATCTGCTCACATTGCTGGTCGCCTGGTTCCTGATCGGGGTCGTGTTGTTCTTTCTGCTGGGCTTCGACACCAGCCGCAAGGCCAGTGGTCGCTATGCCTTCTGGACGTTCCTGACCTATCGCGTCGGCGATCTGCCGCTGGTGGGCGCGGCGCTGCTGTTGTGGCACGGCTACGGCACGGCGCAGTTGCCGGAGCTGTTCGCGCGGATTAGCGCCGATCCGGGCGTGCAACTCGGCGGGATGGCTGTGGTGCCGCTGGCGGCGCTGCTGTTGGCGCTGGCGGCGTTTGCCCGCTCGGCGCAGTTCCTGTTGCACACCTGGCTACCTTACACCATGGACGGCCCCACGCCGGTGTCGGCGCTGATGCATGCGGGCATCGTCAACGCCGGGGGATTCTTGTTCAATCGCTTCGCTCCGGTGTTTATCCACGCGCCCGATGCGCTGCACCTGGCTTTCGTCGTCGGGGTGGTGACGGCGCTGATCGGCTCGGCGCTGATGCTGACGCAGAACGACGTCAAAAAATCCCTGGGCTATTCCACCATGGGGCAGATGGGTTTCATGATCATGGAATGCGGGCTGGGCGCATTTTCGCTCGCCGTCTATCACCTCATCGCACACGGGCTGTTCAAAGCAACGCTGTTTCTAAACTCTGGCAATGTGATCGGCGACACCCGCCGCGACGATGGCGTGCCCCCCGACGAGATCTACACCTTCGTGGTCGAGCGCCGTCCGCTGCGTGCGGCGAAGGTGCCCTGGCTGTTGGCCGCGCTCATCACTGTGCTGGTGCCGGCGCTGATGCTGGGCCTGTCGCACTGGGTGGTGGCTGAGGACTTCTTCCACAAGCAGGGCGCGGTGGTGCTGCTGTTCTTCGGCTGGGTCACTGGCGCGCAGGTGTTCTTCTCCATTCACAAGCTTCCGAGCGAGAACCCCTGGCGCTCGCTGACCATGATCCTTCTGTCTTTCTTCATCGTGGTGGTGGGTTACACCCTGATCGCGCATGCGTTCGAGACCTTCCTCTACCCGGACCCGGTGCTGCGCGACGCCATCTATGCCGCAGCAGGCATCAATGTTCTGGCTTTCGACGTCCTGGTGGTGTTCCTCACCGTGGTGCTGGTCGGCGCCTGGCTGGTGACTTTTTACGCCCAGTCGCTCGAATTCGAGGGGAAGCCCGGCACGCTGTGGAACTCCATCTACCTCAATCTCTACACCCTGTTTTCGCGAGAGTTCTACGTGTCCGACGTTTACACCCAGCTGGCCCGCGGCGCGCTGGCCGCAAGCAAGCGGGTGAATATCTGGCTGCGTTGGGTCTGAACCGTCATGATTGCGCTGCTCCTTGCCTTGATCCTGTTGCCGCTGTTTCCCCTGAGCCTGTTGTTCAACGCCGGGCTCCAGGTGATGCCCGTCTGGGTGCGTGTCCCGGCGCTGCTGGCTCTACCCGTAGCGGGCGCACTGCTGCTCGGTCAGACGACAGTGCCACCCGCGCCGCTGGCTACCGCGCTGCAGGTCCTCGCGGCGTTCACCGCGCTGCTCTATGCTTGGCGGCTGCTCGCGGTCCGGGACGTGCTTATCTGGGCGCGGCTGCAGGCTACCTCGGCCTGGCCGCTGGTGTGGCTGGCCTGGCTGCACGGCATGAGCGGTGTGATACTCGTGCTCGTGGCCCTGGCGGTGACAATTCCCGCTGCGGTGCTGATGATTCTCGGCTGTAGCCTGAGCCGCCGCCTCGGAGGGGCATATCTCGGACTGCGCGGACGCATCGGCCCGGCCTTTCCCCGCCTGACCGCAGTGTTTGTGGTGGCGCTGATCGCGGCACTCGCGGCGCCGCCGTTCCCGGGATTCTTCGCCATGCTCGCGGTGCTGCAGCAGGTTCCCGCGAGTCTCGCGGCTGTGGTGCTCGCGGTGTGGCTTCTGTGGAGCTGGGCGGCCGGGGTGCTGTGGCAGCACGGCCTGTTCGGCGACGAATGGCCGCGCGCAAGGGGCGCGGTTGACCTGTCGCGCATCGGCGTCGTTCTGTGGCTGGCGCTCGCTGCCGCCGCGGTGCTGGGTTCGATCGGAGGATGGTCATGGTGGATGCATTGAACCTCGGACGGCGTCTGCGAGTGCGCTCGACCGCCTACGTGGCGGGTGAGCCGGTGCCGTTTTTCTGGCCGATGCGCAACTTCATTCACCACAACCCGCTCTACGGCCTCGAGCACATGCCTTTCGAGCAAGCGGTGCGCCGCGGTGCGGAGCTGTTCCACGCGCGGATGTTCCTGCCGCGCAGCAACTACCAGCACTGGCAGCGCGAGGGGAAGGTGCGGCAGGACACCATTTCCGAGGAGCTCGCGCGCCGCTCGCAGGCCTTGCCCGCGGTGCCGGGCATCGACTGGCCGCGCTGGTTGGGTGCGCTGATGCAGTTGGCGCACGACCGCGATGTGGTGGTGCCGGGCGTGCGGGCGCAGGACGCCCACGCCGCGCTGCACGGCCAGTCGTCTTCCACGCAGGCCGTGGACGTTGCCGCGTTGCTGCCCGACCTGGTGCGGCGCTTGCACGCGCGCACACTGCCTGAGGCGGTCGACGCCCTGTGGGGTCCGCGGTTGGCCGACGAACTTGATGAACTGGTCATCAAGAGCTGCCTCGACTTTTTCGACGAAGACCAATCCTCCTGGCGCATGCCGGGACGCGAGCGCGGCCTGTTCGCCGCCTGGAGCGAGATCGCGCGGCGCAATGCGCGCATGTTCCTGCGCGGGCTTCACGTACGACGCATCCTCGATCGGGTGGAGGATGCCGAGAGCGCGGTGGTGCACGTCATGGAGGAGATGGGCATCGACGCGGACGACTGGTCGGCCTATTTCACCCGCGAGCTCACCCGGCTGCACGGCTGGACCGGCTTTGTGCGCTGGCGTTCGTCCGCCAAACATTACTACTGGGCGCAGCGCTACCCCGCCGACGTCGTCGATGTTCTGGCCATTCGCTTGGTGGTGGGGCTGGCGCTGCTGCAGGAAAGTGCGCGCCATCGCCGTACACCGATTCGGCGCGAGCAACTCGACGCCGTGTTGCACGAACGCGGCGCGGAATGCCTTCTGCGCAACGCGCTGCATAGCGGCGAGGTGTTGCCCGATTGGGCGCAGCGCATCGACGACACGCTGTCGCGCGGTGGCGGCAAACGCTGCGAGGCTCTGCTGCAGCGCTATTGGCCGTTGTGGCAAGTCCGACTCGGACAGGAACAAGCTGCCGCCTTGCGCGAACTGGCCACCGCGGCGGATGCCACCGCGGCGCTCGATGTGCTGACGCCGGAGGACGTCGCGGGTCTGTTGAAGGGCTTGCAGGAATTCGCGCCGCAGGAGGGCATGGTGTGGACCCTGGCGATGGAGGCGCAGTCTATCGACCAGCTGCTCGCGCAGGTGCAGGTGCCGCAGGATCTGCCGTCCGGCAAGCGGCCGTTCGCGCAGGCCTGGTTCTGCATCGACGTGCGCGCCGAGCCCATCCGTCGCCACCTGGAGCGGGTGGGCGATTACCAGACCTTCGGCATCGCCGGCTTCTTCGGCGTGCCTGTGGGTTTCCTCGGCTACGGTAAGGGCAGCGAGAGTCACTTCTGTCCGGCGGTGGTCACGCCCAAGAACCTGGTGCTGGAGCTGCCCGCCGCACTAGACCCCAATGACGAAGATTTCTTCAGCACCCTCGGCCATGTGCTGCACGACCTCAAGAGCTCGGTGCTCTCGCCCTATGTCACGGTGGAGGCGGTGGGCATGCTGTTCGGGCTGGACCTGTTCGGCAAGACCCTGGCGCCGCTGGGCTACAGCCGCTGGCGCAGCCGCATCGATGCCGAAAAGCCCGTCACCCGCCTGTTGGTGGACAAGCTTACCCGCGAGCATGCCGACTCCATCATCCGCACGCTGCAGCGGGCGATGATCGCCAAGGCGCTGCATGCCGAGCTGCATATCGAGCGCGAGCGGGTGGATGACGACATGATCCGCGAACTGCGCGAAACCGCGCTGCGCCACCGCGAGGGGCCGACGCGGCTGCGCACGGACTTCGGCGTGCCGGACAAGCAGGAGGCCGAGTTCATCGACAAGCTGCGCGACGACTACCGCGTCGATGCCGACTACGCCAATCATCAGCTTGTGCGGCTGGGGCGCATCGGCTACTCGCTCGACGAGCAGGTCAACTACGTGCACACGGCCCTGACCATGATCGGGCTGACCAAGACCTTCTCGCGCTTCGTGCTCATCGTGGGCCACAGCGGGCGAACCGAGAACAACCCCTACGAGTCGGCGCTGGACTGCGGCGCCTGCGGCGGCAGCAGCGGCCTGGTCAATGCCCGGGTGCTGGCGCAGATGGCCAACAAGACCGCGGTACGAGAGCGGCTGCGCGGCATGGGCATTAACATTCCCGATGACACCTGGTTTCTGCCGGCGCTGCACGTCACCACCACCGATGCGATCGAGCTGTCCGATCTCGACCTGCTGCCGCCGCGTCACCTGGTCTATCTGGATCGTCTGCGCAACGGCCTGCTCGCCGCGTCCAAGCTAGCTGCGGCCGAGCGCATGCCCAAGCTTCTGCCGCAGGCGCAGGCGATGGAGCCGGCGGAGGCCTGGCGCCTGGCACACCGCCAGGCGGTGGACTGGGCGCAGGTACGGCCGGAGTGGGGGTTGTCGAAGAACGTGTATGGCATCGTCGGCCGGCGCTCGCTCAGCGAGCGTGCCGACATGCAGGGGCGTCCCTTCCTGCTGTCGTACGACTGGCGCTGTGATCCCAAGGGGCGCTTGCTCGAAAACCTGTTGGCGGCGCCAGTGGTGGTGGGCGAGTGGATCAACCTCGAACACTTCTTCTCCACCGTGGACAATGCCCGCATGGGCAGCGGCAGCAAGGCCTATCACAATGTGGCCGGGCGCTTCGGCGTGATGACCGGTAACCTGAGCGATCTGCGTACCGGCCTGCCGATGCAGACGGTGATGCGCGAGGGCCAGCCCTATCACGAGCCCATGCGCATGATCGCCCTCATCGAGGCACCGCTGGATTTTGCCGGGCGCGCGCTGCAAAGCGTGGTCAAGGTCAAGAATCTGGTGCTCGGTGGCTGGATCCGCGCCATCGTCATCGACCCAACTCAGGGCTACAAGCCTTTCGTATTCAACAATGGCCAGTGGGAGGAGCGTCCGCCTCTGGTCGCTGCTGCCGAGGAGGTACGCGCATGAACGCGATCAAATTGCATCCGCTGAAAAAGCTGGAAATCATTCTCGAAGGCGCACACAAGGAATTCGCCACCGACTTGCTCGATCGCGCCGGCGTCAAGGGCTACACCATCGTTGGCAATCTGTCTGGCAAAGGCAGCCACGGCATGTACGAAGGGCACTTGATGTTCAATGAGGATGACGCCCTCATCATGATCATCGTCGCCGTGCCGCAAAGCCTGTTCGATCCGCTCCTCGAGGGTTTTCAGCCGTTTTTCGAGGCCCACTCGGGGGTGATTTTCGTCAGCGACATCCAGGTCGGCCGCCCGGTCAAGTTCATGGCGTGAGCGGAGTGAGCAGCGGATGCTTGGGCGAGGCCAGCGGGCGCGCCTGCTGGATGAGGAACGCCAGGAAGGACTGCGCCACCGCCGACAGCCGCTTGCCCTTGCGGTGTACGACGAACCACTGCCGCATGATCGGAAAGCTCTCCACGTCGAGGGTGACAAGGCGGCGTATCGCCAGCTCCAGCTCCAGAGTGTGGAGCGACAGGACGCCCAACCCCAGCCCGGCCTCGACCGCCTGCTTGATGGCCTCGTTGCTGCTCATCTCCATCACCGAATAGAATTCCACGCCGTGACGCGAAAAATGCCGCTCCGCGGCATTGCGCGTGCCCGAGCCGGGCTCGCGGGTAATGAACGGCTGGCGACCCAGTTGCACCAGCGGAATCTGCCGGCTCTGGGCCAGGGGATGCTCGGGTGAGGCGATGACCACCAGCGGGTTGTCGAGGAATGCGCGCGCGACGAGCTCCGCGTCCTCTGGAGGTTGCCCCATGATGGCCAGGTCCTGGTTCGACGCCGAGAGCGTCTCGAGGATATGCGTCTGGTTGGACACCTGCAGCCGCACCTGCACCTTGGCGTGGCAGGCGCAGAAGGCTGCAATCAGCTTGGGCATGAAGTAGTTGGCCGTGCTGGCCACGGTGAGTTCGAGTTCCCCGCGATGGACGCCGCGGAACTCTTCCATGGCGGATTCGAGGTCACGCATCTTGGCGCCGATGAGTGTGGCGTGGCGATGCAACTCGCGACCGGCGTCGGTCGGCTGGATCTGTTTTCCGACGTGGTCGAACAGCGGCACGCCGATCTGCTCTTCCAGCTGTCGCATCTGCATCGAGACCGCTGGCTGGGTCAGGTGCAGAGCGTCCGCGGCGCGCGTAAAGCTCTGCTGATGCACCACAGCGTCGAAGATCTGGAGCTGTCTAAGGGTCAGATGCATGGCGAATACATAAGGGACTCTAATGCATCCGATCAAAAATAACAATTAGTGTTTATGTCGATCCTCTTTTATGTTGGCCGCTCGTGAATCGCGGGGCCGTGCTGAATGACGGGTCCTGCTGAGATGCACGAACGTAATCCCCGGGCCGGGTGGGGGGATGGCCGCCGCATCGCGGTAGGTCCTCGCCCGTCGTTCGCTACCGCAAAAGCGCGCATGAAGGAGTCCTCGAAGATGGCAGTCAAAACCTACCAGGCCGGCGTCACGGAATATCGGCAAAGCTACTGGCAGCCGGATTACGTGCCTCTCGACACCGATATTTTGGCCTGTTTCAAGATCACGCCGCAGCCCGGGGTGGATCGCGAAGAGGCGGCAGCGGCGGTGGCCGCCGAGTCATCCTGCGGTACGTGGACCACAGTGTGGACCGATCTGCTGACCGACCTCGACTACTACAAGGGACGCGCCTACCGTCTCGAGGACGTGCCGGGCGACGATACGTGCTATTACGCGTTCATTGCCTATCCGATCGACCTTTTTGAAGAAGGTTCGGTCGTCAACGTGTTCACCTCGCTGGTGGGCAACGTGTTCGGCTTCAAGGCCGTCCGGGCGCTGCGTCTGGAAGATCTGCGCTTCCCCATCGCTTACGTGAAGACCTGCGGCGGCCCGCCGCACGGCATCCAGGTCGAACGCGACAGGCTCAACAAATATGGCCGTCCGCTGCTGGGCTGCACCATCAAGCCCAAGCTCGGTCTGTCCGCAAAGAACTACGGCCGCGCCTGCTACGAAGCCCTGCGTGGCGGTCTGGACTTCACCAAGGACGATGAGAACATCAACAGCCAGCCGTTCATGCGTTGGCGAGACCGTTTTGATTTCGTGATGGAAGCGGTCCAGAAAGCCGAACAGGAAACCGGCGAGCGGAAGGGCCACTATCTCAACGTGACCGCGCCGACTCCCGAGGAGATGTACAAGCGCGCCGAGCATGCCAAGGAAATCGGCGCCCCCATCATCATGCACGATTACCTCGCGGGGGGCCTTTGCGCCAACGCGGGTCTGGCGAACTGGTGCCGCGACAACGGTATATTGCTGCACATCCACCGCGCCATGCACGCCGTGATCGACCGCAACCCGCACCATGGCATCCACTTTCGCGTGCTGACCAAGATCCTGCGTCTGTCGGGCGGCGACCATCTGCACACCGGCACCGTGGTGGGCAAGCTCGAGGGCGATCGCGCTTCTACCCTGGGCTGGATCGACCTGCTGCGTGAATCCTTCGTGCCCGAAGACCGCTCGCGCGGCATCTTCTTCGACCAGGACTGGGGTTCAATGCCCGGCGCGTTCGCCGTGGCGTCTGGCGGTATCCACGTTTGGCACATGCCCGCGCTGGTCACCATCTTCGGTGACGACTCGGTACTGCAGTTCGGCGGCGGCACACTGGGCCATCCCTGGGGCAACGCCGCCGGTGCACACGCCAACCGCGTGGCGCTCGAAGCCTGCGTCCAGGCGCGCGGCGAAGGCCGTCATCTGGAGAAGGAAGGCAAGGAGATCCTCACCGCTGCCGCCGCCCACTCGCCCGAACTGAAGATCGCCATGGAAACGTGGAAAGAGATCAAGTTCGAGTTTGAAACCATGGACAAGCTTGCCATCGCCAACAAGTAATCGCTCCGCCGGCTGCGGTCGGCAGCGCCCTATGGGGCGCGCCGCCGCCCAGCACAATCGTTTCGAAAGGACACAATTATGGCCGTTCAAGCCTACCGCTCGATGAAAAAGTACGAGACTTTCTCCTATCTGCCGCAGATGACGCCCGAGCAGGTGCGCCGTCAGATCGCCTACGCCATTGCTCAGGGTTGGAATCCGGCGGTCGAGCACACCGAAAAGGGCACGCCCGCCAAGGCGAGCTACTGGTATATGTGGAAACTGCCGCTGTTCGGCGAGCAGTCCGTTGATGCCGTAGTGGCTGAAATCGAGGCCTGCCACCGCGAATTCCCGGATCAGATGGTGCGTTTCGTCGCGTACGACAACTACGCCCAGAGCCAGGGCATGGCGTTCGTGGTGTATCGCTGATGAAGTGGGCGCTGGAGCCAACTCGATTCGGCGCCCATGATTTGCACACGGCGCGGCGCATAAGCGCCGTACCGTTCATCGAGTTCTTTATGCTGAGGTCCGTATGACAAACGTCGCCCCCGGTCATGCCACTGCAACCCTATCCGGCCGCGAGCTAGCGCTCCAGCGCCGACAGGCTATGGCGCGTCACGGTAAGACCAGCCTCGCCAAGGCCGCGCAAGCCGACAAGCGCTCCGCGGCCAGCCGTATGCAACTGAATGCGGCGCATATCACCAGCGCCCATCACGGTGGTGTTTCGGCCGCATCGGCGGTGGTGTCGGCAGCGGGCATGGTGTCTACGCTCACCCCGGAGGCGTCGAAGTCCGCGGCACGAGCCCGGCGGCAGGCGCTGTCCACGGTTGGTAAGGTGGCGTTGAAAAACGCCGGACACGGCGCGGCATCGCGCCCGGCGGCGCATCTGCGCCCGGGCCGTGCGGCGCCCGCCGAGGTGCGTGGCGCCGATTGCGGTTGCGGCTGCGGCGGACAATGCAGTTGTGGTGGACAATGCGGCTGCAGCCGCGGCGCGGAGCGCAAGGAAGCGGCGCAAATCAGCGCGCCGGCGGTGGAGCGCGCAGCGCTGAACGGGAAAGAGGCCGTCACCGGCCGCGCGCTGGCCAAGATGCGTCGTGCTGCGCTGAATCAAGATGGCAAGGCGGGCCTCAAGCGCGTCGCCCAGGCGACACGGATCGCCGCGGCGATGCCGAACCAGGATTGGCAGAGTGCCATGCTCAAAGGCGCAACCGGCCGTCAGGTCGCGATGCAGCGCCGGCTGGTGCAGGCGCTGGCGGGCCGCGTCGACAAGACTTCCGGCGCCGGCACTCAGCCTACCGGTCGGATGCGGGCTCGCAACGTGATCCCGGCTCCGGCCAAGGTCGAGGAGGGGCATACCCTGTTAGGGCAGACCGTCACCGGCACCCAGGTGGAGCGCATCGCCAAGGTGACCGGTAATGAGCCTGGCTCCTGCCGGACGATCACCGGCACCGAATATATCGGCTTCGAGCAGTTCCAGACCCTCTGCGGCACCCGACCGGAGCCGACACCACCGAAGGTGGCGGTCAGCAGCACGCTGCGCGAGCAACGCATCACCGGCACCGCGCTGGGTCGCTCCACCAAAACCACCGGCGATGAGCCGGGCGCCTGCCGTGCCGTGACCGGCACCGAATATCTCTCGACCGAGCGCTTCGAGCAATTCTGTTCGACGCGGCCGACTGCGCCCCTGGGGAAGGTGGCGCTCACCCGCACCGACAAGGGCCAAACCGTAACCGGCGCGCTGGTCGATCGTCCGCGCCGCGTCACCGGGGTCGAGCTCGGCGCTGACCGCGCCATCACCGGTACGCGTTACAGTCAGGGCGAAACCGATGACGCTCCGCCCAAGGTAGCGGTCTCTCATACGGCTGCGGGCAGACCTGTCACTGGTACGGCGGTGGGCCGCAGTGAGCGGCAGACCGGCGACGAAGCCGGGAGTTGCCGCGCGATTACCGGCACTGAGTATCATACTGTCGAGCAGTTCCGTGATTTTTGCCGGACTGCGCCGCCGGACGGCCCGCGAAAAGTCAGCGTGATGTCCACCCGCGACGAGCAGACCGTCTCGGGGACCGCGGTCGATCGGTCGTCCAAGGTGACCGGCAATGAAGTCGGCTCCTGCCGCAGCATCACGGGCAGCCAGTACTACACCACGGCTGATTTCGCTGGACTGTGCCAGAGGCCAGGTCCTCAGAAAGTGGCCGAGATGCAGACGCTGCGCGGTCGGACCGTGACTGGCTCGGAGGTCGCTCCAAGCCCAAAATCCTCCGGTGATGAGTCATATGGGTGCGAACCCGTCACCGGCACGGACTATATTGGCACCCGCCAGTTGGGCGCTGTCTGTCAGGCTGCGCCTACCGTCTATCCGGTGAGCAAGGTCGTGGTCGACACCACGCTGCGCGGCCAGACGGTCACGGGTATCGCCGCTGGACGCGCGGAACAAGTCACCGGCAACGAGGCCGGGGCCTGTTCGCCGATCAGCGGCACTCCGTATATCGGTCAGGGCCAGTACGCCGCGTTCTGTCAGGCGCCGCAGCGCGACCAGCAGGCTGCGCGGGTGCGCGATAGCGCAGTGATCCCGGCCACCGTGGTCACCGGCGATCGGCCGGGCGCAGGCGGGTCGCAAGTTACCGGCGACGAGCGCGGTGCTTGTAAGTCGATTTCGGGAACGCCCTATCTTGGACTGGACAATATTGCGTCCGGGCAATGTGCGATGAGCGATCGCTTCCGCGCGCGCGATGTGGATCAACGTCCGCCCGCTCCCCGGGATTTCAGTGTCAACATTCCGGCGCGGCAGGCGCGCGAGCAGCGCCAAACTGAGATCATCACTGGCAGTGGCATGGGTAGCTCGCGCATCACCGGCCCGATCAACAAGGCCGACGGCCTGATCACCGGTACGCCCGAATTCCGCCACGGTGACCAGGTGCGTCGTCCTCGCGGGGACGAGCCGCCGCCGCTCCCTGCGGCGCAGCGCTTGAGCGGTGAAGGCAGCCAGCAGGGCCGGCGCGTCTCGGGAGACGCCTGGGACGGTGACACCCGCGTTACCGGCACCGAGGGTTCGTCCAGCCTGGCGCGCAACCCGTCAATGCGCGGCCAGCCGCGTGGCACCGGGGTTAGCGCCATGTCGTTTCGCAACGTCGAGCGGCCGGTAGTGCCCGACTCGGTGATCACCGGCTCGGCCGGTAATACCCGGGGTGGCGCCACGGTGACCGTCTCCGGCGGGGCGCGCGGCTGAGGATCGCGGACATGGACACGCGCAAACGTCTTCAAGCCCTGCAAGGAGCGCCGAATCCGGTAGCCCCGGCGGCGAGGGCGTCCAAGGCGGTGGCCATGCCCGATAATCCGGCATGCATGATCGGCAGCGGTCAGCTGTGCGAGCACGCGCTGGTCGATCGCGATCTCAATCGACTGTTGTTCGACTATGAGCAGACGGTGCGCTCGCGCTTTACACGTATCGTCGATGTCCTCAAGCGCATCTCCACGCATCAGCACGACGAAAACTTCGCCGAGCGCGCGCAACAGCTCGCCCGCGAGCAGCTCGGTTTCGATCTGCCGCCGCAGGTGCTCGAGGACGCCTGGGTGTGCGGGCTGGATTTGTCCGCCCTGCATTCGCGTTGCATATTCAGCGGCCTGAAGTCGTGCGTCGACAATGCGGAGGCAGAGCAGGCCGGCTGGCGCCAGCGCATGCCGCTCGATGAAAATTTCCTGCGTTCATGCGGCTATCACACCGTGGACATCAGCCCCTGCTCCGACGGCCGGCTGCAGGGCGTCAGTCCCTATGTGCTGCGCATTTTGCCCGGGCCGAACGTGCGGGTGAAGGCGTATGCCGGTGCACTGTTCGATGTCGAGGTCGATGTCGCCGACTGGGCACAGCGCGAAGTCGAGCGATTGTCGGGCGCGATGGTCGATGGTGAGCGCTTGAACTACCTCAAGATCGCCGTCTATCACTTCAGCAGCTCCTCGCCCGACGCCCAGGGTTGCGCCGCGCACGGCAGCAACGATCGTCAAGCCACCGAGGCAGCGCTGCAGCGCTTGCAGCACGAGTTGCGCGAGGCAATCGATCGGACTTTCGGCGCGGGCGCTGCGCCCGACGTGCTGCTCATCGGCGTTGACACGGATTTGGATGCCCTGCGCATCCACCTGCCCGACAGTTTAGGAGAGATCAACGCGCATCGCTACTTCGAGACCGCGCAGATCTACCGCGACACCCTCGGGCTTTCGTCCGAAGCGGCGCGGGCGCGCATCGCCGAGATCGTCGCCGATGCCGAGGGCATGGGCGGCTGGGGCCAGGGCAACGGCCGCATGCACGAGGGCATGCGCCGCCTGGTGCTGGCGCTGGCCGAGGCCAATCTGTCGCAGATCGAATACGTCATCAAGCATCACACCGGGCGCTACGCGACCATCGGCCATGACGAGGAGTGCATCGTCGCCGGTGAAGCGGTGCGGGTGCTGCAACTGCGCAATCTGTTTTATTTCGCCCACCTCGACACCATTGAGGAAGGCGCGCCCGACATGGACGTCGGGATCAAGATCTTCGGCAAGCTCAATGTCGCCCACGGTCTGCCGGTGCCCGTGCTGGTGCACTTCGAATACGACGCGCGGATCCCCGAATCCCGTGAGCGGGCGATTGCGCGCGGCCGGCGGGTGCGCGACGCGATCGAGGCGCGTTACCCCGATCTGGTCGCGCAGGGCCTGCTCAATTGCGCGATTGCGGTGAGCGATCGCACCGGCGGCGAGTGCTGTGACTTTGTCACCGACGCTGCCGTCGACGATCATTGAGGACATATGCGTCATGAAAATCATGCGTGTGAAAACAACCCTCGTGTCGACCAATCGCATCAATGCCATGGGTCACCGCCCACTGCTGGTCGTGCAGGAAACGTTGAATGGACCGCGCAGCGTCGCGGTCGATGCCGTCGGCTGCATCCCGGGAGACTGGGTGATTTGTGTTGGGTCGTCCGCGGCGCGCGATGCCGCCGGGGCCAGGGACTATCCGTCCGATCTGACGATCGTCGGCATCATCGACCACTGGAATCCGGAGAGCGCGTGATGGAAGTCTGGCGCGTGGTCAATGATTTGGTCTGCACCCGGCGTGTACCGGGAATGAGCTCGGCGTCGCTGCGTATCCTGAAGAGCCAAAAGGGAGAAATCTCGGTGGCCACCGACCCGGTCGGAGCGCCTCCGGGCAAATGGGTGTTCACCGCCGCGGGCACCGCCGCACGTATGGCCATGCCCGATCGAACAGTGGCCACCGACCTGACCATCTGCGGCATCATTGATGGCTGGGAGGAGGAGTGACCGACGCGGTGAGCAAAGAGAAAAACGGCGCGCGCGGCGTCGAGGTGCAATGACTAGCTTGAGAATCTTTTTTTTCGACAACAAGGAGCGAACAGATGGCTGAAATTATGGGTATTGCCCTGGGCATGATTGAAACTCGCGGATTGGTTCCCGCGATCGAAGCGGCGGACGCGATGACCAAGGCCGCAGAAGTGCGCTTGATCTCGCGTCAATTCGTCGGCGGCGGCTACGTCACCGTGCTGGTGCGCGGCGAGACCGGTGCGGTCAACGCGGCGGTTCGTGCCGGCGCTGACGCCTGCGAGCGTGTTGGCGACGGCTTGGTGGCCGCGCACATCATCGCCCGCGTGCACAGCGAGGTCGAGGGCATCCTGCCGAAGGCGCCGAGCAACTAAGCGCGGCTTTTTTCTACTGCAAGTAACTGGAAGGACAACGACATGGCAGAAGTCAACGGCATTGCCCTTGGCATGATTGAAACCCGCGGATTGGTTCCCGCGATCGAAGCGGCGGACGCGATGACCAAGGCCGCAGAAGTGCGCTTGATCTCGCGTCAATTCGTCGGCGGCGGCTACGTCACCGTGCTGGTGCGCGGCGAGACCGGTGCGGTCAACGCGGCGGTTCGTGCCGGCGCTGACGCCTGCGAGCGTGTTGGCGACGGCTTGGTGGCCGCGCACATCATCGCCCGCGTGCACAGCGAGGTCGAGGGCATCCTGCCGAAGAAGCCTGAATCCAACGGTGGCGGCCGCGACTCCGAGACCACGTCCACCCGCAGCTGATCCTGCGCGGAGCGTGCCATGGCGGACGATCGGCGAACCCCGGGCTGGCTCGCACGCGCGCTCAACCACGAGTTGGCGGCGTGCAGCAGTATCTCGCCCAAGCGTGCTCGCACGCTGGTGGGGAGATGCCGAGCTGGCGCGCAAGCCGCACGCCGAGGCGGAGCAACCGGATTATGCCGAGCGTTTGATGGCGCGGCCGATCCTGCTGGGTATGACACCTTGCGGCGGGCCGTGGCCCGCGGCGCGGCGGGGCCGCACAACGGCCCGGGGTCCAGGCCCTGCAGCTATATGCCGGCGCGCTGACGTACACGCACCGGCTTCGCGGCAACGGCACCGCGTCGCTGTTCGAAGCTTTGTTACAGGAGGCGCTAGCGTATCTCGACCACGTAACCCAGATCGAACCGGGGTAGGACGCCCATGACTGATGATTTCCAAGGTTGGGAGCGCCGCGACAAGCCGCCGACGTTGTTTCGCCGCTTCGCATTTGCGCAATATGCGCAGACGCGTGCCTTCCTCGACGCGCTATCGGCGCTGTCCGAGGAGATTCAACGCCATCCGCAGAACATCAACTTCGGCACCACCTACGTCAACGTCACCCTGGGGGCGGCTGACGGCGCCACCTTAGGCGCCGAGGACGAACTGTTCGCCCGCCGTATCGCTGTTCTGGCCGAGCGCGGGGAGTGATCGATGGGCGGCCCATTGGTCATAGCGGTGATCAACCAGAAAGGCGGCGCCGGCAAGACCACCGTGGCCATGCATCTTGGCGCGGGTCTGACGCGGCGCGCAGCGGCGGTGGTGGTCGATCTGGATCCCCAGGGCTCGGCCACGCAATGGGCTGCGGCAGGCACACAATCCTTTCCCGCCACGGTCAAGCAATTGCGCGTGGGCACGGGTGCGATCGATCTGCGGCGGGACTTTCGCGCCTACCCTTTCGTCGTGCTGGACTGCCCGCCTGCGGTCGACAGCCGTGCAGCGGCGCTGGCGCTGCAAAGCTGCGACGTTGCCGTCATCCCGGTGCTGCCCTCGCCGGTGGATCTGTGGGCCAGCCTGAGGCTGCCGCAGGACATCGATGAGGCCAGGCGACCCAATCCTCGCCTGCGCGCCTACCTGCTGCTGAACCAGATCGAGGCTCGCAGCGCGCTGTCGGCGGCGATGCAGGAGGCGCTGGCCGAGTTCGGCCTGCCAGTGCTGCGCACCCCGGTGCGCCGCCGCGGCATCTACAAGACCGCCGCGCTTGAGGGCGTGTCGGCATATGAATTGGGGGCGCGCGGGCAAAGTGCCGTCGCGGAAATCGAAGGCCTCATTGAGGAGATTCTTGCATGACCAGCATCAAAGACAAGCTCGCAAGCAGCGTGCGTCAGGCCAAGACCACTGCAGAGTCCGCCCCCGCCGACAAGGCAGAGGCACACAAGACGCCGTCCTCGGCCACCTCCAAAGAGGCTGCCGCCGCTAATCCCGCGCCTGCAAATTCAGCGGCGGCCGAGCCGCCGGCGAGCCTGCAGGAGTTGTTCCCCGACCGCATTTGGCCGGATTGAGTTTTTCCAGGAAGTTGATCATGCGTGACGATCTCTCCAAGCGCGGCTACCTGCCGCGACGTGACCCTGCCTTCCACGTGCCCGCGCCCGCGCCCGCGCCCTCTGCCGCGCCCGGCAGCGTGGCCCTGCGCCCGGTAGCTGATACGGCCGGCTTTGCTCCGGCCGTACTCGATGCCTTTCGCGTGACCAAGGAGCCCTACTATCGATCGGTGGCCGATGAGGTCGAGCTCTATGAAGCCGCCTATTCGGTTCGCATGCCGATGATGCTGAAGGGTCCGACGGGTTGCGGCAAGACGCGCTTCGTCGAATACATGGCATGGAAACTCGGCAAGCCGCTGGTCACCGTTGCCTGCAATGAAGACATGACCGCCAGCGACCTGGTCGGCCGCTTTCTGCTCGACGCCAACGGCACTCGCTGGCAGGACGGGCCGCTGACCATGGCCGCGCGTTTCGGCGGGATCTGCTATCTCGACGAAGTGGTCGAGGCGCGGCAGGACACCACAGTCGTGATCCACTCCCTGACCGACGCACGGCGCATTCTGCCACTGGAGAAAAAGGGCGAGATCGTCGAGGCGCATCCGGATTTCCAGGTCGTCATCTCGTACAACCCCGGCTACCAGTCGCTGATGAAGGATCTGAAGCAGTCGACCAAGCAGCGGTTCGGCGCGCTGGACTTCAACTACCCCGTGCACGAGCTCGAGGCCGAGATCGTCGTGCACGAGAGCGGCGTCGCGTTGGACGCGGCGAAAAAGCTGGTGCACATCGCCGAGCATGCGCGCAACCTCAAAGGCCATGGGCTGGATGAGGGCATCTCCACCCGCATGCTGATCTACGCCGGCTCGCTGATTTCCCGCGGCGTCGCGCCGCTGGCCGCCTGCCGCGTAGCGCTGGTGCGCCCGATCACCGACGATCCCGATATGCGTGACGCGCTCGATTCCGCGGTGACGACTTATTTCTGAGCGTCTCCGAGCGGTCTGCGCGCTGGAAAGGAAAATTGAGGTCGGCCGAGGCCATCATCGCTAGGCAGTCCGAATTTGTAAATCATGGCCATCCACCTCGACGAATTCCAGGAGCTTCTCGACGAACTGCCCGGCGGTGCGCAGGAGCTGTTGCGCGCCTCCTGGAACGAGGCGGCGCGGGCTCTCAGTCCGCGCGGGCTGGACAGCTATCTCAAGGGCGCGTTAGCGCTGCACCATCTCGGTCGCGGCGAGGACCTCGTGGTGAGTTTCATCCAGTCCATGCCGGAGGTCGGGCGTGCCATCGGCGAGGAGGTGCTGCCCGATCTGGTCAACTTCCTTCTGGGCATGGCGTCCAAAACCTCCGGGCAGGTGTTGGCGCTGATCGTCGGCACCGCGCCGCTGGTGGCCCACCGCGTGGGCGATGCCGAGCTGTTTCGCCACTATCTGAAAGTACTGGAGATCGTGGCGGCGCAGGCTCCGCGCGGCCTGCGCCCGATGCTGGAAAACCTCGACCGCCTGCTCAATCAGCTTACTCTGGGCGGGCTGCGCCGCTGGGTGCAATGGGGCGCACAGGCGTACAAGGCCGATTTCGAGGGGCAGGCGGCCTATTTCGGGCTGCAGAGCGCCGATGCGCAGGCTGTGCTGCAGCAGGAGCGCAAGGGCACGCTGTTCGTCGACATCCAGCGGCGGCTCAACATCTACATGCGCGCGATCTGGGGTCGCGATTTTTTTCTGCGCCCCACCGCCGGCGACTACGAAAGCCGCGAAGGACTCAGGCCGTATATCGAGCATTATATCATCTACATCGCGGATGCTTATGACGACTACAAACCCGAGGGCGATGCGACTGCACCCGATCGGGTCGTCAGCGCGCTCGAAGTTTACCGCGCCGCCGCCAACCACTGCGCCGCGCATCTGGTGTTCACCGACAAGCAGCTGTCGATGCAGACGCTGCTGCCGGTACAGATGGCGCTGATCGAGCTTTTCGAGGATGCGCGGGTGGAGGAGCTGGCGATCCGCAAATTCCCCGGGATGCGCCAAGCCTGGCTGGCGCTGCATCCGGTGTTCGACTATTCGGCCCAGCCGCAGACCGTCGGTGAGTTGCTTGACCGCCTCGCCCGCGCGCTGCTCGACCTCGACTCGACCGACCCGCACCCCTTTGTGCGGCGGGGCGTGGCGGCGTTTCGCGCCCAGTCCGATCTGGCCAGCAATCAGATGAGCTGGAATCTGGGAGTGGACTTATCGCACCGCTTGTTCGAGCTCGACCTGCCTACCTACAACAAGCTCACCGATGGGCTCAGTGCCGTCTATCGCGACGACAACCGTGCCGTCTGGTATCTGGAGGAATACGACGAGGCGCAGGTGATGGCCGCCACCTGGGAGACCCGCCAGCAGGTGCGCAGAAAAGTCAACGTGATGGAAATGGTCAACGAGGTGGACGTCGAGTTTTCCGGCGACGATGCGCAGGAGGTTTGGGAGCTCCCCACCGAGTTCTATCTCGACCAGGAGAACGTGAGCATCAACTCGCTCGAAGGCCGCCCGCCGATCTCCGAGCCCTTCCACTATCCGGAATGGGACTATCAGATCCAACTCGAGCGGCCCAATTGGGTGACGTTGCTTGAGTACCATCCGCAGCTGGGCGAGCTGGAGGTAATCGAGCGCATCATCCTCGAGCACAAGCCGGTCATCTCGCGGCTCAAGTTCCTGATCGAGTCGATGGTGCCGCAGGGCATGCAGCGCATCCGTCACATGGAGGACGGTGACGAGATCGACATCAACGCCGCGGTGCGCGCGATGATCGACATCCGCATCGGCCAACAGCACGATCCGCGCATCATGATGCGCTACAAGCGTGCGCTGCGCGATCTGGCGGTGTTGGTGCTGCTGGACATGTCCGAGTCGTCCAACGACAAGGTGCGCGGCCACGACTACTCGGTGATGGACCTCACTCGCGCCGCCACGATCTTGCTGGGCGGTGCGCTGGACCGTATCGGCGACCCGTTCGCCATTCACGGCTTTTGTTCTGACGGCCGACACGACGTGCACTACCAACGCTTCAAGGATTTCGAACAGCCGTATGACGATCTGGTCAAGGCGCGGCTGGCGGGGATGAAAGGGCGGCTCTCCACCCGCATGGGTGCAGCGCTACGCCATGCCGCGCATTACCTGGCGCAGCAGCCCAAGAGTAAGCGCGTGATCTTCGTCGTCACCGACGGCGAGCCTGCCGACAACGATGTGACCGATCCGCAATACCTGCGCCACGATGCCAAGGCCGCCGTGGAAGAGCTCGGCCGCCAGGGCATCACGGTGTATGCGCTGTCGCTCGACCCGCATGCCGACCAGTATGTGTCGCGTATCTTCGGTCTGAAGAACTTCACCGTCATCGACCAGGTCGAGCGCCTGCCGGAAAGACTGCCCATGCTCTACATGAGCCTGACGCGGTGAGGGCGGGCTGAGAATGAAGATCACCCTGCGCACCTACGTGTTTATGGACGCGCTGCAGCCGCAGCTGGCGTCCTATATCGCGACGTCCTCGCAAGGCTTTCTGCCGGTGCCCGGCGATGCCTGCATGTGGATCGAGGTCGCTCCCGGCATGGCGGTGCACAACCTCTCGGACATCGCGCTGAAAAAAACCAACGTGCGCATGGGCGAGCAAGTCGTCGAGCGCGCCTTCGGCTCGATGGAACTCCATTTCCGCAACCAGAGCGAGGTGCTCGCCGCGGGCGAACTGATCCTGCGGGCGCTCAACACCACCATGGAGTCGCGGCTGCGCTGCAAGGTGGCGTGGAACGAGATCATTCGCGCCATCACGCCCGACCACGCTACACTGATCAACCGCCAATTGCGCAAGGGCTCGATGATCCTGCCCGGCAAGAGCATGTTCATCCTGGAGGTCGAGCCGGCGGGCTATATCGTCTATGCCGCCAATGAAGCAGAGAAGGCCGCGCACATCACTTTGGTGGACGTCAAAGCCTTCGGTTCTTTCGGCCGCCTGACCATGATGGGCAACGAGGCCGAGGCCGAGGAAGCGCAGCGCGCCGCGCTAGCCGCGATCGATCGCCTGAACCAGCGCGCCGTCCCGCACACGTGAGCCCCATGGAAATCGACTCGATTGCAAAAAAGCTGCTGTTCTCCACCGTGCGAGTGGATACCGAACTCGAGGACGGCAGCGCCGGCTCGGGCACGGCCTTCATCCTCAGCCACACCCACGCCGGGGGAAGCACGCCGTTCATCGTCACCAACCGCCATCTGGTCGAGGGCGTGCGCCGCGGCGGCCTGGTGTTCACCCAGACGAGCGAGGGCAAGCCAGCATTCGGCCAACGCTTTCAGCTCAATATCGACGACTTCCCCGCGGCGTGGTTCGTCCACCCCGATCCCGAGGTGGATCTGGCCATTGTACCGCTGCGACCGCTCGAGCGTGCGGCACGGGATTTAGGCGTGGAGCTGTATTACCACGCGATCGACAGCCAGCGCATTCCCGATGCGGCCACGGTGCGGGGCTTCGACGCGCTCGAGGAGGTGCTGTTCGTCGGCTATCCCAGCGGAGTGTGGGATCAGGTCAACCTCATGCCCATCCTGCGCCGCGGCACCACGGCCACGCCGCTGGAACTCGACTTCGAGGGGCACAAGCAATTCCTGATCGACGCCGCAGTGTATCCCGGATCGAGCGGCAGCCCGGTCTTCGTGGTGCGCGATGATCCGCTGCGCCCGCGCGGCGACTCGGCGCGCACCATCTGGTTCGCCGGGGTGGTGGCGGCGGTGTTCTTCCGCGAAGAGGCCAACCAACTTGTGCCCGGGCCAGTGCCGGCGCAGACCCAGGCTCAGTCCATCGGCGCGGAGATGATCGACCTCGGCCTGGTGATCAAGTCCGAATCCGTACGCGAGCTTATCGACGCATACGTGCGCAAATGGCTGTCCGACTGAAGCCGCCCGCGCCGTCGCTACGATGTCTGGCATGAATGCACGGGACGTCCCGTCCGCGGTTTCGGTCGCGGTGGTTAGCGTATTTCGCAAAAGCAGCAGTATAGCCAATTGAAGGACAATCGTTTCGCTAAATCGCAACAGCGAGGCGGCGTTTCGCGATTGCTGCTCCCTGAAAAACCACGCAGTGCTTAGTTAGTACGGCCACTCCTGCGCGCTCAGGCGGCGCTGCTCTGCGTAGTGCGGCCGGTTGGTTAGGTTCAGGATCAAGCCATCCGCCGCTGTCGTGAATTGCCCGCGAGTCCCTACCACTACGTCACCATACGGCTTTGCGCTGTAAGTCAGCTTGGTGCACAATTTCACGATGTCCGGGTGCTCAAACGAGACGCGTACCTGATGCGCAAATTCATTTCGGATTTTCCTGATGAGGTTGCACTCGGCTCTCTCTCGTTCGGAAATCGCTCCTACCGCAGCGGCCAGTCCAATCTTCGCAGCAAATGTGCCCAGCGGAGCGTTCACGCCTTCAAGAAGCGATTTCAATCCAGCATTTTTAATGAGAAAGGCAGAGAGGATTCTTTCGAGAAGACTGTCGATCATGGCTGCGGCAGCAAGTGCAGCGCCTCGCTCTGTCTCGCGATTGAAGTCGCCGAGAAACGCAATGAATTCTGCAAGGTGCGGATGCGACTCTGCGAACGGCTTTTGCATGCTTCAAAATAGCACGACGCTGGTGAAAACAAGGCTCGCCAACCCAGTCCGTTGTCCTGATGGCGGCAATTAAGAGAGAAAATTTTCCGATAATTCTATCTAAGTCACTAATTTTGTTTATTTATTGGCGGAGAGGGAGCCCGCCGAACGTTTGTCCCTAAGTGTTCGTTCATGATCGCCAGTGCTTTGAATAAATACACGTTTTCTTGGCCAACAAGGTCAATTTGTCCGTAGCCGTACGTCGCTATTCGCCGCTAATCGCGTTTTATTTGGGGACTGAATTGTGGACCGGGGTGGCCCGACGCGGCAGAGGGGTGGACCTTTTATAACCGGGGCTAATCCAGGCCTGGGGTCCACAAAAGGACCCCCTCATGGCCGGCCACCTTACTGCTCGAAAAGTCGAAACTGCTAAGCCAGGAAAATATGGCGACGGCGATAACCTCTACTTGATCGTCTCGCGAAGCGGTTCGCGCAAATGGGTCTTGCGTTTCACATGGCGAGGCAAAGCCAAGGAAATGGGCCTTGGAAGCGCAGGAATTGTGACACTCTCCAATGCGCGAGAGAAGGCGATCGCTGCCCGTCGCAAAATAGCACAAGGAGTAGACCCGATCGACGAACGGAAGCGCGACGGGGGCATTCCCACGTTTGGCGAGATGGCCGATGTTGTGCGGGAAGCTTTGTCGGCTGGTTTCCGCAACGAGAAACATAAGGCGCAGTGGAAGTCGACATTAGAGACCTACGCGGCTCCATTGCGCGAAATCCCTGTCGATGCCGTCCGTACTGACGACGTGCTTGCTGTCCTGAAACCTATCTGGACGATCAAGCCCGAGACGGCTTCGCGGGTACGGGGCCGGATCGAAAAGGTGCTCGACGCGGCCAAAGCCCGGGGCTTCCGGCAAAGCGATAACCCCGCGCGGTGGCGTGGTCATCTAGACCACCTTTTGCCGCAGCCCTCAAAATTGTCCCGTGGTCATCATGCCGCGATGCCCTACGAAAAAGTCGCAGGCTTCATCGCACAGCTTCGGAGGCGAGAAGCCACTGCGGCGCGGGCTCTGGAATTGTGCATTCTCACCGCCGCTCGCTCTGGCGAAATATTAGGAATGCAATGGTCCGAAATCGACCTGGACAAGGAACTCTGGACAGTTCCGGCGAGCCGAATGAAAGCGGGTCGCGAGCATCGCGTGCCGTTGTCACCGCCGGCCGTCGCAATCTTGCGGCAACTGGGAGAACTAAAAGCAGGGGACTTTGTGCTTCCAGGGCGGGCGCACGGCAGGCCATTATCCTGCATGGCCATGGAAATGGTTCTGCGACGGATGAACATTCAAGACGCCACGGTGCACGGCTTCCGTTCCAGCTTTCGTGACTGGGCGGGGAACGTCTCGAACTTCCCACGCGAGGTCGTGGAGACGGCGCTGGCCCATGTCATCGGCGATAAAGCTGAACAAGCCTACCGACGCGGCGACGCACTGGAGAAACGTCGCAAGCTCATGGATGCTTGGGCCGCATATTGTAAGCCGTCCAAGGAAGGCGCCGTGACGGTGCCTCTGCGGTAACCACGATACGCGACTGTATTGCACCATTGGTCTTTCCGGCGTTGTCGATTGAGGCCGCCGCCCTAAGTCCAATTTAGAAGATGACAGCGAAAGAAAGCATATGCCGAAACACATGGCACAGCCGACGCTCAGAAATGACGTGCTGCGGGTTGCTGACCTAGCCCGGATATCCGTCGATGAGCTGCGCGATCAGTTCTGCATTTCCGTCTGCGATAGACTGGAGAAAATCTGGAACAGCGATGAGCTTGTAGCCTCGTTAGCTCCCGGACCCGCCCTGATTAAAGCGGCTGAGGCGGCGCGCACTCTTAGTGAAGCAGTTTGCAGTATGAACAAACAGGATCGGGTGGATCTCGACAAAATAGCCCGTCAGGATCCAGAGCTATCGCAAGAGCGGTTTCGTGGAGCTACAGAACCATTTCAAATAAATGAGTTAGATCATACCGTTTGGTTGCTGGCCCTCCTATTCAGCACCGCTGTTGGCAAGTCCTGGCCGCCGATGCACGGCCTTAGAGCACTACGAGAAACATCGGGTAGGCCAAGAGGAGATATCGGCAACCCGGTTTTTCAGGATCTTGTTTTTAGCATTCTGTCGTGTGCCATGGAGGCCGGCGGAAAATTGACGGTAGATAAGAACAACAATAAGGGAACCTTGATTGAGGCCCTCGGCATTCTTCGCCCGCACTTTCCTCCAGGCGTTGTGCCAAATGTGTTGTCCGGCAGTACGCTCTCCAGACTAAAATCAGCTCATTCGAAAGCCGGACTTTTTATCTTGGCATTTCAATCAATGGTGCCAAACGGCACTGGACCATAAATAGAGAAAAAGCGGCCATTTTTTCGCAAGCCTCATCACGGTAGATCAGCTGCGTTCGCACGGACGCAAGCGTATCCACTTGGAAAATGAGGCTTCGATGAATCGCGCCCCTCTTGCTCATAGCATCCTTCAAGCATGTTTGATCGCATGCGCTGGACGTACGTCGGTATACGACGCAATTAAAACCGGCAAACTGCGTGCCGTGAAACGTGGTCGACGCACCCTAATTCTCGATGACGACCTTCGACGTTGGGTTGAGAGCTCGCCCCAGGTCATCGCGAAGCCATCCTCCGTCGCTCATTCGGACGCAACCAGGTCAAAGCGCTTCGCTCCGGGTCGATCACATGCACTGGCCGACCACTCGGTCCTGGCAAATCTCCGGAAATAATGAAATGGGCGATTTAACAAGCTCTCGAAAAACACATAACAAGGATATGGCGCGAGAGTTTCTCTCGTGCCTTGATCCCAGCGCGGACAAATTTACCTTCCAATTTTTCAGTGATGGGAAGGATTGCTTCGCCAAGATTTTCCACGGCACTCTTGATCAAGTGTGGCCAGAAGTGCTTGCGCTCAACACGCTAGAACGGCGGGCTGGCGTGTTTGTAACTGTCAACGCGACCGATTTGCAGGGTCGACGCACCGAAAATATCGTTCGTGTGCGCGCTCTATTTGTCGACGCAGACACCGATGAGCAGACCAAGCGTTGTATCGCGCAAATGAAGGCGTGCGGGGTTACGCCAAGCTTGGCCGTTAAGAGCGGGAGGGGTTTTCATTTTTATTTCTGCGCCGATGATATTCCGCGTGACCAGTTTGGTGCATTGCAAGAACGTCTTATCGAAAAGTTCGGAACCGATCCTGCGGTGAAGGACCTTCCGCGGGTAATGAGGCTTCCCGGTACACTTCATCTCAAAAAACCGGATGATCCTCGACCAGTCAAGTTTTTCGCCGCGCCTGCCAAGCTCTGGCAGCGCGCGGAGTTGGTGGCGAAATTGAGATTAGCTACCGCACCACCGAGCGCGAATAGTCAAACTGAGCCCAACCGTTCCTTGCCAGCACGTTATGACTTAAAGTTGGGTCCCGGCGAGCGCGAGCGCCTTCAAAAGCTATCTGGCCATCTGACTGGCTCTCTAGCAGATGGCATCGACACCAACATTGAGAAAATCCGCTCCGCGATGTCGGCCATTCCCCCGTCGGCAATTGCGTCGGAGGGTGACTGGGTGAAGGTTGCACGGGCTTTGGCGCATGAAGCCGCCGTCTACAAGGGACAAACTGATGAACTCTGGGAGATACTCGACAATGCTTCGCTAGCCGCGCCCGGGTATAACGAGGCAGACAATCGAAGCCGTTGGCGGAGATACACCAGCGAGGCGCTCGATCGCGAAAATCCCATTACCATTGCGACAGTATTCGACCTAGCCAGGAAGAACGGGTGGCAGGGGTGGGCGCCGCAGGCAGTGAATTACCGTGGCGGTAACACGCGGGTCTCGGCTGGTGCAGGAGCCACGGTCTGGCGTCCTAGTGGGTTGAAAGTTTCCTTTTCCAATATCCCTCACCGCCAATGGCTCTACGGTTTTGACCTAATCCGGGGCGAACTCACAGTGCTCGCTTCCCCCGGCGGCGTCGGCAAGTCGTCGCTCGCAATTGGGATGGCGATCTCTGCTGCAACGGGCAGGGAACTGCTCGGGGAGAAGGTTCGAGGAGGCAATGGCCTGGAAGTGCTACTTATCAATGCCGAAGACAGCGGCACCGAAATTCGGCGGCGCGTTTGGGCGTTCTGTAGGGGGCATGGCATCGCGGAGCAGAGCCTATCTCGTCTTAACGTGGCGGGGGCGGATGATCCGCACGTGCAGTGCCTGTCGTTCCTCCGGACAAATAGCAAAAACGTGTCGGAGCTCGATGTCAGCGGGTTTGCGGCTCTTACGTCTGCTTTCGATACATTTCGGCCGGACATCATCGTACTCGATCCGCTCGTTGCATTGTGTGCCGGCGGCAACATGAACGACAACGCTAGTATGTCGTTGGTCATGCGGGAGTTAAAACGGTGCGCCGGAAAATATAATTGCGCCGTTCTGATCGTTCATCATACCAGAAAGGGCGCCGACGTTGGTAGCGCGGAGTCGGTAAGCGGAGCCGCGGCCATCGTTAATCTGGCACGACGCGCTATTATGCCGGTGCCCATGACAGAGGATGAGGCCAAAAAAAATGGGGTCCTTCCGTCAGAGCGCTTCCGCTATTTCAAACTTGTGGATGCCAAATCCAACCTGGCGCCTCGCTCGGCAGATGCTCCGTGGTACCAACTGCATAGCGTTGAACTTCCTAACCCTCAGCCTCCAGTTTATCCGACCGGCGACAGTGTGCAGGCCATCACTCGGGCAATTCTGCCACTGCAGGTAAGCGCTGCCGCTACCGTGGAAGATCAAAAGATGCGGCGTGCCATCCTGGAGCTAGTAGATCGTGGCAAAGTAATCGACGGGATAGCCTATCCTTACAGCCCTAGCCTTGCTGGCGCTAAGAATCAGCGCGGGCTTCTCGACGATGCTATCATTGCGGTCGAAGCAGCCCTCACCTCTCATCAGTTAAAGCCTATCGACCTCGAAACAGTTACAAGGCGAGCGATTGAAGATTTGCAGAAGGATGGGTGGCTTATCGCAGACGCCGTCGAGAAGCTTAAGCCGGACGCTGCCTCTCGGTTCCGTAGAGGTCGCGGGCTCGGGGTCGTTTGGTCCAAAACCCCTTGGGATAGAGGCGTCGGTGACGCCAGCGCCACGGACACCGAACCGATGCTCAACGAGGGCGGTCAATTGGTCAATGCATCGGCAATTGATTGACCAATTCCCCCATGGCAGCGGTGGTGGTCAATCGCCCCCCCTTTAAGGGGGCATTGACCGCCTGCCATCCTCACCTAACAAATCACCACTCGTGCAGCGCATATGCCGGCATAGGACGAAGGAGCCGCGGTGTGGATCGTGCTCGCCGAGAATGGTGTGCCGGGCCTGTAAGGTGGCAAGTACCCCTCCTGGTCACTTACAGAATGTTCGACGCCACCACGCGCGTTCGATCTGCCACCGTGAAACCTTCACACGCTTGAACAATTAGAGCGTCGACTGGCATGTACGATGTCACGATTCGCCGGCGATTATGAGCAAGCACTCAAACAATTGGGCCAACACATGCCGAGCCAGATCGCCAGCGCTATTTACGCAGATAGTGTGCTCGCTGACTGACGAGCAAGGTAAAACGGTCGTGACGTAAAAAATCCGCCACCAAAATCTTCTCTTAAATCAGGTCGCGTAACGTGATCCTAGAAATACCGATCGCCACATCGGTCTGAAACAAATTCAAATGGAGGATCGTTACAATGACAGCCAATTTGAGATCGACGCCCAAGAAGAGGGCCGCTGTTTCTGCGCTTCGCGCTCGAGAACGTTTTGCCGTCAACGGTCCCTCCGATGCGCCGCCACTTCCCCTTTGTCATAACGAGGTCGAAGACTACAGAAATGCGAGGGGTCTAAAGGCCATGGTTGGGTTCTACGCTCGGTCGCTCGAAAGGCTGCGTTACGACGACCAAGAGCATCCATGTTTCAACGATTTCGCCTGCGGTCTAATGGCAGCCAATACCGGGATGTGGCGCATGGAAGAAGATGAAGAGTTGAAGAAGCGTTACCCGCCCCGCCGCCTCGCCGGTATGACGGCGGGCCTCTACTGGGAACCACCTAAGGCAAGCTACAGCCGTAGTTCGGCGCGCGCCGCTTAAGTTGCGCCTGCCGGCAACAGAGACGACGCGTGTCAGGTCAACGTCGCTGGAAGGAGCACAAATGTCGTTATTGGAAAAGCTCAGGGCAGCGAGTTTGGCTGTCGAGGTTCCCGTTGATCCGTGGCTGGCGCCGTTGCAGCGTATCCGCGGCAAGGTGGAGTTCGACGGCTTGGAACGTGTGAGTACCCAAACGTTGCTGGATATGCTTGAGGTCCCGCAACACGGCCGCACGGCCGGCACCTACCGACGTCTCGCGAAGTTGATGGCGGAGTTGGGCTGGGCGGCAGTGCGGGTGCGCGACCTCACGCGTGGCGGTTACAAGGAACAGGTCCGTGGCTATGTCCGCGACGGAACCCGGTAGCGGAGCGCACAGCGGGCATAAAAAGGTAGCACGCAAACAGCATTGCGCCCGTGTCAGGATCTGAAGAGGAATGATGCGGTACAAGGCTGCATTGCCGGAATTCCTGCGCTGCGTCCTCGGACACCGTGGTCATCATTTTTCGGCAACATCCGATTAGCGAATCTGATGCAACAGGACCGAAATCTCCTATGAACATCTCCAGAATTGCTACGGTCGGAATATTGGTCATCAGCGTCTTGCTGGCGGGTTGTGCGAACCCCGAGCAGCAGCGCACCGCCACCGGCGCGGCCTTGGGTGGTGCCACCGGCGCGCTGCTCGGTCAGGCCATTGGTGGAAGCACCAGAAGCACGCTCCTTGGCGCTGGCGCCTTACTCGGAGCGGCAGTCGCCGACTCAACCATCCTCGCCCGAATGGGCCGCCGATGTGCCGCTATGCGCGCCTGATGCCCGTATCTACGTCGCTGAATGCGACGAACGATACTACCGAGGGCGGTACTGATCACTGCTTGCCTGATCTTGATTGTCGGCCAGACACAGGCTCACCGATGGCGCCCCTCTTGAATTCGGACGATTGAGCATGTCGGTTGGTTGCTTACCGACGCAAGCGTGTTGGCGTCGGCGCCACGTTTTACTTTTGACTCTCGTCTTCCCAACCAGATGTGAACTGGTAGCAGCAGGACCACGGAACACCCGGCAGCAAGGTGGATCCAACTCATCCAGGGTCGCAAGGCCTCCGATCCGAGATAGTACAACCCGAAAGCCGTAGTGATCAGCACGGCGTTGATGGTCACCACGAGCGATCCTGAGATGCGGTTCTTGCGGCTTCGCCAGGCCCGTAGCAGGTGTATCGGAATGAGAGCCCCCAATAGCAGCAGAGCAAGCATGGCGGTGCCGCCGTGTATCATCAGCATATTAGCTGCGACCTGCTGCCAGATCTCACCGGTGGAAAATTCTTTCTGCCAGTCCGCCAGGAGCCAGACGGCGCCGCTCAGGCTCAGAACCGCGAAGGCTGCGTAGGTCGAGACACGAAATGATTTCTTAAGCCGCAAGGTGCACCGCCTGAGGCCAGTCGGACGTGATCTGAACCTCCCCATCGACCGAGATCAACAAGGCGCTCGCTCCGTAATGCGCGAGTAGGTCGCCGGCGCCGACCCCGGAGATCATGACGACCTTCGTGAGCGCATCGGCGACCATGCATGACGGCGCGCGAATGGTGGCGCCATCGATTGAGCCGGCCGGTCTTTGTGTTTGAGGATCGATGACGGCCGAACTGCTGGGCCCGCCGCCGACCATCAAATCGAAGCGGCGTGCGCTCGACGCCAATGCTTCGTCTCTAACCTCAACCTGGCCAATTGATCGCGACGGGTCACGCGGGTCACGGACGTGGATCATGTGCGGCTCCTGCCCGAATGCCCGGAGATCACCACCGGCATTGATCAGCCCGCGCGGTATATCGAAGCCACGTAGCACCTCGATTCCGCGATCGACTGCAAAGCCTTTGGCGATCCCACCGAGATCGATCGTGATCGCCGGTGACCGAAAGCGCACTGTCTGTTCAGGCAAAAGCTCGATGGCATCGGTGACGCGCCGTTCCGGCCTGATGACCGGATCGCCATCCAATCCAGGCAGCAGACCCATGGCCTGCAACACCGGCGCGACGGTGACGTCGAAAATGCCCCCGGAGCGTCGATGCATCTCGACCGCCGCCTCCAGGACCTGGAACGTCCAGGCGTGGACCCGTGTCGGGCGGATTCCGGAGTTCCGATTGAGGCGGCTGACATCGCTGTCGCGCTCGTGGAAGCTCATTAACCGATGAGCTTCGGCAATGGCCTCGAATGCGGCGTCAATCGCGGCGTCCGTTTCGGGCCCGGCAGCAGTTGTGACCTCGATCTCCACAAAGGTACCGAGTAGCGGCCGCGCGCGGCGAATGCTATCGAAGGCGATTGGCATAGGCGGCTAAGATCCTCTTCACGCCCTCGGTGACATGCGTCGATGACAGTGTCGCGCCCGAGATGTTCCGGATGTCGCCGTTGATCTTGAGCGCGCTGCTGCTGGTCTTACCTGCGAATTGGCCCAACCAGCTTGGGCTTCTGACCTCGCCGCCATATGATTCCCGGTATTGCAGGATTTCGACCTTATGCACCGCGCCGCCAGGGGTCAGCGCCACCGCATAGTCGATGTACAGGTGCTTGCCGATAACCCGGTCGAAGATAAAGAAGCCCGCGACCTTGCCGCCGGCTTCGGCCTTCCAGACACGGCCTGCCTGAACTTCAGTGAAATGCGTCGCCGACGGAAATGCGTGCTTCTGCGCCTCCCCGATCGATAAGTACTGGACCGCATAGGCAGGCGAGGCAGCTGACACGATCGCTGCGGCCGGCAGCGTATATCGAATCCACGTCATCTCTCACTTGGCTCCCATCTCGTTTCTCGTTTTGCCTTGGCGCTCCCCGTTGCGACGTGCCGCGCTAATCTCAGAAGAAGAATCCGACACCGCCGAGGAACGAGTCCGACATCGCGCCGGTGATGCTCTTGTCGATCACATGCTGATAGGTCGCCTTCAGCACGATTTTCGGCGACGGGAATAGAGCAAATCCGGCGGTATGGAATTGTCGCTGACCGGCGCCGGTCGGCAGATTGGCATCGGTCCCAGCAAAGCCGCCGGTCTGCAGATTCTGGTAGGTATAGCGATAGAACGGCACCGCCTCCCACTCGCTGTTTAAGACGGTTCCGAGTGGCACGTGATAGGCGATCTCGCCGGAATAGCCGTACATGGCCTTGCCGACGTTGTTGGTGGGATCCGAATCGTTGTTCGCTCGCAAGTTCTCCGGACGCCCGAATTCGGCGCGGACATATTCGCCGCGCAGCTCTGCGCCAGTGTTGGGGACACGGTACCGGAATTCGGCGTCGAACATCGCAAGGCTTGACCTACCAAGGAAGTTGCCGAAATCGTCATGTGCGCCGCGCGGCGTCGTATTGGGCGAGTAGTAGCCGCTGACGCTCCCGGCAAAGCCGGGCACGAAGGTTGGCGCGTAATCCAGCCGGCCTGATACCGCCACGGCATTGTTGAGTTGCTGGAAGTCGCCGAGCGGTGGCCTGGAGAATCCAAGAGCATCCAGGCCGTTGATGCCCGCTATGTATGACGTGCCGGGCAAGGAGACTGTTTTCGCTTCAGTACGGTTGTCAAAGGAGTCGCCAAAATCCTCGTTGCTGGTACTGACCATCACTTGGTATTTCAGGTCTTCCGTGATGGTTCCGTAGACACTGGAGGACGGCACCTTCCAGGTTGAAGGAATAAGCCCGTTGTAGAGTTCGGGCCGGTTCACGCTATAGAACTGCGTCGGCTCGTGGTGCTGGTTGATGTAGCCGATTGGCACGAGATCGATGCCGGGCGCGCGCCAGTTAAACTGATCGAGGATCTTGAAATCGACCCAGAGCTGCTCGATCTCGGCGGTACCGTGCAGCTTGTCGTCATTGTCAAAGCCCGAACCCGCGTGCTCGAACTCGATCTCCGCATTGAGGATGATGTTTGGCGTGATCGCGTAGGTCGGCAACAGGACGAAGCGATGCGCATCGAAACCGTTCTGCCACTGGCCGTTGGCGGCGGGGTTTTGCATCGCACCAAACTTGACTTCGCCATAGGCGCCTATGCTGAGACCGGACACAGGTGAATCCACCAACCCGAGAATGGGCTTGTCTCCTGCCGCTGGAAGCGGCGGGAGGTTCAGCATCGGCTTAGCCGGCGTCTCCGTCGCCTCTTTCGCGTCGCTGGATGATGCCGTCGCGTTGGCGTTCCGGATCGGGCCCGTCCGCGATGAGGGCTTGGCGCTGACGCCAGCCTGCGAGTGGCTTTCCTTCTGCTTCAACTCGGCTTCGAGCGTTGCGATACGCCGCTCCATCTTGTCAAGCTTTTTTAGCAACACCTCGTTCGCACTATTTTCCGCTGCAAAGGTGCTGCTACTGGTGAAGATTGACAACGCGGTCGCCGCGAGCAGCGCCGTGCGTATCGATGGGAAGCCAAGCTCGAATTTCGATGCACCCAAGTCCGTGTAATGATGTGATGACATGTGCCCCCTAGATCTGCGGAAAATAGAGAATCCGTGACATTAGAGCGCACCTAGCACTTCCGAGAATTGTTTCGAAACGTTTCGAAGATCTCACGAGCCGATTCGGTGTTAGAATTCCTCTATTCTAGAATAAGAATAATACGCAACTGGGGCTTGCCATACGGTCGAGCGGCCCGCTCCCCTGATAAGCCTGGCCGAAGATCAATGTGTCGCACGGTACCGTCTGCGGTCTCCCCGTAAAGGACCGCTCCCAGAATGCGGGTTTTCCTTCAGCACGAGCCTCTTGTAGACGCCCGAGCCTGCCTCCCGCAGCACGATCTCTTCTCGATCAGGCACATCGGCGAAGTCGCCTGCCGAGTAAAGGCTCACGCCGGTCACCTTCAACTGGGTTGCCATTTCGACGGCACGAAATGTCGTTCAACTCCTGTCAGAGTCTTCGCCGCGACCTTGGCCATGTCGCAGAGCGGCGCGACGAGGCCGTAGCAGACGTTCCTGTGCTCACAGCATTCGCCGATGGCGACGATGTTCATATCAGAGGTCAGCATCTGGTCGTCCACGACGATGCCGCGCTCGACATAGATGCCTCCATCGGTTGCGAGCCGCACCTCCGGGCAGAAGCCGACCGCCATCACCACGATATCGGCAGGAAGAACCGTGCCGTCATCGAGCAGTACGGCTTCGGCGCGCTCGTGGCCGAGGATCGCGATAGTGCGCCTTACAATGGATTTTGATTCCGCGGCCCTCCATCTCCTTCTGCAGCAGATAGCCGGCCGTGGCGTCCAACTGACGCTCCATCGGTCCGGAAACCGAATTCTGGCCGCGGTGTCCAGGGGATGGCGATCAGCGGCCTGGCGGCAGGACGCCTGTCCGGATGGCCGTCGTTGCAGGAATCTGCCCCGCAGCCTGAGTTTCCTGAAGGGGAATGATCCACGGCACCCCAATCTTTGTAATCTTAGCGTAAGTCACGCCTGATAAATCATGAACATGGGCTCGGCGGGTAGTGCCGACGGGATAAAAAAACAATTGTCCAGATTTTGATGTCGGCTTTTCAGCGGATTTGCTGACGGCGAAGATCAGCCAATGAAACGGAAACTGTGTGAGAGGATTGTCGAGGTTTTGAAGCAAGCGGAGCTGGGCCTGCCGGTGGCGGATTTAATCAGCAAGGTAGGGATATCAGAGCAGACCTTTTACTTGTGGAAGACGCAATACGCTGGATTGGGATCGGACCAGGTCCGGGAGTTCGCGCAGCTGTTTGAGGAAAATGCGCGGCTGAAGGAGCTTCTGGTAGTTCTCAGCCTGGACAATGCGGTGCTGCAGGACAATCTGTCAAAAAAGCTTCCCAGTTCGCGCTGATGAAGCAAGGTCGTCGCCTACTGGCTGCGGACCGCTTAGACTCTACCTTCCGACGACAATCTCTCTTCTCGGATTTTCTCCAATCATTCCGGTTCTGGGCTGATCGCTCATGGCTCACAGGGGTTAATGTTGGCGACGATAGCCACAGGCGGCCCGTTCGCCGCGATCTGGAACGGCCGCCTGATGCAGGCGAGCGCCGATTTCGTACGGCAGAGTAGCGGCGCCCGGTTGTTGGGTGTCACGCTGACGGCCTATGCCGTGCTGTGGTTGCTGTATTTCTCAGTTTCGCACGCCACCGTGGATATCCACTTTGACGTTAGCGAGGCGTCGGTGTGGGCGCGAACATTTTCGCTCGGTTATAAGCATCCGCCGATGATGGCATGGATTTTCCGTGCCTGGTTAGCGGTGTTTCCGCGCACCGACTGGGCGGCATATCTCCTGGCTGTCGCCAATCTCGCCGCGACACTGGCGATAACCTGGATGATCCTGCGCGATCACCTTGATAAGGAGCGGGCGCTTGTCGGGATGACGGCACTGATCCTCGTTCCATTCTATACGTTTCTGGCGTCGCGCTTCAACGCCAACACGGTGATGATGCCGTTCTGGGCAGCAACCGTGCTGTTCTATCTCCGTGCGCGCCGCAATGTCCGGTGGACCGACGCGGTTCTTGCGGGTGTGTTCGCTGGCCTGACGTTTCTTGGAAAATACTGGGGCGTCTATCTGATCGCAGGCATCGCGGTTGCGTCATTTGCGGGCGATGATCTCAAGCGTTTCTGGCGATCTGGTGCGCCATTCCTGATGGCCGCCGCCGCGCTGGTCGTACTTGCGCCGCACATCCACTGGTTGCTCACCGAACACAATCACCCCGCAGAAAGTTACATGACGACGAGCGTGATGGTCTCTGCATCGTTCGGCTCGGCGCTGAAGACCTCCGCATTCTATCTCGGTGGCGTCATCAGCTATGTCGTGATGCCTCTCACGTTTTTCGCAGTGCTGAAACCGGATCGCGCAGCTTGGCGGGACACGATCTGGCCGGCCGATCCTGGACGCCGTCAGGCGCTGCTCCTGCTCGTTGTCCCACTGATATTGCCGGCTTTGGTCAATCTCGCGTGGCCCCACCGTCTGACGCCGGTGTGGGCGTTCCCAAACTGGGCACTATTGCCGGTGGTGCTGTTCGGCTCGCCGCGGCTCAGCGTGCCGGCAGTCGCCGCGGCTCGCGCCTGTATAACCGCGCTTGTGGTATCACTGTTGGCCGTCGTCGCTTCTCCGTTGGTCGCGCATGCACATCTCAACTCGCGACGGATCGCACATAACGCACATTACCGTCAGATCGCGGCGGAAATTGCGCACCTTGCCAATTCACCGGCTGTGCTGATCGGCGGCAGCGAAGGTGTCGTCCAGGGATTGTTTTATTATCTGCCCGCGGCGTGGCCTATGGACAGCCCGCCGAATGATAGAGACGTTAAGCTCTCGATCGCTGCGCGCGCCATGGTCTGCATCGAGGGCGACGCCTCCTGTCGAGCCGCGGCCGATTCACTTGCCGGGAGCTCCGGCGGTGTATCGGACGTTACGTTCGCCAAAACATTCCTCGGCTATAGGTCGCCACCGCAGACGTATCGAATCGCCGTGGCGCCTATCCGTCACAGATTCTAGTTCGTGCACCAATCTCACGTGCGATTCACACGCATTCAAGCTATCTTTGCCAGTATCGAGGAGCGGCAGCGGTGATTCCAATTCTATCGGTTGGATCGCCAAGAGGATCGAAAAGATAGCGCGCGCCAAGAAGGCGCCAAAAGGCGTTTCAACCGGAACCCCCCTTAATCCATTCAGTTCCAAGAACAGGCGCCTTGCAAACCGCATTCTTTTCGCGGCGATTGAACAGTTGGGATTTTGTTAACGTTTTCTTTTTTGGAGCTAGGTGTGCACGGCACACCTCTTCGCGCAGGCGAGGCCCCCGGCCTGTCCATGGTACCCCGGGGATAATTTTGCGCCCATCAGCCTGACCAATTCGAGAAGCCTTGCCCGACGCGGCAAATGTAAGCCGCCAATTCCGGCGGCGCAGTCCCCGTCATAGGTAAGTCCATCATGAAGCGCGATCTCTACGCGGAGGTCTCCGCGCGCATTGTTGCGGAGTTAGAAGCCGGTGCCGCCCCTTGGATTAAGCCGTGGTCAGCAACCCCGGGCGCGAACACGCCATGCAACGCAGCGACCAATCGACCCTACTCTGGATGCAACGTTGTTCTGTTGTGGATGGCCCAGGCGGCCGGCTATCGCACGCCGCGCTTCCTCACCTTCAAGCAGGCATTCGAGTTGGGCGGCAACGTCCGCAAGGGCGAGCACGGCACCAAGGTTTATTTCGTGAAGCAGCTGCAGGTTCGCGACCAGGACGCGGACGACAATTCCTCAGCGCGGCTGATCCCAATGATGCGCGAGTACACGGTTTTCAACGTCGACCAGTGCGAGAACCTGCCCGAGAGCATCAATACGGGAAAGCCAATCCGCGTTCGCAATCCCGACACGCGGGACGAACTTGCAGACACCTTCCTGCACTCAACTGGCGCAGACATTCGCGAGGGCCATGGCGAAGCTTACTACGTGCCGAGCCGAGATTTTATCTCGCTACCGGCCTTCGCGGGGTTCAAGAGTGCCGACCATTTCTACAACGTAGCATTCCACGAGCTGACGCACTGGACCGGACACAAGTCTCGCCTTGATCGCGACCTGCATCGCTTTGGCAACGCGGCCTCTGCGGCCGAGGAACTCATTGCAGAGCTGGGCGCCGCGTTCCTGTGCGCAGAGTTTGGCTTTGACGGCGACGTTCGGAACGCGGGCTACATCGCCTCGTGGATTGGGTTTCTGAAGGCTGACAAACGAGCGTTTTTCACGGCCTGCAGCCAAGCCTCTAAGGCCGCAGACTACCTGCGTGGCCTAGCCCTTTCTGAACCGGCGCAGAGGGCAGCGTGATGGCATCCGCACCCAGCCTCAAACAGCGAGAGTGCCGTGAGCCGCTCTATGACATCCACCCTCTGACCGGCATCAGCATCGAGGTGTTCTACTCCGACCGCACGTTAGAGACCTTCGGCAGGGGCGGCGGCGGCTGGTTTTGGTGGTCGCGCCGCCGCGGTTTCTCGCCAGACGGCCCGGCGACCGGCCCATTTGCAACGAGCTACGCCGCGTATCGGCACGCGTTGGGGACCAATTTGGGGGCCGACCCCGACAGCACTTCAAATTATCAAATTATTTCCGTTGGATAGCGGTGTATTATGGCGGAGAGGGAGGGATTCGAACCCCCGATAGGCTTGCACCTATGCCGCATTTCGAGTGCGGTGCATTCGACCACTCTGCCACCTCTCCGGCAGTGCTCACGCAGGCAGTGGACCGCCTTTAGCGCGTTTCAGGCGAAGTGGAAATCGGTTCGCGTGAAGAAAACGCGCGCATTGATACATTGCTGTGCATTCAAATGCAAAACCGAACCATGATCGGGATCGAGATGGGCCCGGCAGCCGTCGGAGGTCCGTCGGTGCCCTCGGGCTCGCTCGCCGGATAAGGTGGGACCGCCGGACGCGATAATAACCGGCGGTCCCGTGCCGCGTCATTGAAATCGTGGCCGGAAGTGCGGCTTCGCGGACCACTTGCGCGACTACGCGACCGTAGCGGCCTTTGCGAAAGCGGCAACGCGATCCTGGTTTTAACCTCACCAATCAAGGTTACTTTGTCATGAAGCGGGTCGGCGCAGCGGTGACGATAGTGCAGGGGCAAGGACTCGGGCAGCCAGTCAGTCCTTGGCTTTCCTGTCCTTCTTGTCTTTACCGTCGTCGGACTTCTTTTCTTTCTTGTTTTCCTTCTTGCGATTGGTGAACCGCGCGTTGCCAAGGCCGGTGCCTATGGTCAGCACGCCCCAGCGGCTGACGTCCTGCATGTAGGGCATTTCGCTCAGGCCCTGCGCTACGCCATCATTGTGCATCAGCACGGTGGTGTCGTGACCGCCGATCTCCGGAATGGCCTCGATCAGCGACCTTGGCAGGTTGAACTTGCTGCTCTCCCAGTTGCCGGGAAGATTCTGCGCGCCTTTTTCGATCGATCCGTCCTCATCGATCACACCCGGACAGGAAATGCCGATGAACGGCGCGAGCTTCAGTCCCTCCTTTTCCGCTTGCGAAATGAGGTCCTTCAGCATCTTCGCGAGCTTCTTCACCGCGCCCTCGCGGGTCGGCTCGTCGTCGGCGTGGCGCCACAGTTCGGACTTCCACACCCCGGCTTTGGAGAGGTCGGCGGCCTTCTTCCAGCGAGTCTCGACCACCCCGCAGCGAATATTGGTGCCGCCGATATCGACCGCCAGAATGCTGTCGAATGCCTCGAAGATCCACGATGGTGCAAGATGCAGGCAGCCGATCAGCCCGGCCTCGTCGGGATCGAAGCGGATCGGGATCAGATGGATTTTGTGGCCCTCGCTTTTCAGCCGCAGGTCGGCGCGGGCGATCGCGATCTCGCCCACCCGGCTTTTGCGAAAGCCGCCGCCGACGACGATGCATTCGGTATCGGCCCAGGCCTTGGTCTTGAGGAAGCGTCCCGTCACATAGGCGAGTTCTTGTGCAAATTCCTCAATGGCGCCATGCACCAGCGCTGCGGCCTCGATGTCGTCACCGACCAGTGCCTCGTCGAGCGATCCCTTGCCGATCTCTTCGGACGGGGTGTTGCCGAGCGGATCGTCGCCGTTTTCCTTCAGCGGCTTGCGCAAGCCGTCTAGGATTTTGCGGAACGCGCCCTTGCTGGCGCGGTCGCCAAGGAAACCATCGTCGTCCTTCAGTTCGATATTGTAGCTGTCGAGGTCCACCGACGGCAGCCGCAAAACGCCGTGCTTGCCGATGCCTGCCGTCGTCAGGGTATCTTCCGCCATGATGTGTGGTGCCCCCTTGCCCGAGTGGTCTTGCCTGCAACAACTATGGGGGAACCCATTGGTTTCATGGTGGAGAGGTGCTGTGATGCTGCGCAGATCGAATCGGCTGAAAACGCCGAAATTGCTGATATTTGGCCGGTTTTTGGGGCCCCTTGCCTTGACTCCCGGTCTTGGGCGGCTATAAGTCCCGCAACCGGCGCGGGGTTTCCCAGCGCCGCTTGTTTTTGCGCGGACGGCGGGCAGTTTCCCCTCGAGAGCGCGGAACTGAACCCATTCAGCATTTTCAGGCAAAGTGGCATCCGGTTTGCCGTTAGAAAATGCTGCGATTAAACGACTGACCAAAAAGCCGGTCCGGACCTGTCCGAGACCGGGATCGAACACGAAGGAATAAAACGATGTTCGCAGTCATCAAAACCGGCGGCCGGCAATACCGCGTCGTTCCGGATGATGTGCTCGAGATTGGCAAGATCGCCGGCGATGTCGGAACGATCGTGCAGCTTGGTGAAGTTCTGGTGCTCGGCGGCGACACGCCGGTGCTCGGTGCGCCCACGGTGGCCGGTGCCACCGTCGCGGCGGAAGTGCTGCAGCACAAGCGCGGTCCCAAGGTGATCGCGTTCAAGAAGCGCCGCCGCAAGCATTCGAAACGCAAGCGCGGTTATCGCGACGAGATCACGGTGCTGCGCATCACCGAGATTCTGGCTGACGGCAAGGCCCCGACCATCGGTCCGCGCCCGAAGCGGGAAAAGCCCGTGGTGACCAAGACCGACGACGGCGACGAGAGCGACACTCCGAAGGCGGCAAAGAAGAAAGCACCGGCCAAGAAGGCCGCTGCTGCCAAGGCTCCAGCAACGAAAGCTCCGGCGAAAAAGGCGGCGGCGAAGAAGCCTGCAGCCAAGAAGGCGAAGAGCGAGAAATAAGAGCGATTAAAAATATCCGTGAGAAAAAGTGAATGATTCTGTCACGGAAATGATCTAGAGATACGGACGAGACTGGAGACGGGCGATGGCTCACAAAAAAGCAGGCGGTTCTTCGCGTAACGGTCGAGATTCGGCCGGCAAACGCCTTGGGATCAAGGCGTTCGGTGGCGAGCACGTGATTCCCGGTAACATCATCGCCCGCCAGCGCGGCACCACTTGGCATCCCGGCCTTAATGTTGGCATGGGCACGGACCATACGCTGTTCGCCAAGGTCGAAGGCCGCGTTTCGTTTCGTGCGAAAGCCGGCGGCCGCACTTTCATATCGGTCCTCCCGATGACGGAAGCCGCGGCCGAATAAACGGTGGATGACATTGCGTCCGCCGGTCCCTGTTGAACCGGCGGAGCATCAAGGGCTCCAAGGGGGAGGCGGGAAACCGGCCTCCCTTTCTTAGTTTTTGCGTTTGCATCTGGACCTGCGTTCGCAACACGGAGCCCGACCATGCTGCAGGACATTCCGACTCCGACTCTCGCGCTGCGCGAGACGCGGCCGTTCGTCCTCGAGACCGAGCGTCTGAGCCTGCGCAAGCCGACGCTCGCCGACGTCAAGGCCATTGCCGCTCTCGCTAACGATCGCCGTATCGCGGAGATGACGCGTCGCCTGCCGCACCCCTATACGCAGGATGACGCGGTTCGTTTCGTCGAAGCCGTCGCCGGCGACAGCAGCGAGACCGTGTTTCTGATCGAGCACAATCATGCGCCGGTCGGGGTAGCCGGCGTTGACTGGAGCGAGCCGGATGCGCCCGAACTTGGCTATTGGATCGGTGTCGATTGCTGGGGGCGGGGTTTCGCCACCGAGGCGGCGCGCGCGGTGATCGACTACACCTTCGAAACATTCGCAATCGACCGGATGATCTCCGGCGCCCGCGTTGTCAATCCGGCGTCACGCAACGTGCTGGAGAAATGCGGCTTCCAGTGGAGCGGCGTCGAGTTGCGTCGCTTCAGGGCACTGGGATCATCGACGCCGGTCGATCGCTTTCGTCTCACGCGCGGCGTTTGGTCGTCGCTGAAGAACTGGAGCAACGCCGCGCGCCGCGAACGGTAACTTTGCGCGGCGCCAGGAGTTTCACCTCTCCCCGCCGGGGAGAGGTCGATGAAACGCAGCCTTGACGGTCGGCTGAGGGGTGAAGCATCGAGGTTAACCTCTCACCCCAACCGTCTCCCCATAAGAGAGGGTGCGCAACCTGTCCGGAACTGGTCCTAAAGGACATCCGAAATTCCCGATGGCACGCCGGTTGCAATCATCCGCAAGTTGACGGCTGTCCCCGTCGGGTCCGATGGTATAACGTTGCAGTCTGTTCCGCGGCGTCGAAGTCAAATGACCCTGGTCCTGATCCTCGCGTTCGCAATTGCCGTCGTCTCATTGGCGGAGCGCAGCGTTGCGCATCTTGGGCTGGCGGTTGCCGGACTGTGCTTCAGCGCCGCGCTCCTGCTGTTCGCCGTCGACGATGTCGGACGAGCCATCCTGCTGGCGTCGATGCTGGCGGCCGCCGTATCGGGCGCATCGGTCGTCAAGTACAAGCACAGCGGGCTGAAACTGATCGTGACGGATTTGCCGCTGGCGTTCGCGGGCACCGTGCCGTTCTTTGTGGTGCAGTATCCACTGGCGGTGGCGGCGGTCGTCGCCGGTGGCGTCGCGCTGGCAGGTGCGGGTATCGCTACGCTGCTCTTTGTGCAGGGCTCGCCGGTTTCATTCGAATGGCGGATCGCTATTTTCATCGCGGCGCTGGCCGGTCTCGTCGCGGCCTACCGGGTGGGCGGTGGCGCGGTTGTTTTCCAGCCCATCGCCGCACAGCGCCGCTGTTTCCTTTCGGCCCTCATCGCCTCCTTGCTCGATCCAAGGTCCTGGCGGCAATCCGGCGGTTTGGCGCTCTGCGATATCGCTAGCGAGCGGTTGCCGCTGATGCCGGCGGTTCCCGCGCGTACCCTGATTTATCCCGACATCATCGTCATCCAGCATGAATCGATTTTCGATCCGCGGACTTACGGGCTGCCGGTCGAACCAGGTGTCGCGGCCTTTCTGTCCCCGGCGCATGGCTGCTATGGAAGTCTCAACGTCGATATATTCGGCGGCGGATCGTGGCAGTCCGAATTCAGCCTGCTGACGGGCCTCTCCAGCGCGAGCTTCGGTTCCAGCGCATATTATCTATTCAAGCGAGGCGCCGGCCGCTTTCATCACAGTCTGCCCAACTGGCTCACATCGCTGGGCTACAGGACGATGCTGACGTCAAGCTGCCGCCGCGACTTTCTCAACTACGATGCGTTCTACCGGGCGATCGGAATCGGCGATCGTATGTTTGCCGATGACTTTCCGCCGCCCTTCGATGCCAACAGGTTCGAGACAACCAATTCCGATGCCTTATTTCTGGACGCCGCCATTGAAGCGCACATCCGGCGCATCGCCGAAGATCCCTCGCCGCGATTTCTCTACGCACTGACCAATTTCAATCATGGCCCGCATAGCCGGCGGCTGGTCGCGCCCGGACATTTTGAGAGCGAGCGGGCGTTTGCCTACGCCAGCAACCCCGATCCGGATTACGCGGAATACTACGCGCGGCTTGCGGAGACCGCCGCGACCTGGAGCAGGCTTAAGGCCAACCTCGCTGCGCGTTTTCCCGATCGGCCGATGCTGGTCGTTCACTATGGCGATCATCAGCCCGTCATGACGCGAAGGATCGAGGCGAAATGCAGACTGGCTCCCGACGCGCGCCGTCAGTTCCGCACCTTCTACGCCATCGAAGCGCTGAACGGCGCCGCCGACGGACTTGTCGCCGGGCGGGGCCGCGCGCTCGACATCGCTTTTCTCGGAACCGTTGCCTTGCTTCAGGCGGGTCTGCCGCTGGACGAGGTTTTTGCCACGCGCGCGAGCCTGCTCGATCAATGCGGCGAGTCCTACTTCGCGTGCTCGTCGGAGCGCAAGCGCCGTTTCCACCGCACCCTGGTCGAACGCGGTGCGATTGATGTGGCAGGCGTGGGGAATATCGGCGTCAGGCCGCAAGTCAGTCTCTCGAAGTCCTGAAAACGGCCGCGTTTCGCTGGACCGCCAGTGAAACGCGATGCGGAATGTCGGAATCGCACCCCTGGAGCTTGACGGTTGCCTCGCGGGCGCGCGTACCCTACCTATCCACCATGAAATTCCTCGATGAAGCCAAGGTCTATATCCGCTCCGGCGACGGCGGCAACGGCTGCGTGGCGTTCCGCCGCGAGAAGTTCATTGAGTTCGGCGGCCCCTCCGGCGGCAATGGCGGACGCGGTGGCGACGTTATCGTCGAGGTCGCCGACGGCCTCAACACACTGATCGACTATCGCTACCAACAGCATTTCAAGGCGCCCAAGGGCACCAACGGCATGGGCTCGGATCGTCACGGCGCCAACGGCAAGGCCATCGTGCTTAAGGTGCCGCTCGGCACTCAGATTATCGACGAGGATCGCGAAACCCTGATCCATGATTTCACCACGGTCGGCGAACGCTTCGTGCTGGCCGAAGGCGGCAATGGCGGGTTCGGCAACGCGCACTTCAAGTCGTCCACCAACCGCGCGCCGCGCAACGCCAATCCCGGCCAGCTGGGGGAGGAACGCTGGATCTGGCTGCGGCTGAAGCTGATCGCGGATGCCGGCCTGGTCGGCCTGCCCAACGCCGGCAAGTCGACGTTTCTGTCAAAGGTCAGTGCGGCGAAGCCTAAGATCGCGGACTATCCGTTCACCACGCTGCACCCGCAACTCGGCGTCGTGAATGTGCAGGATCGCGAATTCGTGCTGGCGGATATTCCGGGGCTGATCGAGGGCGCCCATGAGGGTGCGGGGCTCGGCGATCGCTTTCTCGGCCATGTCGAGCGCTGCCGCGTGCTGCTGCATCTGGTCGACGCCACCTGCGAGCATGCGGGCCGCGCCTACAAGACCGTGCGCGGCGAACTGGAAGCCTATGCCGGAACGCTCGCGGAGAAAATCGAGATCGTCGCGCTCAACAAGATTGACGCGATTTCAGCCGAGGACTTGAAGAAGCAGCGCGATCGCCTCAAGCGCGCGGCGAAGAAAACGCCGCTGCTGCTGTCGGGCATCACGGGCAAGGGTGTGCTGGAGGCGTTGCGGGCCCTTGTCGCCGTGATCGGCGAGGCGCCGGTGTCGGACAAGGCGAGGGGCGCTGAAGGTTCGGCTGGGCCGACGATCGAAACGCCGGTGGCGCGGGCCAAGCCGTGGTCGCCTTAGGCGTTGCCGCGCTCAGGCGCTAAACCGGCATTGCCATAGAGCCGCGATCCGGACCGGCATTCCGCTTTCCAAGGCGCCGCTTTCATGTGATGAAAGCGGCGCTTCGTTTCGATTGACCGCTGACCGCCATGACCAGCCTGCAACTCAAGAAATTCCGCCGCATCGTCGTCAAGGTCGGCTCATCGCTGCTGATCGACTCCGAGGCCGGCGAGGCGCGCGCGGCGTGGCTGTCGGCGCTGGCCGCTGATATCGCCGGGCTTCATGGCGAGGGACGCGACGTGCTGATCGTCTCGTCCGGCTCGGTCGCGCTCGGCCGCAGCAGACTGAAGCTGCCGCGCGGCCCGTTGAAGCTGGAAGAAAGTCAGGCTGCCGCAGCCGTCGGGCAGATCGCGCTGGCGCGGATCTGGTCGAAGGTGCTGGGCGATCACGGCATCGGCGCGGGGCAGGTTCTGGTGACCTTGCAGGACACGGAAGAACGCCGCCGCTATCTCAATGCGCGTTCGACCATCGCGAAACTGCTCGAATGGCGCGCCGTCCCCATCATCAACGAGAACGACACGGTCGCCACCAACGAAATCCGCTATGGCGACAATGATCGTCTCGCCGCGCGCGTCGCCACCATGGCGAGCGCCGATCTGCTGATCCTGCTGTCGGATATCGACGGTCTTTACGATGCGCCGCCCCATCTCAATCCGGATGCGAAACTGATTCCGGTGGTGAAGCGCGTCACCGCCGATATCGAGGCGATGGCGGGCAGCGCCGCCTCCGAATTGTCACGTGGCGGCATGCAGACCAAGATCGAGGCGGCGAAGATTGCGACCACATCGGGCACGCATATGCTGATCGCCTCCGGCAAGATCGATCATCCGCTGCAGGCCATCATAGACGGTGGACGCTGCACCTGGTTTCTGACGCCGGCGAATCCGGTCACGGCGCGCAAACGCTGGATTGCCGGCTCGCTGGAGCCGAAAGGCACGCTGACCATCGATGCCGGCGCGGTGGCGGCGCTGCGCGCCGGCAAAAGCCTGCTGCCGGCCGGCGTGATCCGGGTCGATGGGCAATTCGCGCGAGGCGATGCCGTCATCGTGCGCGGTCCCAATACGCATGAGATCGGCCGCGGCCTCGTCGCCTACGACGCCGACGACGCCGAGAAGATCAAGGGACGCTCATCCTCCGATGCGGCGCGGATTCTCGGCATCAGCGGCCGGGCCGAAATGATCCACCGTGACGATCTCGTAGTCGGCGGACCGCGCGGCGAAGCTGGCTAGTGGTGGTTCAGGTTCGATCGAATCGTCAAGCCCGGCTTATGCCGGGCCATGACGAGTCCTAAAACATTTTTTGGCTAAGTGGAAAACGCATTAGCTAACGATGCCGGAGCCGATCATGCTGCTGGATATCACGTAGATCGTTCCCATCGCCGTGATTCCAAAGGCGGCAGCCGCCATCGGCAGCAATATCTCGGTCGCCGCTTGTCCGGCGCTCTGCTGGCTGCCCCAAACCGCAAATTTACCCGTGATCCAATCCCGGAACGGGACCTCGTTCGGATGCCTGTCGTAGTCTGGCTGATGTCTGTACCACACCAGAAACGACGCGCTGAAACACAGGCCAGCCACCAGAAACAGCACGGTGATGAAGGCCAGCGGAAGTGCGACGAGGCTCTGCCTGTCAAAAAAGAGCCATGCCATCAGCACGAACCAGGTAACGAAGCCGGCTGCTATCTTGGGGATGGCGGAGTGAAGCTGAGTGTAGGTCTCGTTCGCCGGATGATTATGAGCGACTAGTTCTCTAGCCATGGAGGTGCCTTTCTTAAGATGGTGCACAATGTGGGCTTCGCGGTTTTGAGATGGCGAGACGCCATGCCGCGGGCGAAGGGGCTGGCACGCCCCACATTGAGCTGACCAGCCCTACAGAAACAAAACTGCGTCGATCACAGCGGGTTTCAGGCGTCACGGAGAATTGGACGAATGCGAGATTGTGTGATGATGCAAACCGGATCGCGGCTCTTGGCTCGTCCTGAATTTCCGGCCCCGCTGCCGCGAGAGCTTCCCTTTGCCAAACGGCGGCCGGGTGCAGGCACGGCCGGCCAGGCGGAGCTCGCCGCTCAATAGCCGACCGGTCGCAAGTGTGCTAGGACGTGGCCTTGAGAGAAATGTAACCGCCAGGACCGCTACCTCACATGACTGCCTCCCTGAAGGCCGTCGGCGTTTCGGCCGATCTGCCGGCTCTGATGAGCGAGCTTGCAGCGCAGGCGCGCGTCGCCGCGCGCGCGCTTGGTCTCGCTTCGACGGCGCAGAAGAATCAGGCGCTCGATGCGATAGAGCGCGCGATCCGCGCCAATGCCGCCGCTATTCTCAAGGCCAATGCCGAGGATGTTACTGATGCGCGCGCCAGCGGCGCTACTTCCGCGTTCGTCGATCGTCTCACGCTCACGCAAGCGCGCGTGGATGCGATGGCCGACGGCGTCAGGGTGGTGCGCGAGATCGACGATCCCGTAGGGCGCATCACCGAAAGCTGGCAGCGGCCCAACGGCATGACCATCGAGCGCGTGCGCGTGCCACTCGGCGTGGTCGCCGTGATTTTTGAAAGTCGCCCGAATGTTTGCGCCGATGCCGGCGTGCTATGCCTCAAGTCCGGCAACGCCGTGATCCTGCGCGGCGGCTCGGACAGTTTTCGGTCGTGCCACGCGATCCATGATTGTCTGGTGCAGGGTTTGCGCGAGGCGGGATTGCCGGAAGCCGCGATCACGCTGGTGCCGACACGCGACCGCGCGGCGGTCGGATTGCTGCTGAGCGGATTGAACGGCGGAATCGACGTGATCGTGCCGCGCGGCGGCAAGAGCCTTGTCGCGCGCGTCGAAGCCGAGGCGCGCGTGCCGGTGTTCGCGCATCTGGAAGGCGTTAATCACGTCTATGTCGATGGTGCCGCCGATCTCGCCATGGCGAAGTCGATCGTGCTCAACGCCAAGATGCGCCGTCCTGGCGTCTGCGGAGCGGCCGAGACGTTGCTGGTCGATCGCGCGAGTGCCTCGAAAACCTTGAAACCGCTGGTCGAGATGCTGATCGAAGCGGGCTGCGAAGTGCGCGGCGATGTGGCCGTGCAAGGCGTCGACGCACGCGTCAAGCCCGCGACCGATGACGACTGGGACACAGAATACGAGGACGCGATTATTGCCGCGCGCGTGGTCGATGGCATCAGTGATGCGATCGACCATATCCAGCGCCACGGCTCGCACCACACCGATGCGATCGTGACCGAGGATTCGAAGACGGCCGCGCGGTTTCTCAACGAGGTGGATTCCGCGATCGTGCTGCACAACGCCTCGACGCAGTTCGCCGACGGCGGCGAATTCGGCTTCGGCGCCGAAATCGGCATCGCGACCGGAAAATTCCATGCGCGCGGACCGGTCGGCGCCGAGCAACTGACCAGTTTCAAATATCGTGTGCACGGCACCGGGCAGACCCGGCCGTGAGCGCAACGTGATTTAAGCGCGCATGATCTTGTTGCCGAACCGCACACACTTCAGCGGATCATGCGCTCCGCTGCGCGGAGACTGATTTGGGGCCGCGTTCAGTTGCTTCATCCAGCGCCATCCCGCTTCATTCCGACGGCATGCGCATCGGTCTGCTCGGCGGCTCGTTCAATCCGCCTCACGCCGCGCATCGCGCCATCAGCCTGTATGCCCTGAAGCGGCTGAAGCTCGACAGGGTCTGGTGGCTGATTTCGCCCGGCAACCCGCTCAAGGATGCGGGCGCGCTATACGATCTCGGCGGGCGCACCGCTGCGGCACGGGCGATGGCCAGCGATCCCCGGATCGACGTCAGTTGTCTCGAAGCTGTCATCGGAACGCGCTACACCATCGATACCATTAACTATCTGCGACGCAGGTGCGCCAACGTGCGTTTTGTCTGGATCATGGGCGCCGACAATCTGGAGCAGTTTCATCGCTGGGAAAACTGGCAGGGGATCGCCGCCGAGGTGCCGATCGCGGTCATCGATCGCCCGCCGCACAGTTTCCGTGCGCTCGCGGCGCCTGCCGCGCAGGCGCTTGCGCGGTGGCGTCTGCCTGAAGCCCGGGCCAACGGGCTGGCCACGCATCGTCCGCCAGCCTGGGTCTTCCTTACCGGGATGAAATCGAGGTTATCCTCCACCGGGCTACGGAACCGGGACGGGACATGGAAAGAGGGGGGCGGAAAACATGAGGCCGCCGCGTCACTGGAATATTGAAACCATCACCCCTACATGCGTAGTATAGCCGTCGGGCGCCAAGGATTCGGCGTTCGCGATACAGCGAAAGGAAATGGTCCCTGACCGCACCTGTAGTGTCCAGGTCTGCCTCGACCTCATCGCCCAGATCTTCGACCCCGAAGAGAGCGACATCGAAGACCGTCAGGTCGAGAACACGCAAGGCTTCGGCAGACTCCGTGGTTTCGGAGGCGCGACCGAGCGTCGAAGAGACCCTTAAGCTGATCCTTTCCCGCCTTGAGGATATGAAGGCGGAAGACACGGTCACCATCGACCTTCGTGGCAAATCGGCATTTTCGGACTACATGGTCGTCACCACCGGCCGGTCCAACCGGCATGTGGGTGCGGTCGCCGAGAACGTCGCCAAGGGACTCAAGGAAACCGGAAACAAGAAGGTCCATATCGAGGGCGTACCCAATTGCGACTGGGTGCTCATCGATTCCGGCGATATCATCGTGCACGTGTTCAGGCCTGAAGTTCGCGAATTCTACAATCTCGAGAGATTGTGGACGCAAAACACGGCGACGGCGAAGTCGGTCTGAACCACCACACCGGCTTGCGCGGATGCGACTCGTCGTCATTGCCATTGGCCGTCTCAAGCAGGGCCCGGAGCGGGAGCTTGCCGAACGCTATCGCGGACGTTTTCACGATATCGGCCGCAAGCACGGCTTCCGCGGCCTCGACGTCCATGAAATCCCGGAAAGCCGCGCCCGTGATGCCGAACAACGCATTCGCGAAGAGGCTACGGCAATTCTTGCCCTGGTTCCCGAGGGAGCGATCCTGGTGGCGCTGGACGAAAAGGGTAAAAACATCGACAGCGCCGCATTTGCGGGTCATCTTGGCCGCTGGCGGGATGAGTCGGTGGCGAACGCAGTTTTCGCTGTGGGCGGCGCGGACGGACTTTCGCCCGAATTGCGGCGCAAGGCTAAATTGAGCGTCGCGTTCGGCGCGGCCACCTGGCCGCATCAGATCGTGCGCGTGATGCTGCTGGAACAGATCTACCGGGCCGCGACCATCCTGGCCGGCCATCCTTATCACCGCGGTTAGCGCGCCCTGCCGGATGCGCGAACGCGATCGGGTCAACATGCTACGAACAAGCGGGCGCCGATCACCTGACATGCGACTGATCCAGGGTTCACGGTCCGCGGAGATGCGAGGCGGGCAACCGCTGCCGGCTTCCCTGCTTGTCGTCTCGGCTTGCCTGCTCGCGGGCTTTTCATCCGCGGTTTCTTCATCCGTGATGGCACAGCCGTCCGGGACACCTTCGCCGGCTGCCGCCCCGTCGGCGGACGACATCAAGCAGCGCGAGCAGGAACTGGAGGCGGTGCGCGCACAGCAAAAGAGCGCGGCCGAACTGCAGGAGCGGCTGAAGGTAGATATCGCGGCGATTGGCCAGAACCGCGCCAAGCTCAATCAACAACTGATCGACGCTGCCGCGGGGGTCCGGGAGATCGAGACCCAGATTGCAGAGGCTGAAGCGCGCCTGCTGCCGCTCGACGCGCGCGAACAGGAAATCCGCGGCTCGCTCGATTCGAGGCGCTCGGAAATCGTGGAAGTGCTGGCTGCCCTGCAGCGCGTCGGCCGGCGCACGCCGCCCGCTTTGCTGGTGCGGCCGGAGGATGCGCTGCAGTCGCTGCGCACTGCGATTTTGCTAGGCGCCGTGGTGCCTGAGATCCGTGTGCGCGCGGAAAAGCTTGTGGCTGATCTCGATGAGCTGGTGAGCCTGCGCAAATCAATCGCCGCCGAACGTGATCGGATGGCGGCCGATCGCGATAGCCTCAAGGGCGAGCAAATTCGCCTAGCGACGCTGGTAGACGAACGGCAGCGGCAGCAAAGCGGCTTCGAAAAGGATATGGCCGCGGAGGGCGCGCGCGCGATTGAGCTGTCGCATCAGGTCGACAGCCTGCAAGGCCTGATCGCGAAGATGGAGCAGGACCTGAAGAGCGCGGCCAAGGCAGCGGAGACAGCCAGCCGGCAAGGCGCTCCGGCACCGCTCAACGGTAAGCCGAATCTTGCCGCTCTCAAGGATCCCAGCCGGCTCAGTCCGGCCATTGCTTTTGCGTCCGCCAAGGGCATGTTGGCGTTTCCGGTTAACGGCACGAAGATCCGTGACTTTGGCGGTTCCGACGATGTCGGCGGTGTGGAAAAAGGCATTTCGTTGGCGGCTCGTCCGGGTGCGCAGGTCACGACTCCGTGTGATGGCTGGGTTGTGTATGCCGGGCCGTTCCGCAGCTATGGACAACTCTTGATCCTCAATGCCGGTGGCGGGTATCATGTCCTGATCGCCGGGATGGAGCGTATTTCGGTTAACATCGGCCAGTTCGTGTTGACCGGAGAACCGGTAGCGACGATGGGATCGACCTCACGTGTCGCCTCGATTCTCGCGGCAAACGCGAGTCAACCCGTTCTCTACATCGAGTTCCGTAAGGACGGCACTCCCATTGATCCAGGCCCATGGTGGGTCGCAAATAAAGGCCAAAAGGTTCGCGGATGATGCGCAAGGCTTCCCTTATTCTTCTCAGCGCTGCCGCGGGTGCGGCGCTGACGCTGTTCGTGACCCAGCCGCGGTCGGTGCTGATGGGATCGAGCGCGCGAGCCGCGACGTCGGACACTTATCGCCAGCTCAACCTGTTCGGCGATGTGTTTGAGCGGGTCCGCAGTGACTATGTCGAGAAGCCCGACGACAGCAAGCTGGTCGAATCGGCCATCAGTGGCATGCTGTCCGGTCTCGATCCGCATTCGAGCTACATGGATGCCAAGAGCTTCCGCGACATGCAGGTGCAGACGCGCGGCGAGTTCGGGGGCCTCGGCATCGAGGTCACAATGGAGGACGGCTTGGTCAAGGTCGTCTCGCCGATCGACGACACGCCGGCATCCAAGGCGGGAATCCTGGCGAACGACATCATAACCAATCTTGACGAGGAGGCGGTGCAGGGACTGACCCTCAATCAGGCCGTTGACAAGATGCGCGGCCCGATCGGCACCAAGATCAAGCTGAAGATTATCCGCAAGGGCCAGGACAATCCGATCGACGTGACGCTTGTGCGCGATAACATTCGCGTCCGCTCGGTGCGATCGCGTATCGAGGCCGACGATATCGCCTATATCCGCATCACCACCTTCAATGAGCAGACCACCGAAGGTCTCAAGAAGTCGATTTCCGATCTTCGAGGCCAGCTCGGCGACAAGCTCAAGGGCTACATTATCGATCTGCGCAACAACCCCGGCGGATTGCTCGAAGAAGCGGTGACCGTTTCCGACAGCTTCCTCGATCGCGGTGAGATCGTGTCGACGCGCGGCCGCAACGCCGAGGAAACCCAGCGTCGCAGCGCGCATCCCGGCGACCTCACCAAGGGCAAGCCGGTAATCGTTCTGGTCAACGGCGGGTCGGCATCGGCTTCCGAAATCGTCGCCGGTGCGTTGCAGGACCACAAGCGGGCGACACTGATCGGTACCCGCTCATTCGGCAAGGGCTCCGTGCAGACCATTATTCCGCTCGGTTCGGGTAACGGCGCGCTCCGGCTGACGACGGCGCGCTACTACACGCCGTCGGGTCGCTCGATTCAGGCCAAAGGCATCGTTCCGGACATCGAGGTGCTTCAGGATGTGCCCGATGAATTGAAGTCGCGGACCGACACCAAAGGCGAGGCCTCGCTCCGCGGCCATCTGCGGAACGGCACCGACGAGAAGACCGGTTCACAATCCTACGTCCCGCCAGACGCAAAGAACGACAAGGCGCTCAAGATGGCCGATGACCTCTTGCACGGCATCAAGATTAACGCCTCGTCGCAGGCTCCCAGCGACAAGGCGGCGATCGAGAAGCCTGCGAACAAGGCAGCGAACTGACGCTTCTTGAAGTAAGTCGGATTTTTCGGATTCGGGCGTCCTTTTGGACGCCCGTTTCGTTCACGCCAAGGTCAATGGCCAGCGGGTACGCGTGATTGCGCGCTGCCGCCTTTGCGAGCGTCCATGGTATCGTCGAATCGGATGATTCGGGGTTACTCCATGGCTGATACGACGGACGATCTCAGCGCGCCGCTCGGACAGAACTCCGCGCCCAAGCGCCGTTTCCGGCTCCCCTTCACGCTGCCACAGGCTACGGCGGTTCTGTTGGGATTGGTCCTTGTCGTCTTCCTGGGCTTTGCCCTCTTCAACCACGACCCTCTCGGTGGCGAGCCCACGACGCGGGTCGCGATCCGGCAGCCTGCAACCCCCAATGACCAGCCTGCGGCTGTCCCACCTGCGTCGCAGAAACCGACCAGCGCCGCCGTTGCCGCCCAGCCAGAGGCCGGTCACAAGACCATCACCATCATCGACGGCTCCAGCGGGTCGCGACAGGATGTCATTGTCGCGGGCCAGGATCCCGTCACGGCTGGCGCCGGCGCCCCCGTGACGATGGCCGGAATCGATCAGCGTCTGTTGGAGAAGTCACGTTACGGAATGATTCCCATTGCCGCCGCCGATGGGCTGAAGCCCTTCAAGGCCTACGCGACGGGCACCGATGCCGATCGCGCGAAGGCGGCAACGATGCCGGTGGTTGCGATTGTTATCGGCGGTCTTGGGGTCGGTGCGGCAAAAACCACCGATGCCATCATGAAACTGCCGTCGGCCGTGACACTGGGATTCACGCCTTACGGATCCGATCCGGGCAAACTGGTGGAGAGGGCTCGCACGGAACACCATGAGGTTCTTCTGCAAGTCCCCATGGAGCCCTATGATTATCCCGACAACGACCCTGGACCGCAGACCCTGCTGACGACGCTCGGCGCCGAGCAGAATATCGATCGCCTGCATTGGCATCTCAGCCGCTTTCAGGGCTATGTCGGTCTCGCCAATTTCATGGGGGCCCGGTTTGTCGCCGCCAATACCGTCATGCAGCCGATCATTCGAGAAGCAGCCAAGCGCGGCCTTGGCTATCTTGACGACGGCTCTACTCCGAGGAGCGTCGCGGGCCAGCTCGCGGAGGGTCAGGCGATGCCGTTCGCCAAGGCCGACGTGACCCTTGATGCCGTCCCGACCTCGGTGGAGATCGATAAGGCGCTCGCAAGACTTGAAGACCTGGCGAAGGGGCGGGGGGCTGCCATCGGCATGGCCTCGGCGCTTCCGGTTTCCATCGACAGAATTAGCGTCTGGACCAAGAGTCTCGAAAGCCGTGGGGTGATGCTTGTGCCATTGACAACCGCGATGCTGAAATCAAAATCGAGTTGATCTCCAAATCCGTGCCCCGTCCGTTTTCAAAAGCGGGAGGCGCGAAAGGCATTGACGGAATGGCGCGCTACGACGATCTACCCTACCGCACTTGCGTCGGTATGATGCTGATCAACGCGAGGGGGCTCGTCTTCATCGGTCGTCGCACCGGCGGCATCGAGCATATCGGCGACAAGCATGTCTGGCAGATGCCGCAAGGCGGCGTTGATCCCGGCGAGGACACATGGCTCGCGGCGAAACGCGAACTCTATGAGGAGACCAGCGTCCGCTCGGTCGAGAAGCTGGCCGAGGTATCCGACTGGCTGATCTATGACATCCCGCGCACCGTGGCCGGACGGTCCTGGAAGGGCCGCTATCGCGGACAGCGCCAGAAGTGGTACGCGATGCGCTTCACCGGCAGTGACAACGAGATCGATGTGGCCAACCCAGGCGATGGCCACAAGCCGGAATTCATCGCCTGGCGCTGGGAGCCGATGCAGAACCTGACCCAGCTGATCGTGCCTTTCAAGCGCCCGGTCTATGAGCGCGTGGTCAAGGAATTCGCGAGCTTGTCGGGCGACTAAAGCAAGTCTGGTTGGACAGAATCAGCAACTAGCATGCCCCGGCTTTTATCGGAGCCCTGGCTTGAAACGTGAATTGGATCAAGACGCGGGGCAACGCGGCGACATAGCGAGCTGCCAGAGTTTCTTTGTCTGATTTCGCCGCCGCGTTATCTTTCTTTTGTATGCTTCAGGCTGAGATCTTCCGGACTGTAGAAAAGTTCGTAGAGCTTGCCGTCCTTCTTTCCGTAGACTTCGTAGCAGGATCCTTCGATCTTGGATCGCGTCACGTCATAGCCGGCCGTCTTGGCCTTGGCCTCCGCTTCGCTCGCCGGTTTCCAAGATGACTTGTCGAGCTTGGTGCAATTTGTATAGCCATCAGCCAAGGCGGTCGAGCCGAAGGAAAGTGCGATTACGACGGCGGTAGCGACGGTTCGTATATTCTTCATGAAACACCTCTCGCTGCTGTTCCGTGAGAAATAGCGAACACAAGCGCCGTGCCGTCAATCCGTAATCGGCCCGGTTAGCGTGTTTTTCGGGCTGCTGCGGCTTTACGCCTCAGATTGCCAAGGATGCCGCCGAAATGGAAATGCCGCACCGTTTCAAACCGAGTTTCAAAGGGGCGGCAGGCCCTCGTCAGCCGGAGCCGCGGCACCACGGACAAAGATTTCCGGGGTGGTTCTTGGTGTTTTGTCGGATTTTTCTGAGCCGCCAACCGGCATAAACCAGGTTCGCTAGATCACGATGATTTTGGATCGAATCGATCCAAAATCATGAACGTGATCGATTCGATGCCGTTAGCTCAGTGCAGCGCCGTCGTATTGAGCTGGCTCTGAATGCTCTTGAAATGATCCAGCCGCTCGATGGCCCTGTCGAGTTCCGAGCCTTCCTTTTCCGCCAGCTTGGCCTCCATGCTCGCGATCGTGTCAGTGAACTGCGCACGATCCAGTTCCTGGAGCGAGGTCGCCACGTCAGCGAGGACGGTCAGGCCCTTTTCTGAGACTTCGGCGAGACCACCGAGCACGATGATCTTCTGTTGCGTGCCGCCAGTGGTGACGGTCAGGATTCCGGGCCGAATCGCCGCCACCACCGGCGCGTGGCCGGCAAGGACGCCGAAGTCGCCCTCAACGCCGGGGATGTCGACCTGATCGACTTCGCCGGAGAAAGCGAGCTTTTCAGGGGAGACGAGATCGAAATGGAAAGTCGCCATGGTGCTCAGTCTCTCTGTTGTCACCCGTGGGCTTGACCCGCGGGTCCATCAGTCAAGATAGTCTGTCTATTGATGGATTGTCGGGTCAAGCCCGGCAATGACGCAGTTGTTTAAGCCGCTTCGGCCGCGAGCTTCTTGCCCTTTTCGACCGCTTCTTCGATGGTTCCGACCATATAGAAGGCCGCTTCCGGAAGATGGTCATACTTGCCTTCGCAGATCGCGCGGAAACCCTTGATGGTGTCGGCGAGGTCGACGAATTTGCCTGGCGATCCCGTGAAGATTTCAGCCACGAAGAACGGCTGCGACAGGAAGCGCTCGATCTTGCGGGCGCGGGCCACGGCGATCTTGTCCTCTTCGGACAGTTCGTCCATGCCGAGAATGGCGATGATGTCCTGCAGCGACTTGTAGCGCTGCAACACCTGCTGGACCATGCGGGCGGTCTGGTAGTGCTCCTCACCGACGATCAGCGGCGACAGCATGCGGGAGGTCGAGTCGAGCGGGTCCACCGCGGGATAGATGCCCTTTTCGGAGATCGCACGGTTGAGCACCGTCGTTGCATCCAAATGGGCGAACGAGGTCGCAGGCGCCGGGTCGGTCAAGTCGTCGGCGGGAACATAAATCGCCTGCACCGAGGTGATCGAGCCCTTGTGGGTGGTGGTGATGCGCTCCTGCAGCGCGCCCATGTCGGTGGCGAGCGTCGGCTGATAGCCCACGGCCGAAGGAATACGACCGAGCAGCGCCGACACTTCAGAGCCGGCCTGGGTGAAACGGAAGATGTTATCGACGAAGAACAGCACGTCCTGGCCCTGGTCGCGGAAATGCTCGGCGACCGTCAAGCCGGTGAGGCCGACGCGGGCGCGGGCGCCCGGAGGCTCGTTCATCTGGCCGTACACGAGCGCGCACTTCGAACCTTCGCCGCCGCCCTTCTTGTTGACGCCGGACTCGATGAACTCGTGATAGAGGTCGTTGCCTTCGCGGGTCCGCTCGCCGACGCCCGCGAATACTGAGTAGCCGCCGTGGGCCTTGGCGACGTTGTTGATCAGTTCTTGAATCAGCACGGTCTTGCCGACACCGGCGCCGCCGAACAGGCCGATCTTGCCGCCCTTGGCGTAAGGTGCCAGCAGGTCGACGACCTTGATGCCGGTGACGAGAATTTCGGCTTCCGTCGACTGGTCGGTATAGAGCGGCGCTTCCTGATGGATCGCACGCAGGTCTTCGGCCTTGACCGGGCCTTGTTCGTCGACCGGCTCGCCGATCACGTTCATGATGCGGCCGAGCGTACCGGCGCCAACCGGCACCATGATCGGGTTGCCGGTGTCCTTCACTTCCTGACCGCGGACCAGGCCCTCGGTGGTGTCCATCGCGATGGTGCGGACCGTGGATTCGCCGAGATGCTGGGCAACCTCGAGGACCAGGCGGTTGTTGCCGTTCTTGGTTTCGATGGCGTTGAGAATGGCCGGCAGGTGGCCTTCGAACTGCACGTCGACGACGGCGCCGATGACTTGCGTGATGCGTCCGGTCTGGTTGGCGGGGGATGCCATTTAAAATATCTCCTTCGAACTCGTTTTAGTTGGCGCGTGATCTAATCCGAAAACCGGTTTCCACTTTTCGGGATCGGGCGCTTTAGACGGCGGTCAATTTGACGGGCACGTTGCCCTTGGTCGCCTTGGAATAAGGACAGATGGTGTGAGCGTCTTCGATCAGCGCTTGCAGCTTGGCCTTGTCGGCTCCGGGCAGCGCGACCTTCAATTCGGCAGCGAGCGAGAATGCGCCGTCATTGATATTAAGCGTGACTTCGCAGGTCACCTTGGCGGCCTGCCCGTCGAGACCATGCTTCTTCGCCAGAACGAGAATGGCCTGTCCGAAGCAGGAGGACCAGCCAAGCGCGAACAGCTGTTCCGGATTGTGGCCGTCACCAGCGCCGCCGAGATCCTTCGGAAGCGCCATCGCCAATGCCAGCGCACCGCCGTCGAGGACCGCTCGGCCGTTGCGGCCGCCGCTCGTTGTCGCCTTCGTGACGTAAGCCATGAACGCTCCTGGTGCTAGATGGCCTCGGCGCCGGAGATGATTTCGATCAGCTCCTTCGTGATCATCGCCTGGCGGGTCCGGTTGTAAATCAGCGTCTGCTTGCGGATCATGTCGCCCGCGTTACGCGTCGCGTTATCCATGGCGCTCATCTGCGCGCCGTAGAACGACGCGTTGTTTTCCAGAAGGGCGCGGAAAATCTGTACCGCAAGGTTGCGCGGAAGCAGTCGGGTGAGGATTTCATCCTCTTCCGGTTCGTATTCGTAAAACGGCGCAGGACCGGCATTCGCGGCCGGCGCTTCCACCTCCAGCGGAATGATCTGCTGAGCGGTTGGAACCTGCGCGATGACGGACTTGAAGCGCGAGTAGAATAGCGTGCAGACATCGAATTCGCCGGCTTCGAACCTCGCGATGACCTTCTTGGCGATGTCTTCGGCATTGACGAAACTGAGCTGGCGAACGGAGCGCAGTTCGATGTTCTCGACGATCTGCTTTTCGAAGGTGCGGCGCAGCTGCTCGTATCCCTTGCGCCCGACGCAGAAGAACTTGACCTCCTTGCCCTGGTTGATCAGCGCCAGCGCGCGTTCGCGGGCGAGCCGCACGATCGAGGAGTTGAAGGCGCCGGAGAGGCCGCGCTCGCCGGTGCAGACCAGCAGCAGGTGGACCTGATCCTTGCCGGTGCCGACCAGAAGCGGCGACGCGTTGGGCGAGCCGGCTGCGGCGCTCGCGATGTTGGAAATCACCGCGTCCATCTTCTGGGCATAGGGACGCGCGGCCTCGGCGGCGGTCTGCGCACGGCGCAATTTCGACGCCGCGACCATCTGCATCGCTTTGGTAATCTTCTGCGTCGCCTTGGTTGAGGCGATGCGGACGCGCATGTCTTTAAGTGAAGCCATTCCAGCCTGATCCACTCACGTCGGTTGCATCTCCCTCTCCCGCTTGCGGGGGAGGGTAGGGGAGGGGCGTCGTATGTATGAAGCTTGCCCCACCCGACCGGCTTCGCCAGTCCACCTCCCCCGCAAGCGGGAGAGGTCAAGAAATTTAAGCGAACGTCTTGGCGAAGCCTTCGACCGCGCTTCTCAACTTGGCCGCGGTGTCGTCGCTGAGATCGCGGCTTTCGCGGATGGTGTTGAGGATCTCGACGTTCTTGCCACGCAGCAGCGACAGCAGCCCGTCCTCGAAGGCGCGCACCTTGTTGAGCGGCAGCCGATCGAGATAGCCGTTAGTGCCGGCCCAGATCACACAGACCTGCTCTTCCATCTTCAGCGGCGAGAACTGTGGCTGCTTCAGGAGTTCGGTCAGGCGCGAACCGCGGTTCAGCAGGCGCTGGGTCGAGGCATCGAGATCGGAGCCGAACTGCGCGAACGCCGCCATTTCACGGTACTGCGCGAGTTCGCCCTTGATCTTGCCGGCGACTTTCTTCATCGCCTTGGTCTGTGCGGACGAGCCGACGCGCGACACCGACAGGCCGACGTTCACCGCCGGTCGGATACCCTGGAAGAACAGGTCGGTTTCGAGGAATATCTGTCCGTCGGTGATCGAAATGACGTTGGTCGGAATGTAGGCTGACACGTCGTTGGCCTGGGTTTCGATGATCGGCAGCGCCGTCAGCGACCCGTTGCCGTGCTCGTCGTTGAGCTTTGCGGCGCGCTCCAGCAGACGCGAATGCAGATAGAACACGTCGCCGGGATAGGCTTCGCGACCCGGCGGGCGGCGCAGCAGCAGCGACATCTGGCGGTAGGCGACGGCCTGCTTCGACAAGTCGTCATAGATAATGACCGCATGCATGCCGTTGTCGCGGAAATACTCGCCCATGGTGCAGCCGGTGAACGGCGCGATGTACTGCATCGGGGCCGGGTCAGACGCGGTCGCGGCAACGACGATGGAATATTCGAGCGCGCCCTGTTCCTCGAGCACCTTCACGAATTGCGCAACAGTGGAACGCTTCTGGCCGATCGCGACGTAGACGCAATAGAGCTTCTGGCCCTCGGGCGCGCCGGCGACGTTCAGTGGCTTCTGGTTGAGGATGGTGTCGAGCGCGATCGCGGTCTTGCCGGTCTGACGGTCGCCGATGATCAATTCGCGCTGGCCGCGACCGACGGGGATCAGGGCGTCGATCGACTTGAGGCCCGTCGCCATCGGCTCGTTGACCGACTTGCGCGGAATGATGCCGGGCGCCTTGACGTCGACGCGCTTGCGTTCGGTCGCCTGGATCGGACCCTTGCCGTCGATCGGATTGCCCAGCGCATCGACGACGCGGCCGAGCAGACCCTTGCCGACCGGCGTGTCGACGATGGCGCGGGTGCGCTTGACGGTCTGGCCTTCCTTGATCTCACGGTCGGCGCCGAAAATCACGATACCGACATTGTCGGTTTCGAGGTTCAGCGCCATGCCGCGCGTCCCGTTTTCGAACTCGACCATCTCGCCGGCCTGGATGTTGTCGAGGCCGTAGACGCGGGCAATGCCGTCGCCGACGGACAAGACCTGTCCGACTTCGGAAACCTCGGCCTCCTTGCCGAAATTCTTGATCTGGTCCTTCAGGATCGCGGAAATTTCCGCGGCGCGGATGTCCATCAGCCTGCCTCTTTCATCGCGTGCTTGATCGAATTGAGTTTGGTGCGGAGCGAGCTGTCCACCATGCGGCTGCCGAGCTTGACGACAAGCCCGCCGATGATGGACGGATCGACCTTCACGTTGAGCGTGATGTCCTTGCCCGTCACCGATTTCAGCGCGCTCTTCAGCGCGTCCAGATTCTTGTTAGTAAGCGTTTCGGCGACAGTGACTTCTGCCGTGGCCTCGCCCTTGAACTTCGCGACCATTGCGCGGAACGCCCGGATCACGTCGGCGACCACAAACAGCCGGCGGTTGGCGGTCAGGACTTTCAGGAATTTCGCGGTCGTGCCGCCGATCCCGGCCTTGTCGAGCACGGCGGCGAGCGCCTTGGCCTGCGTATCGGCGCTGAAAACCGGGCTGCGCACGAGGCGGACCAGTTCTGGGCTATCCGCCAGCATGGCATCGAACTTGTCGAGGTCGGCCTTGACGGCGTCGACCGATTTGTCCTCGCGGGCCAGTTCGAACAGGGCCGTCGCATAACGGCCCGACACACCAGAAACCGAGGGATCTACAGCAGCCACCAGAGCGCTCTTCAAGCTGTCAAACTCGCAAGGGAAAAGCCGTCGCCAAACAAGCGGCGCTAAAGCGGCCCAAGCCCTTGGAATTCAAGAGGGACTTCGATTTTCGACCGACACAAACGTATCGGCAGCGTTAAAATCGCGGCTTTGCTAACATAGCGCGCGCGCAGGTGCAACATGACGGCAGCATACGGCGATGCCTTGTCGCAGGAGTCTGAATTAACCAGACGGACATTAAGCAACGCGCCGTGCGTATGCGGGCGCATTCTGGCCCACAGTAATTCAGACGAGCATACCGGATTCTGGAGGAACGCAAGTTAGCCCTGTGTCACAGCGGCTTCCTGCTCCCCGTCCGATCGGTGGGACGCCGAAACGTCGTGGAGTACTTGCTGAATGATTATAGATGTCGTGACATGACTTTCTTTTACAGTATATACATGTATGTTATCGTGTATAAGTTATGAAATTAAGTATTAATTTGAATATCAAACGACGGCCAGTCGATCAAAAGATATTTCATCCGAGTCATGAAGCAATTCTCTGCCCATTTTACGCCTTAGTTACAGGATCAACCCTGCGGCGACTCAAAGGTCAGAGGTTTCACTTGTCGCAGGGGCGGCAATACTTTTCAGGGGACTTAAATATGCTGCACGCGCAAAAGTCGTCGACGTTGGGGTTTCTAATCCGGCCGCGTATGGTGGCTGCTGTGATCGCCGCGACTGTTTTGATTGCGGGCAGCGTGACCGAGGCATCGGCCGGCTCGCGCCACCACCACCATAGGCACCACCACCACCACCAAGGACATCATGCCGCGGACCACGGCGCAGCGGGGTCGTCCTGGCTGAACGCCAACGCGTCCTTTGGGCGTTCCTCCGGTTTGGGCCGGTCGTTCTCCGGCGTGGCTTCCTATTACGGCAGTGAATCCGGCAGCCGCACCGCGTCCGGCCAGCGCTTCAATCAGAACGCCATGACCGCCGCCCATCGCAGTCTGCCGTTCGGCACCAAGCTGAAGGTCAGCCATGGCAGCCGCAGCGTGGTCGTCACCGTCAATGATCGTGGCCCATTCATCCGCGGCCGCGTGCTGGATCTTTCGAAAGGCGCTGCCCGCGCGATCGGGTTGACCGGCCGCGGCGTCGGCCGTGTGGTCGCCGAGGTGATGTAAGCGCGACCTCAAGGCGTTTTCGAGCGAGGCAGGCGCAGGTTCCGTGGGGACGGCGATCGGGACGCTCAGGCTTGTCTCAACGGCCTGTGAGAAGTCGTGTCACGCTTCGCGTTCCTGTATTCTGGAGCAGACTTTCTACTCATCCTTTTGAACGAGCATGATCTTATCCGAAAACCGGTTCCCACTTTTCGGGATCATGCTCTAGCCGGTCCGCATTATTGTGCGGGCTCGGGCGGCGCGACGGACAGCGCTGTTATGTCCGTGAGCGCCTCGCGATGCGGCGGTTCTGTTCCGCCCACGCGCACCAGTCCCCGATTCTCGACGGAGAACACCCGCCGCGCGCGCCGCAACAGCGCCGGGCGATGCGCGACCACGATGCGGGTGATATTCATCTGGTCGATCAGGTCAGCGATTAGCTCCTCGTTCTGCTCGTCGAGGTTCGCGGTGCCTTCATCGAGAATCAGAATCTGCGGCTGACGATACAGCGCCCGCGCCAGCAGCACGCGTTGCCGCTGCCCGCCCGAGAGCGTCGAGCCCATGTCGCCGACGAGGCTGAGATACTGCATCGGAAAACGCATGATGTCGGCATGTACCCGCGCGGCATGGGCGGAGGCGACCACACGTTCCATGTCGAGATTCGGATCGAAGCCGGCGATGTTTTCCGAAATGGTGCCGGACATCAGCCGGTCGTCCTGGGCGACCACGCCGACGCTTTGACGCCAGCTGCGCCAGCGCTCCGGCGTGGCGCGGTGCCCATCGAGCTCGATGGTGCCGTCGGTCGGATGCATCAATCCGAGCATCAGCTTGAGCAGCGTGGTCTTGCCGCCGCCTGAGCCACCCTGAATGGCAACATAATCGCCTTGCTTGATGTCGAGGTTGACGTCTTCGAGGATCAGGGGATCGCTGATGCCGTAGCGGAAGCAGACATTCTTCAGCCGCATGTGCCCCTGATTGACCAGCGGTCCGGGCAGGCCTTGCGTGATCTCCGACCGCGTCGTCACGATGTCCGACAGGCGATCAAGATGCAGACGCAATAGGCGGAACTGGACCATCTGATTGACCAGCGCCATTGCGCGGTCGGTGAATGTCTGCCGGTAGGACAGGAACGAGAAGATCATGCCGACCGAAAAGCCTGCGCCCGACAGGATGGTGACGCCGGCGACGTAGATCACGATCACGGTTTGCAGGCCGGTGACGACCGATTGCAGGAAGGTCTGTGAAATCTGGTAACGACCGACTGCGATACTGGCGTTGGTGGTTTCGACGTGCAGGTTCCGCCAGGTCGCTTCCCGCACCGATTCTCGTCCGAGCAGTTTCAGCGTCGTCGCGGCACGGATGGTTTCGATGAGGTGCGACTGCTCCTTGGCCTCGGCGACGATGGACTCGGCCATGCGGCGCTTGGTTCCCGGAAACAGCGCCAGCGTAATGCCGAGGTTGATGAGCACGCCGACGATGACGATGAGCGCGAGCGCCGTGGAATAGAAGAACAGGATGAAGCCGGCGATCAGCGCCATGATGCCGTCGATGACGGTACCAATCACGCCCTGCGTGATCGCGTCCTGCACCGGCTTGACCGAGCCGAGCCGCGAGATGATGTCGCCGACGTGTCGCTTCTCGAAGTAGTCGTTGGGCAGCCGCAGCAGATGCCGCACCAGGTTGCCGGTGATCTGGAAGCTCAGGAGCTGGCCGAAGATGCGCAGCGCCCAGCCGCGGATCGCCTCCAGCCCGCCTTGAATAATGACGAGGGCTCCGAATCCGAGCGCGATCACGGTCAGCAACTGGCGGTCGGATTGTGCAAGCGCTTCATCGACCACGAGCTGCATCTGTAAAGGCATCACGAAGGCCGCGATCTGCAGCGCCACCGACAGGATCAGTACCTGCGCGACCGCCCAGCCCCAGCCGTGCATTTTGGACCAGAGCAGCGAGAGCTTCATCGGCAGGCGCGCTTCGAGCGGCTCGAAGGTTTCGCTTCGCGCCAGCTCGAGGATGACGCCCGTCAGATGCTTCGAGGCTTCCGCCATTGTGAAGGTGCGGAGTCCGATCGCCGGATCGTGGACGGTGATGCCTCGGGACGTGACCGATTTCAGCACCACGAAGTGATTGAGATCCCAGTGCGCGATGGCGGGAAGCTGGACCTTCGGCAATGCCGACAGTTCGACGCGGATGGCGCGCGTGGAAAATCCGAGCTGATCCGCGATTCCCATCAGGCTTTTCAGCGAAGCGCCGGCCATCGACACCGCAAACCGCTGGCGCAGAGCATTGAGGTCGACATCGTGGCCGTGATAGCGCGAGATCATCGCAAGACAAGCCAGGCCGCATTCCGCAGCCTCCGACGCCACCACGACGGGAAGGGTTCGACGGCCGAGATTGAGCTGTTGGAGAATGTTCATGCGCGGCGGCCCACGGCATAGATCGGATCGAACAACCAGCGCAGCAGGCTCCGATGCTCGAAGACGATTTCAGCCGACACCAGCATACCCGGCTGCATCGGCACGGATTGGCCATAGGCTTCCATCTGATCACGCGACAGGGCGACGCGAATCCTGAACACCGGTTCCTTGATGTCCAATCCGGCGAAGCCGACATCGGCAGGCGCCAGCACGGTCGTGGAGACAGTTCTCACTGTCCCCCGCACCGTTCCGAAGCGCTGGTAAGGAAAGGCCTGAAGGCTGAGTTCGACCTGTTGCCCGGGCTGAACGAAACCGATCGCGCGCGATGGTGCCAATAGCTCAGCCTCGATCTGGCTGCCCGAAGGGATGATCACCGCGACGATGCCGCCCGCAGCGACAGCCTGTCCGTCACTGACGGGGAGTGCGGCGATCCGTCCGGTGGTTGGCGCCACGAAAAACTGCAGGCGCCGCGATTCGGATTCGGCGCGGCGCTGCTCCAGCGTCGCCTGGGCGACATCAGCGTCGGAGCGAGCGGCTTTGATTTCCAGCGGGATCGAAACCAACCGGGCCTTGATGTCCGCAAGCTCGCGCTCCACCGTTGTCTTTTGGCGCCGGGCGCCGGCGAGATCCTGTTCGATCGCCAGTGCGGCGAGCCGGCGCTGGTCGACTTCACGCTTCGGCATATAGCCCTTCGCGGCTATGGTCTCCCCACGATCCACCTCGTCCCGCGCGAGTTTCAGTCGTTCCTGCTGCAACTCGATCTGCTGGTCGACCTGGGCGAGCTCGCTTTCGCTTTTGCCGGATCTAACCTTCGCCTGATCCTGCTCCAGTTGCAGCAAGGCCAGTTTCGATTCGGCTCGCGACTTCGCAGCAAGCGATTCCGACTCGAAGCCCTTGAGAAGCGCCTCTCCGGTATTGCCGGTTGCGGTCCCGGTCGAGACATCGAGAATGGCCAGGCGCGTGCCCTTTTCGATGGTGTCGCCTTCCTTGACGAGGACGCTCCGCAATGTCCCCTGCGCCTGCGAGGTGATCCGAATCATGCCCTGGTCGGGCACCAGAAAGCCGGTCACCGTCGTCTTCCGCGCATAGGTCGCTGTCGCGGCGAAGGTCGCCGCCGCGAACACTATGCCCGACAGCAACAGGCCAAGCGTCTTCAACGAGAGCGGCGAGGCCAGAAAGACCTGACCTTCCAGCCGTTGCGTCGCATGTTCGATGGCTTCGCGGCGGAACAGATCACTCATCACAAGGCCTCGTTAGTTCCAAATTCAGCCGGATCGCCGGGATCAGTCAACACGGAAGCCGCATCTTCCCAGGCCTCTGCCAGATGCTCGAGGATCTCCACTGTGACTTTCGACACAGAGCAGCAGACGGTGCCGGTATCACGCCAGGTCAGCGCCGAGTACCGATTGCGCTGGCCGCGGATCGCCACTGGCGCCGCGTCCGTTTCCGGAAACATGAAGACCGAAATGAGCTGGTTGTCCCGTTCATAGACGCATGTGCCGACAGACCGTTCACCGACGTAGTCCAGCCGGGCGCCCCGGAGGCGATAGCCCCATCTATCTACGTCACGGACCTTCGCGGCATGTCCAGACTGATGCAGGAGCCAGGCTTCCACGTCCGCCGGATTGGAAGACGCGAATTCGATCGCGGAGCCGCCGATGTCCGCGCGGATGTGGGCGGCGACCACCTCCTTGAGTTCGGTGAATTCGACATGAACGGGGCTACTAACGCCGGGCCGGCTGACGATGGCTATTGTCAAAGGTGCGGTGGGATGGATCTGGCAGGCGAGCCGCACATTCGACGGCGCGTCGATCGCGCTGAGAGTGGCGGCTTCGACGGCTGCGGGTGCGGGAAGCGAGTCCAATCCCTTTTCGACACGGACCCGGCAGGTCGAGCAGCGGCCGCGGCCGCCGCATAATGAGGCGTGCGGGATACCGGCCGACCGGCTGATCTCCAGCAGCGTCATGCCGGGCGTCAGTTCCACGGTCGGTCCATCGACGTAACTGATCCGGGCCGGTCCGCGGTTTGCGGTTTCGCGGCGGTAGCGGAAGAATGCAATGCCGATGGCGGTCGCGGCAACCAGCCCGAATCCCCATCTGACGATATCGCGCAGCGTCGCCATCGTCGCCGCATCATGCGCGTTCGGCCAATGCGTTCGGACTTTCAGCGCGGCGAACGTGGCCGGGTCCGACATAATGTCGGTCGCGCGCATTCCGGCGACCGCGAATCCTGATAGCGCCAGCACAGGCAACAGCAGAGCGCCGATCAGCAGGAATGGAGCGAACCGGCTGTAGGAATCCGACAGCCGCAGCCAGTAGTGGATGCCGATGCAGCCGTGGACCCAGACGAGCAGCAGCAGGGTGCTTTGCAGGATCGCGCTGTCGGGCCAGAGCCGGACCAGTTCATAGAGATAAATGTCATTAGCGCCGAACACCGCGTGCGCCACGCGGGTATTGACGATGTGCGGAAACAGCAGAAACGGAATCGCCAGTCCGATGCCGATCTGCAACGCTTCCCAGACCGGCATCCGCCACGTTTCCCGCCGGCTGAGCTTGTAGAGGCCGAGGGCGACGTGGGTGATCAGCGCGAGCAGCAGGATGATCGATACCGGCCATGATCGGGTGACCGCGGTCCGCAACTCCTGCACCCGATGCATGGCTTCGAGGCTCACAAGGCCGACCGCATGATTGGTGAAATGCGCGGCCGCGAACGCCATCAGCGCCAGCCCCGACGCCAGCCTCAAACGCTGTAAACCGCTGCCGCGGAAGTAGATATGCATTCAGCCCTCGCGGGGCGGCAGATTGAAGATCAACCCCGGAGCCGTCAATCCCGGCGCGCTGTTATGCAGAGCCGGGCGTGATCTACAGCACACGGGTTGGCAGGTCGTTGAGAAAGTTTCAGATGACAAAGAAACGCTCTTAAAGAAAGCTCTGCGGATCGACGTCCACTTCCAGCTTGAGATTGCCTTTGGTTTTCGGTCCCGCGGCGAGCCATTCGCGCAAATAGCCGGACAGGTCCACACCGCGCGCCGACTTCACCAGCAGGCGAAATCGATAGCGGCCTTTGATGACGGCGAGCGGCGCTTCGGCCGGCCCGAGCACTTGAACGCGCTCATCGATCGGCGCGATCGCCGCCAACCGGCGCGCGAAACCTTCCGCGGTCGGGCGGTCGCCCGCGGATATGATCAGGCTGGCCAGCCGGCCGAACGGCGGATAGCCCGAGCGCTCCCGCGCCTCAATCTCGCTGCCGTAAAACGCCTCGCGATCGCCTGCGACCAGCGCCTTCATCACGGGATGTTCCGGCTGATGGGTTTGCAGATAGCCGATGCCACGTCCCTGCTCGCGGCCGGTGCGGCCGATCACCTGATTGAGCAGTTGAAAAGTCCGCTCCGCGGCGCGGGGATCGCCGTTGCCGAGGCCGAGGTCGGCGTCGACGACGCCGACAAGATTCAGGCGTGGAAAGTGGTGTCCCTTGGCCACCAGTTGCGTGCCGATGATGATGTCGACGCGGCCTTCCGCGATGTCATTGAGTTCCGATCGCATGGTCTCGATCGAGGTGATCAGGTCGCTCGACAGCACCAGGGTGCGGGCCTCTGGAAACAGCGCGGCGGCTTCTTCCTGCAGCCGTTCGACGCCGGGGCCGACCGCGACCAGCGATTCCTCGGCCGCGCAATGCGGGCATTGCAGCGGGCGCGGCATCGAGAAGCCGCAGTGATGGCACACGAGCCGTTGCCGGAAGCGGTGATCCACCAGCCATGCATCGCAGATGGTGCAGGCGAAACGGTGACCGCAGGCCCGGCACAAGGTCAGTGGCGCGTAACCACGGCGATTGAGAAACAACAGCGCCTGCTCACGCCGTTCGATGGCGGTGCGAATCTCCCCGGCAAGATGCGGAGAAATGAAGCGGCCGCGCGGCGGTCCCTCGCGGCGCAGGTCGATCAGTTCGATCTGCGGCATGTGCTGACCGCCGAACCGGGACGTCAGTGCGATGCGCTGGTAGCGTCCCTTGCGCGCGTTGACTTCGCTCTCGACCGATGGCGTTGCCGACGCCAGCACGATCGGGATTTTCGCGATATGCGCGCGCACCACGGCCATGTCGCGGGCGTGATAGTGGGTACCTTCGTCCTGTTTGTAGGCCTGATCATGCTCCTCGTCGACGATGATCAGTCCGAGATCGGCATAGGGAAGAAACAGCGCCGAGCGTGCGCCAACCACGACCTGTCCATCGCCTGCCGCGATCGCGGCCCAGTTGCGCGCGCGGGTGCGCGGTGTCAGTTCGGAGTGCCACTCCAACGGCCGCTCGCCGAAGCGTGCCGCGAAGCGGTCGCGGAACTGCCCGGTCAGCGCGATCTCCGGCATCAGGATCAGCGTCTGCTTGCCGCGGCGGATGGCTTCGGCGACCGCCTCAAAATAAACCTCGGTCTTGCCGGAGCCGGTGACGCCGTCGAGCAGCGCGACGTGGAATGTGCCGTTCGACGCAAGCGCGCGCATGGCGTCCACGGCCGCTCGCTGCGAGCGGGAAAAATCAGGCACGGCGAAATTAGGATCGGGCGGCGGTGGCGGCGGCGGAGGCGGCATCGGCTCGACCGTCAGTGTTCTTTCGTCGACCAGTCCGTCGACCACGCCGGCGCTGACGCCCGCTTCCTTCGCGGCATCGGATTTTCCGTGCAGCAGGCCATCGGACAACACGGCGATCAGCCGCTGTCGTGCCGCCGTCATGCGCTGCGGCGGTTCGCCCACAAGCCGCACGCCGGATCGCACCCGCTCCGGCCCGAGATGCTCGCCCATCCGCAAGCTCATGCGCATCACCATGCCGCGCGACGACAGCGTGTAGTTCGCGACCCAGTCGACCAGCGTGCGCAGTTCGTCCTTAAGCGGCGGCACCTCGAGCTTTTCGCCGATGTCCTTCAGGCGGTTGTGCAGGCGGGGATCGGGTGACGGGTTCTCGGCCCAGACCACGGCGATCACCTCGCGGGGTCCGAGCGGCACTGTCACGAGGTCGCCAGGCGCGACCTCCATGCCGCGCGGAACGCGGTATGAATAGGCCTGATCGATCGCAACGGGAACCAGCACATCAACGACGCGCGTCGTCGATGATGCCGAGGACATGCCGTTGCGTGAAAAATGATCCATTCGGAGAATTCGGGCTCGAGTGGGAGTCGCCGGTAGCAAAGTTAGCAAACGATAAACTAAAGCGGCGGGATATAATCACCGGAATCATTGTGTTTGGTACGAATCATGGTCAAGCCCGCGCCACGGCCGCTTCCCGATCTCGCCTGCGCCGCCCCGGATGTGGGGCAGCAAATGGCGCGATGGCTGGCGCATCTGCGTGCCGAGCGCCGGCTGTCGCCCAAGACGCTTGAGGCCTATGCCCGGGACGTCCGGCAGTGCCTGATGTTTCTCAGTCAGCACTGGGGCAGCCTCGTGACCTTGAAGCGGTTCGCCGCGCTTGAAGCGAGCGATGTCCGGGCTTTCATGGCTGCGCGTCGCGCCGACGATATTGGCGGCCGGTCGCTGATGCGGGCGCTGGCGGGACTGCGCTCGTTCGCGCGATTTCTGGAACGGGAAGGGCTCGGCAAGGTCGGCGCGCTCAGCGCGATCCGCGCGCCGAAGGTCGGCAAAAGCCTGCCGAAGCCGATTCACATGAGTGCGGCGAAGCGCTTTGCCGACGCGGCTGAACGGGCCGGCGAGGATCGCGATCCGTGGATCTGGGCGCGCGATGCCGCGGTGATGGCGCTGCTGTACGGATCGGGCTTGCGAATTTCCGAAGCGCTCGGGCTGAAACGTCGCGATGTGCCGCTACCGGGTGAGGGCGACGTTCTGATCGTCACCGGCAAGGGCAACAAGACGCGGATGGTGCCGGTGCTGCAAAATGTGCTGGCGCTGGTCCAGGAATATGTCGCGATGTGCCCGCATTCGCTGCCGCCGGAAGGGCCGATCTTCGTCGGTGCGCGGGGCGGCCCGCTCAAGGCGCGCATCATTCAACTCACCATGGCGCGGCTGCGCGGCGCGCTCGGCCTGCCCGATAGCGCGACGCCGCATGCGCTGCGCCATTCATTTGCGACGCATCTTTTGAGTCGAGGTGGCGATCTGCGCGCGATCCAGGAATTGCTTGGCCACGCCTCGCTCTCGACCACTCAGATCTACACCGGCATCGACAGTGAGCGGCTGCTCGAGGTCTACAGGACGGCGCATCCCCGAGCCTGACGATCCCGAATTCTGAGCTACAGGTTTTCCGGCGGACATTCGCCGCCAGTACGGGTTGACCCCTTGCGCTGGAAAAGTTGCCGGTCAATCGTGGGCTGTCAAATCAACGCGGGAGAGGACCATGAGCGCGCATGAAAGCATGGAACATGCCGAGCATACGCATCATACGTCGGGAGAGAACAAGAAGATTGCGCTCCTGATCGCCATCATCGCGCTCTGCCTCGCGTTGTCCGAGACGTTGGGGAAGAGCGCCCAGACCGAATCGATCAGCAAGAACGTGGAGTCCTCCAATCTCTGGGCCTTTTTCCAGGCCAAGAGCATCCGACGCACCACGGTCCAGACCCAGGCCGACCAGGCCAAGCTCAGTCTCCGGCTGGCGACGGATGAGGCGACCAGGGCTGCGCTGCAAAAACAGATCGACGAGTGGCAGAAGACCGCGGCGCACTATCGTTCCGAGCCGAGCACCGGCGAGGGACAGGATCAACTCGCCGAGCGCGCCAAACACGCCGAGGACGCGCGTGATCTCGCGATGGCGAAATATCATCATTTCGAGCTGGCGTCCGCCGCCTTCCAGATCGCGATCGTGCTGGCGTCTGCCGCCATCATCACCGGGATGATCGTGCTGGCATGGATATCAGGCCTGCTGGCGATCGCCGGGATTGGGGTCACGGCAATCGGGATGTTCGCGCCGCACGCATTGCACCTGCTGGGACACTGACGGCGAGGGCTTTTTCGTTTCTGATGAAATCAGAAGAACAGCGTCACATGTGGATGGCGCGTTTGCCGACGGCGAGGGCGGCTTCCTTGATGGCTTCCGATCGCGTCGGGTGAGCGTGGCAGGTGCGGGCGAGGTCTTCTGCCGAGCCGCCGAATTCCATCAGCACGCAGGCCTCGTGGATCATCTCGCCGGCCTCCCGGCCGATGATGTGAACGCCGAGCACGCGGTCGGCCTTGGCATCCGCGAGAATCTTCACAAAGCCGTCGGTGGTCTGGTTGACCTTGGAGCGGCCGTTGGCCGTGAATGGAAACTTGCCGACCGTGTAACCGACGCCCGCCTGCTTCAGCTCCTCCTCGGTCTTGCCGACCGAGGACACTTCCGGGGTGGTGTAGACCACGCCGGGGATCACGTCGTAGTTCACGTGCCCGGCCTGGCCGGCGAGGATTTCCGCGCAGGCCACGCCTTCGTCCTCGGCCTTGTGGGCGAGCATCGGTCCCTTGACCACGTCGCCGATGGCATAGACGCCTTTCACGCTGGTCGCGAAGTGATTGTCGATCTCGACGCGCCCGCGATTGTCGAGCGCGACGCCGGCTTCCTTCAGGCCAAGGCCGTCGGTATAGGGCGTGCGGCCGATCGCCACCAGCACCACATCGGCCTCGATTGTCTCGGCCGGGCCGCCCACGGCGGGCTCGACCTGCGCCACCAGCGTCTTGCCTGATGTATCGACCCCCGTGACCTTCGCGCCGAGCTTGAACGCAAAACCCTGTTTTTCGAGGATGCGCTGGAATTGCTTGGCGACTTCGCCGTCCATGCCCGGCAGGATGCGGTCGAGGAATTCAACGACGGTGACTTCTGCGCCGAGACGATGCCACACCGAGCCGAGTTCGAGGCCGATCACGCCGGCACCGACGATCAGAAGTTTTTCCGGAACCTTGTCGAGCGACAGCGCGCCAGTCGAGGACACGATGCGCTTCTCGTCGATCTCGATGCCCTTGAGCTTCGCGACGTCGGAGCCGGTGGCGATGACGATGTTCTTCGTGTCGACGGTCTGTTTCTTGCCGTCCGCGCCTGTCACTTCGACCTTGCCGGCGCCGAGAATCCTGCCGGTGCCGCTGATGACGTCGATTTTGTTCTTTTTCATTAAAAATTCGACGCCCTTGACGTTGCCGTCGATGCCCTGCTGCTTGAAGTTCATCATCGTGGGCAGATCCAGTTTCGGCGCGGAGACCGTCACGCCCATCTTGGCGAACGAGTGGCCAGCTTCCTCGAACATTTCCGAGGCGTGCAACAGCGCCTTCGAGGGCATGCAGCCAACATTGAGACAGGTGCCGCCGAGCGTTGCGTTCTTCTCGACCACGGCGACCTTCATGCCGAGTTGCGCCGCGCGAATGGCGCAGACGTAACCTCCGGGGCCGGTGCCGATAACGATGAGGTCGTAAGTCGCCATGGTCTCAAATCCTGTCGTTTCAATCCTTGTGACGCATACCTCTCAACCCGTTGGGTCCGGTCCGGGGAGCAATTTTGCACGCTGGTCGAATAGTAATCCGCCGACTAGTCGGTTGACCTCGTCGGGGTCGGCTCCGTCGGTGATCAGCTTCCGCCTCAAAGAGTGCGCCTTGTCGAGGTTGCCGAGCTTTTTCTCGATCGCCGGTTGCTTGTCTTCAGCTGTCGCGTTTTCCTGAGCGGACTTCGCCCGCCGCCTCTGGTTGTCATGGTGGAATAGAGTTCGCGACAAAACCCAGTCTGCGGATTTTTTCGAGATGTTTTCGAAGGATCCCATAACATCGAAGGGATTTCCATTGGTGATGCTTTTTATTTCCCCGCCGTATTCGGAGACGTAAATATGTGCAGCGGATGACCCGTGCTCAAAGCTCAAACAAGCCAAATAAAACAACTCCAGAATGACTGCATTCAACTCCAGATCGATTGAGGTCAAATGACCAAACTCGGTGGTTTTGGTATCGGACTTCAGCAAGATTTGCGTCATGTGGTTCCCTTAGCTTGAACTACAGATCCAGCACCAGCCGTGCCGGGTCTTCGAGCGATTCCTTGACGCGCACGAGGAAGGTGACGGCCTCCTTGCCGTCGATGACGCGGTGGTCGTAGGAGAGCGCGAGATACATCATCGGGCGGATTTCCACCTTGCCGCCGATCGCCATTGGCCGTTCCTGAATTTTGTGCATGCCGAGGATGCCGGCCTGCGGCGCGTTCAGGATCGGCGTCGACATCAGCGAGCCGTAGATGCCGCCGTTGGTGATGGTGAAGGTGCCGCCCTGCATCTCCTCGATCTTCAGCTGGCCGTCGCGGGCGCGGCGGCCGTAATCGGCGATGCTCTTTTCGATCTCGGCGATCGACTTGCGGTCGCAGTCGCGCACGACCGGCACAACGAGGCCCTTATCGGTGCCCACCGCGACGCCGATGTGATAGTAGTTCTTGTAGATCAGGTCGGTCCCGTCGATCTCGGCGTTGACGGCGGGTATGTCCTTCAACGCCTGGACGCAGGCCTTGGTGAAGAAACCCATGAAGCCGAGCTTGGCGCCGTGCTTCTTCTCGAACGCTTCCTTGTAGTGCGCACGCAGCGCCATGACGCTGGTCATGTCGACCTCGTTGAAGGTCGTCAGCATCGCGGCGGTATTCTGCACCTCCTTGAGGCGGCGCGCGATGGTCTGGCGCAGCCGCGTCATCTTCACGCGTTCCTCGCGCGCGGCGTCGTCGGGCGGCGAGGGCGCGCGCGCCTGCACGGCGGCGGCCGGCTGGTTGACCGGGGTCGGCGCCGATGCCGCCTTCTCGATCGCGGCCAGCATGTCGCCCTTGGTGATGCGGCCATCCTTGCCGGAGCCCGGCACGGTCGAGACGTCGACACCGCTCTCGGCGGAGAGTTTTCGCACCGAGGGCGCCAGCGGCGCATCGGCCGGCGGCGATTTTTGCGCCGGGGCAGGAGAAGCCGGAGCGGCGGCAGCAGGCTGCGCAGCCGGCGCGGCAGCTTTTGCGGGTGCCGCACCATCGGAAATCTGTCCAAGCAACGCGCCGACGGCGACCGTCTCGCCGTCCCTGGCGACGATCTCGCCGAGCGTGCCGGCGGAGGGCGCGGGCACCTCGATGGTCACCTTGTCGGTTTCGAGCTCGACGAGCGGCTCGTCGACGGCCACGGCATCGCCGGGCTTCTTGAACCATTTTCCGATGGTCGCCTCGGTCACCGATTCGCCGAGCGTCGGAACGCGTATCTCAGTCATGATCATCTTCCTTTTCGTCATGGCCTGATTCGTTCCGGCCATCCACGAACTCATTCGGTCATCGGAAAGACAGCGGCATGGATGTAGCGGTCCGATTCTAACATTCGCATCTCGTTTCAGCGCGCCTTTTTGCGAATGTTAGCATCTAAGGATCACTAGCAAATATAAGTTGCCAGGGGCGTTTTGAATTTGACATTCGCGTCGGGACGTACGGCCAAGTGGGTCGCAAATGTCAAATTCAATCCACTAGAGACATTTGCAACTGGTAGTGCCTCGCGTTTTAGCCCCACCATGACTGTTCGTGTCAGTCGAGGGCCTCGTCGATGAACGCCTTGAGTTGCGCAAGATGCTTCGACATCAACCCGGTCGCGGTGGCCGCGGCGGCGGCGCGGCCGGCATAACGCGGGCGCTTGTTGGGGGCGTCGATCTGATTCAGAACCCATTCGAGATAGGGTTCGATGAAGTGCCACGCGCCCATGTTGCGCGGCTCCTCCTGGCACCAGACGATCTCGGCCTTCTTGAAACTGCCGAGTACCTGCACCAGCGCCTTCAGCGGCACCGGATACAGTTGTTCGATCCGCAACAGGTAGACATCGTTGATGCCGCGCTTTTCGCGTTCCTCGTAGAGGTCGTAGTAGACCTTGCCGGAGCACAGCACGACGCGGCGGATCTTCTCGTCTTCCACCAGCCTGATTGTCTGGTCCGGCAGCATCGCCGCGTCGTCGTACAGGATACGATGAAACGTGGTGTCGGCGCCGAGTTCGTCGAGGCGCGATACCGCCCGCTTGTGGCGCAGCAGCGACTTCGGCGTCATCATGATCAGCGGCTTGCGGATCTGGCGGTTCAACTGCCGGCGCAGCGCATGAAAGTGATTTGCCGGCGTGGTCAGGTTGACCACCTGCATGTTGTCTTCCGCGCACATCTGCAGGAATCGCTCCAGCCGCGCCGATGAGTGCTCCGGCCCCTGGCCTTCATAGCCGTGAGGCAGCATGCAGACGAGGCCCGACATGCGCAGCCACTTGCGTTCTCCAGCGGAGATGAACTGGTCGAACACCACCTGCGCGCCGTTGGCGAAATCGCCGAACTGCGCTTCCCACAGCGTGAGCGTGTTGGGCTCCGCGAGCGAATAGCCGTATTCGAAGCCGAGCACCGCTTCTTCCGACAGCAGCGAGTTGATGACCTCGTAGCCGCCCTGCTTCTTGCCGAGATGGTTGAACGGCGTGTAACGGCTCTCGTCCTGCTGATCGAACAGCACCGAATGCCGCTGCGAGAAGGTGCCGCGTTCGCTGTCCTGGCCGGACAGCCGGACATTATGGCCCTCGAGCATCAGGGTGCAGAACGCCAGCGCCTCAGCCGTCGCCCAGTCGAGACCGGCGCCGCTGTCGATCGCCTTGGCGCGGTTTTCGAGGAAGCGCTGCACTGTGCGATGCACGCGGAAGCCGTCCGGCACCTGGGTGATGCTGCGGCCGATCTCCTTCAGCGTCACGATGTCCACGCCGGTGACGCCACGACGCGGCTCCTCCTCCTGATCGGCGAGCTTGAGGCCCGCCCACTTGCCGTCGAGCCAGTCGGCCTTGTTCGGCTTGTAGCCGGTGCCGGCCTCGAATTCGGTGTCGAGCCGTGCGCGCCAGTCAGCTTTCAGCTTTTCGATTTCGGCCTCGGTTATGACGCCTTCCGCGGTCAGCCGCTTCGCATACAGTTCGAGCGTCGAGGGGTGCGCAGCGATCTTCTTGTACATCATCGGATTGGTAAACGATGGCTCGTCGCCTTCGTTGTGACCGTGACGGCGATAGCAGAACATGTCGATAACGACCGGCTTGTGGAACTTCTGCCGGAATTCTGTTGCCACCTTGGCCGCGAACACCACCGCTTCCGGATCGTCGCCGTTGACGTGGAAGATCGGCGCGTCGATCATCTTCGCGACGTCGGACGGATAGGGCGACGAGCGCGAATAGCGCGGATAGGTGGTGAAGCCGATCTGGTTGTTGACGATGAAGTGGATCGAGCCGCCGGTGCGGTAGCCCTTGAGGTCCGACAGCGCGAAGCATTCCGCCACCACGCCCTGCCCCGCGAAGGCGGCGTCGCCGTGCATCAAGAGCGGCAGCACCGAGTTGCGCTGGTCGGGCGGATCGCCGTGCTGGTCCTGCTTGGCGCGCACCTTGCCGAGGACCACCGGATCGACGATCTCGAGGTGCGAGGGGTTGGCGGTCAGTGACAGGTGGATCCGGTTGTTGTCGAACTCGCGGTCGCTTGAGGCGCCGAGATGATACTTGACGTCGCCCGAGCCTTCCACGACGTCGGGATTGGCCGAGCCGCCCTTGAATTCGTGAAATAGCGCGCGATGCGGCTTGCCCATCACCTGCGTCAGCACGTTGAGCCGTCCGCGGTGCGGCATGCCGACCACGATTTCCTTGACGCCGAGATTGCCGCCCCGCTTGATGATCTGCTCCAGCGCCGGAATCAAGGATTCGGCGCCGTCGAGACCGAAGCGCTTGGTGCCGGTGAACTTGACGTCGCAGAACCTCTCGAAGCCCTCTGCCTCGATGAGCTTCTTCAGGATGGCGCGACGGCCTTCCGGCGTGAAGCTGATCTCCTTGTCCGGCCCCTCGATGCGTTCCTGAATCCAGCCCTTCTGCGCGCCGTTCGAAATGTGCATAAACTCGACGCCGAGCGTTTGGCAGTAGGTCCGCTCGCAGATCGCCACGATCTCGCGCAGCGTGCCGTATTCGAGGCCCAGGACGTGGTCGAGGAAGATCTTGCGATCCATGTCGGCATCGGTGAAGCCGTAGGCGCGCGGATCGAGTTCTTCGTGATCGCGCGCAGGTTCGAGACCGAGCGGATCGAGTTTGGCGTGGAAATGTCCGCGCATGCGATAGGCTCGGATCAGCATCAGCGCGCGAACCGAATCGCGGGTGGCCTGGTTGACATCGACGCCGGCCAGCGCCGAATCTTTCGGTTGTGCCTTCTCCTGCACCTTGGCGCTTACGGCCTTCTCGATCTGCGCCCAGTTGCCGTCGAGGGCGGAGGTGAGGTCATCCTGCGGCGCCAGCGGCCAATTCGCCTGCTCCCAGGACGGACCTTCCGCATTCTTTCGAACGTCCTCGGGAGTGTCCTTCAGGCTTTTGAAAAACTCTTGCCACTCGGCATCGACCGAGCCGGGGTCTTTTTCGTAGCGGGCATAGAGACCGTCGATGTAAGTGGCATTCACGCCGTGCAAGAACGAGGAAAGGGCAAATGCTGCATTCGCGTTCTGACGAGACATATCGCGTCCTGACGAGTCTTGCGCGTAACAGACGGCGCATTCGCCGATTCCGAAGCGGGATCAGCGCGAATCCGAACTTTTTACCTTATTTGGGGCGAAACTTCGCGCCGAAAAGAACCAAAGTTTGAATCAGGACTTCAATTTTTCGACAAGGGTCTTTCCGAGCCGCGCCGGCGACGGCGAGACAATGATGCCGGCAGCTTCCATGGCTGCGGTTTTGGACGCGGCATCACCCTTGCCGCCGGATATGATTGCGCCGGCATGGCCCATGCGGCGGCCGGGAGGTGCGGTGACGCCCGCGATAAAGCCGATCGTCGGCTTGCTGCGGCCGCGTTTGGCCTCGTCGATCAGAAACTGGGCGGCGTCTTCCTCGGCTGAACCGCCGATCTCGCCGATCATCACGATCGAGCTGGTTTTGGGATCGGCCAGGAACATTTCCAGCATGTCGATGAATTCGGTGCCCTTGACCGGGTCGCCGCCGATGCCGACCGCCGTCGTCTGACCAAGGCCCTCCTGGCTGGTCTGAAATACCGCCTCATAGGTCAACGTGCCCGAGCGGGAAACGATGCCGACATTGCCCGGCTTGAAGATGTTCGCGGGCATGATTCCGATCTTGCATTCGCCGGCCGTCACGACGCCCGGACAATTCGGCCCGATGAGCCGCGACTTCGATCCCGACAGCGAACGCTTGACCCGCACCATATCCAGCACCGGAATGCCCTCGGTGATGCAGACGATCAGCGGGATCTCGGCGTCGATGGCCTCGCAGATCGCATCCGCCGCGCCCGGCGGCGGCACGTAGATCACGCTGGCGTCAGCACCGGTCGCCTCGCGCGCTTCCCGCACGGTGTCGAACACCGGCAGGTCGAGGTGCTTGCTGCCACCTTTGCCCGGCGAAGTGCCGCCCACCATCTTTGTGCCGTAGGCGATCGCGGCCTCGGAGTGGAACGTGCCGTTCTTGCCGGTGAAGCCCTGGCAAATGACCCTGGTGTTCTTGTCGATGAGGATGGACATCGGATGCTACCTTTTGGACTGTCCAGGGGTGCCGGTCGGGCGGTGTAACGATGAGGCCTACGCCGCTTCTTTCACGGCCTCGACGATCTTCTGTGCGGCGTCGTCGAGATCGTCGGCCGGCAGCACGTTGAGGCCGGACTCGCGGATGATCTTCTTGCCGGCATCGACGTTGGTGCCTTCGAGGCGAACCACCAGCGGGACATTGAGACCGACCTGCTTCACCGCGGCGACGACGCCGTCGGCGATGACGTCGCACTTCATGATGCCGCCGAAAATGTTGACGAGGATGCCCTTCACGTTCGGATCCGCGGTGATAATCTTGAAGGCGGCCGCGACTTTGTCCTTGGTGGCGCCGCCGCCGACATCGAGAAAGTTCGCAGGCGCCATGCCGTAGAGCTTGATGATGTCCATGGTCGCCATGGCGAGGCCGGCGCCGTTGACCATGCAGCCGATCTGCCCGTCGAGCGCGACGTAGCTCAGATCGAACCTCGACGCCTCGATTTCCTTGGCGTCTTCCTCGCTCTCGTCGCGCAGCGCCACCGTGTCCGATTGGCGGTACAGCGCATTGTCGTCGAACGACACCTTGGCGTCGAGCACGCGCAACTCGCCCTGTTTGGTGACAACCAGCGGATTAATCTCCAGCATCGCCATGTCCTTGGCGATGAAGGCGTTGTAGAGCTGCGCGACCAGCTTCTCCGCCTGCTTGGCGAGGTCGCCGCGCAATCCCAACGCCTTGGCGACGGTGCGGCCGTGGTGGCCCATCACGCCGGTGGCGGGATCGACCGAGAAGGTCACAATTTTCTCAGGCATTTTGTGGGCGACGTCCTCGATGTTCACCCCGCCCTCGGTGGAGACCACGAACGCGACCCTTGACGTTTCGCGGTCGACCAGTGCCGAAAGATAGAACTCCTTGTCGATGTCAGAGCCTTCCTCGATGTAGAGGCGATTGACCTGCTTGCCGGCGGGGCCGGTTTGCACGGTAACCAGCGTCGCGCCGAGCATCTGCTTGGCGAACTGCTTCACCTCGTCGATCGATTTGGCGAGACGGACGCCGCCCTGGTCGCCGGCGGAGGCTTCCTTGAACTTGCCCTTGCCGCGGCCGCCCGCGTGGATCTGGCTTTTCACCACCCAGACCGGACCTCCCAGCGTTTTCGCCGCGGCCTCGGCTTCCGATGCCTTCAGCACCGGCACCCCGCGCGAGACCGGCACGCCGAACTCGCGCAGCAACGCCTTGGCCTGATATTCGTGGATGTTCATCTGGACGTCCTCCGACCCGGGGCAGGGACAATTGGCAGGGACAATTTCGACTTCACCAGTTTCCGTCTGTCATAGATACACCAGCGACAGACCAGTCGGAGGGCAGGGGCAGACAGTCGCCCTGCGATGATAGCGGCCGATCAGCGGTCCAGCAGATCGGGCGCGATCTTCTTGCAGGCATCGATGAGCCCCTGAACTGCGCCGACCGATTTGTCGAAGGCTTCGCGATCCTTGCCGGCCAGCTCGATCTCAACAATGCGCTCGACGCCCTTGGCGCCGATCACCACGGGAACGCCGACATACATGTCCTTTACGCCGTACTCGCCGTTGAGATAGGCGGCGCATGGCAGCACGCGCTTCTTGTCACGCAGATAGCTTTCGGCCATCGCGATCGCGGAGGCAGCGGGTGCGTAGAACGCCGAGCCGGTCTTCAACAGGTTGACGATCTCTGCGCCGCCGTTGCGGGTGCGGTCGACGATCTCATCGATACGCGCCTGCGACGTCCAGCCCATCTTGACGAGATCCGGCAGCGGAATGCCAGCCACGGTCGAGTATTTCACCAGTGGCACCATGCTGTCGCCATGGCCGCCGAGCACGAAGGCCGTGACGTCTTCCACCGACACGTTGAATTCGTCGGCGAGGAAATAACGGAAGCGCGAGGAGTCCAGCACGCCGGCCATGCCGACCACCTTCTTTGCCGGCATGCCGGACGCTTTCTGCAGCGCCCACACCATGGCGTCGAGCGGATTGGTGATGCAGATGACGAAGGCGTCGGGCGCGTATTTCTTGATGCCGGCACCGACCTGCTCCATCACCTTGAGATTGATACCCAAGAGATCGTCGCGGCTCATGCCCGGCTTGCGCGGGACACCGGCGGTCACGATGCAGACCTTGGCGCCGTCGAGCGCGTCATAGGAATTGGCGCCGGTCAGTTTGGCGTCGAACCCATCCACCGGCGAAGACTGTGCGATATCGAGAGATTTACCCTGCGGAATGCCTTCGGCGATATCGAACATCACGACATCGCCGAGTTCTTTCAGCCCGATGAGATGAGCGAGCGTTCCTCCGATCTGACCGGAGCCGATCAAGGCGATCTTGTCGCGCGCCATGGGAAATTGTCCTTTGATGACAAGAGGCAGGAAGGGAAAATCTCGACAAGACCGTGGTTAGACCTTTCGTCTCCCCCGTTCAAGTCGGGCTGCGCTCAATTGTTGGGCTCGCATTTCATGTCTCCACCAGTCCGGTGCTGGAGCTGCTGGCGATGGAATCGCTGCGGCCGTGGGCCTGTGCGAGGTAGGATTCGGAGCCCATTTCGATCAGACGCGAGGAGGTGCGCTTGAATTCGTTCGCCTCATAGCCGTCGCTGGCGCGATAGAGCGACAGCGGGTCGGTTGTGCTTGACGCCATCAGTTTCACGCCGTTGTCGTAAAGCGTGTCGATCAGTGCGATGAACCGCTTGGCGGCGTTGCGGTCGGCGTCCATGTTAGGAATGCGGTCGACGATGAGGGTATGATAGTCGCGCGCGAGCCGCAGATAGTCGGAAGCCGCGAGCGGCTGCTCGCAGAGATCGGCAAACGAAAATCGCGCGACGCCATTGGCCGAGCACGGCACATGCAGGACGTGGCCCTTGATTGCGATGTCGCGCGGCTGGCAGGGCGCGCCGCCGGTCATGAGCACCCAGGCTTTGTCGAGCGCTGCTTCGGCGGCCTCGTCGGCGGGGGTCAGCCACATCCTGACGCCGGCGAGCTTTTCCATGCGGAAATCGGTGCGGGCATCGAGACGCAGCACGTCCATGCGCTCCTCGATCTGTGCGATGAATGGCAGGAACAGCACGCGATTGAGCCCGCCCTCGTAGAGGCCGTCCGGCGAGACGTTGGATGTCGCCACCACGATCGTGCCGAGTTCGAACAGCCGTGCGAACAGGCGGCCGAGGATCATGGCATCGGCGATGTCGGTGACATGAAATTCGTCGAAACACAAAAGCCAGGCTTCCTCGAAGATCGAGGTCGCGGTGAGCTGAATGACGTCGGCGTCGGCTATTTCGCCGCGCGCCATCGCCTGGCGAAAGGCGAAGATGCGCTCGTGAACGTCGTTCATGAACTCATGGAAGTGGATACGACGCTTGTGGGCGACTTGGCTCTCATGAAAGAACAGGTCCATCAGCATGGTCTTGCCGCGCCCGACATCGCCATAGATATAAAGCCCGTTCGGAGGCGGTGCATTGTCGGAATGAAAGAGCTTATCGAGGAAGCCTGACTTGCCGGCCGGCTTGTAAGTAGTGAGCCGCTCGTCCAGCGCGGCGAGGGCTTCCACCACCCGCGCCTGTGCAGGGTCTGCCTCGATCGCGCCTGAGGCGACGGTGGCCTGATAATGATCGCGGAACGAAGTGGGCGAAACCGAGAGCATCGGACAGCTTACGCCTCCATACGAACGGGAATGCAAGCGGTGAATTGGTCGAAGAGGCAGGTCAGGCGATCACGGGCTGAGCGCGTAGGAATCCTCGATCACGTAGGGACCACCGCCGACCGAAGCACGCGAGGAAAACAGCACGAAGCGCTCGGCGGTGAATACCCTGGAGGGGAAATAGCCGCGCACCGACAGATAATCCGCGACGTCCTGATTGGACGCATCGCGCAAGCGCGCCAGCGTCACATGGGGCGTGAACTTGCGGCCCTCGGGATCGAGCCCGCAGCGCCGCATCAGCCGTTCGAGTTCGGCCTGCAATTCGACCAGCGGCCCGCTCGGTTCCACCGAGGCGACGACGGCGCGGGGTTTCTTGCCGCCGAAACTCGACAATCCCCGCAGCGTCACGTCGAATGGTTTGCGGTTGATCCGGAGCAGTACCGACGCGATCTCATTGGCGGAGGCGCCGTCGATATCGCCGATGAAGCGGAGTGTGAGATGGTAGTTTTCGGGATCGATCCAGCGGGCACCGGGTAGACCGCCTCGCAAATCGGACAGCGTGCGGCCAATATCGGGCGGTATTTCCAGCCCGGTGAACAAACGTGGCATCGCAAAACCCTCGATGCAAAGGCTCGGTCCCGATAAAGTGGATCGGTGGATCAAGCCTCGAAGTCAGTCCGGTGACGAATCACCAGCAGCTATTTCTACCGTAGTTCTGTGACCGCATGAAGCGCGCGGTGCGCATGGCGGATAATTCCTTGTGAGAGCAGGCGCATGCTTGGTTGTCAGCCTTTCTGTTCATGGATGGCGCCGAGAAAGGCCTCGACCGCGGGCAGGATATGTTCGACGATAATGGCCACGCCTGCGGCGGTCGGGTGCATACCGTCGGCCTGATTGAGCTTTGTGTTCGCCGCGACACCGTCGAGGAAGAACGGATAAAGCGGCACGTCGTATTTCTTGGCGAGATCGGGAAAGATCGTATTGAATTGCGCGGCGTAGTCCGCGCCATAATTGGGCGGTGCGACCATGCCGCACAGCAGGACCGCGACATGGCGCGCCTTCAGGCGCTTCAGGATGTCTTCCAGTGCGGCCCGCGTCACCTTGGGATCAATGCCGCGCAGGGCATCGTTTGCGCCCAGTTCGAGAATCACGCCCTGCGTGCCGACAGGCACTGACCAGTCGAGCCGGTCGAGACCGCCGGACGCGGTGTCGCCGGAGACGCCGGCATTGTCGATCGCGGCGTTCAGCCCCTTGTCTTTCAATGCTTTTTCCAATTGCGCCGGAAATGCGGCGGCGGCCGGAAGGCCGAGACCAGCGCTTAAGGAGTCGCCGAGCACCACGATCCTGGAGGGGCTATCGGCCGCTTGCGCCGGCGCTCCCATGGCGATGCCAGCGCCAAGCAGAATCCACGCAAAGGTGCGCATCAACCTCTCGACCGCCGTAAAAGAAGTGCCATATGAGATTTGCATGGACAGTCTCATCGAACCCTCGTCACCGGCCGGTCATTCCCAAAATCTCAAGCCGGACACCATCGTCATTTCCAATGTCAATCTCTCGCTCGGCAGCGGCGCGGCGCGGGTCCACATTCTCAAGGACATCAACCTCCGTGTTGCTCGCGCCGAAGCGGTTGGTCTGATCGGCCCGTCGGGATCCGGCAAATCCACGCTGCTCATGGTGATGGCAGGTCTGGAGCGCCCCGACAGCGGAGAGGTGGTGGTCAACGGCACCGCTTTCAATGCTCTCGACGAGGACAGTCTGGCGCGATTTCGTGGCCGCCACGTCGGCATCGTGTTTCAGTCTTTTCATCTGATCCCGACCATGACGGCGCTCGAGAACGTCGCGGTGCCACTCGAACTCGCAGGCATTCCGGACGCATCGGTGCGTGCCGCGCGCGAACTGGAGACTGTGGGTCTCGGTGAACGGTTGCATCATTATCCGGCGCAGTTGTCGGGCGGTGAGCAGCAGCGCGTGGCGCTGGCGCGGGCACTCGCGCCCGATCCTGCGATTCTCGTCGCCGACGAGCCGACCGGGAATCTGGACGAGGCGACCGGCCAGCAGATCGTCGATCTTCTGTTCGCCAAGCACGCCGAGCGCGGCATGACGCTGGTGCTGGTCACGCACGACAATGCTCTCGCGCAACGCTGCGATCGCGTGGTGCGATTGCGCTCTGGCCGCATCGACGGACCGGCGACCGATCGCCACTGGATCGAGACGGCCGAATGACTGCTGCCATTCAAGCCGCGCACAGGAAGCGATTGCGCGCATTGCCGCTGCGCTACGCGTTGCGCGAACTGCGCAGCGGGCTGCGCGGCTTCTATGTTTTCATCGCCTGCATTGCGCTCGGCGTCATGGCGATTGCCGGCGTCGGCTCCGTGGCGTCGAGTCTGTCGGAGGGACTGGCGCGCGAAGGTCGCACGCTGCTTGGCGGTGATGTCGCGTTTTCGCTGATCCAGCGCGAGGCGAAGCCGAACGAGATAGCGTTCCTGCGCGCGCGAGGAACGGTCTCGGTGGCGGCGACCCTGCGCGCGATGGCGCAAGCGCCAGACGGCAAGCCGGCATTGGTCGAACTCAAGGCGGTCGATCGCGCCTATCCCATGCTCGGCGCGTTGACGTTGACGCCGAACGTCCCGATGACTGATCTGCTCACTGAGCGCGACGGCGCGTTCGGGGCGGCCGCCGATCCGGCCCTGCTGGCACGGCTGGATCTCAAGGTCGGCGATCGTGTCGTGATCGGCAGCGCCACTTTTGAAATCCGCAGCGCGGTGGATGCCGAGCCCGACAAGCTGGCGGGCGGTCTCGGGTTCGGCCCGCGCTTCCTCACGAGCATCGATGGTCTGCGCGCCACCGCCCTGCTGCAGCCCGGCAGTCTGGTGCGCTGGACTTACCGGGTGCGGCTTGCCGGTAACGCTGCGGACGACGGGGCAGCGACGGCGCTGGCCGACGATGCGCGGGCGGCGCTGCCGGAGGCGGGCTGGGACATCCGCAACCGCAACAATGCCTCGCCACAACTAGAGCGGACCATCTCACGGTTCACGCAGTACCTGACCCTGGTCGGGCTCGCCGCCTTGCTGGTGGGAGGTGTGGGCGTCGGGAATGCCGTCAAGAGCCATATCGACCGCCGCCGCGATGTCATTGCATCGTTCAAGGCGCTGGGCGCGACCGGACGCGATGTGTTTGCGATCTATCTGACGCAGGTCATGGTGCTGGCCGCTCTCGGCTCGCTCGCCGGTCTGGTGGTCGGCGCGGTGCTGCCTTTCATCATCGTTGGCGCCTTCGGTCATCTTCTGCCGCTGCCGGTGGTCCCGGCGCTGCACCCCGAGGCATTGGCGTTATCGGCCGTATATGGCCTGTTGACCGCGCTGGCCTTCGGCATGTGGCCGCTGGCGCGGGTTCATGACGTTCCGGTCGCGGCGCTGTTTCGGGACGCCGTCACAAACGAAGTTCATCGGCCGCAAACCCGCTATCTGGTCTGGATGGCCCTGATGATCGCGCTTTTGATCGCCATCGCCATCAGCCTTGCCTACGACAAGCGCGTAGCCGCGGTGTTCGTGGTGTCGTCGGTGGTGGTGTTCGTGTTGTTGCGCGGCATCGCCTCCGCCTTGATGGCGCTGGCGCGCAGGCTACCGCGATCCCGGATCACCATGGTGCGGCTTGCGATCTCGAACATCCATCGTCCAGGCACGCTCACGCCGTCGGTGGTGCTCTCGCTCGGGCTTGGCCTTGCCGTGCTGGTCACGATCACCCAGATCGACGGCAATCTGCGGCGGCAGTTCTTGGCCGCATTGCCGGACCGCGCGCCGACGTTTTATTTCATCGATATTCCCTCGTCAGTGTCTGATAGTTTCACCGCATTTCTCCAGCAGCAGGTTCCGCGAGCGACGGTGGAAGACGTCCCCATGTTGCGCGGGCGCATCGTCGCGGCGCGCGGCGTCAGGGCCGAGGAGTTGAAACCTTCGCACGAAGCCGAATGGGTGCTGCAGAGCGATCGCGGCCTGACTTACACCGGCGATGTGCCGAAGGGGTCGAAGGTGGTCGAGGGCGAGTGGTGGGGACCGGACTATAACGGGCCGCCGCTGGTGTCGTTCGAGAAGAAGCTTGCCGACGGGCTCGGGCTCAGGATCGGCGACACGGTTGTCGTGAACGTCCTTGGCCGCGACATCACCGCCACCATCAGCAACATGCGCAGCGTGGATTGGCAGAGCCTCGGCATCAACTTCGTGTTGGTGTTCTCGCCCAACGCCTTTCGCGGCGCGCCGCACACCCATATCGCGACCCTGACCGAGACGCATAACGGCGTTGCCGAAGACACCGCCATCATCAAGGCTGTCGCCGCCGCCTTCCCGATGGTGACGAGCGTGCGGGTTCGCGAGGCCTTGGAAACCATCGGAACCGTCGTCACTAACCTGGTGCTGGCGATCCGCGGCGCCAGCGCAGTCACCCTGATTTCGGCGATTCTCGTCCTCGGCGGCGCGCTGGCTGCCGGCCATCGCCATCGCGTTTACGACGCGGTGATCCTGAAAACCCTCGGTGCCACCCGGTTGCGCCTGCTCGGTGCGTACACGCTGGAGTACTTGATGATCGGCGCGGCCACCGCGGTGTTCGGTGTGGCCGCCGGTTCCGTCGCCGCGTGGCTAATTGTGACGCGGCTGATGACGCTCGGCTTCGAATGGCAGGTGGGCAGCGCGGCCATGGTGGTAGCCGCCGCGCTGCTGGTCACGGTCGCGCTGGGGCTGGCCGGCACGCTGATGGCGCTTAACCAGAAGCCGGCCTCGGTGTTGCGGAATTTATGACAATATGTAGCAGGCATCACGGCGATTGTGTCTATGATGCCAGCCAGGAGGCGGTATGACGGATGCCCTTGCAGGTTTTAGGCTTTTGGCGCATCGGTCTCCCCGGAGTGAGGCTAATATCCTTTCCGGAGGGCGACATTCAGCCGCGCGTGGAAGCTTGCGTCGATTGTGTTAGTTTCCCACATACAGCTTGGGTCGGACACTGGCCTGATGACCAGCCTGATGACCAAAAATTAATATCAGCAGGCCGATGTATCCGAGACAGAATTCGAACTGGCGCGTAAATCCTTTGCGGTGCCAGACAACCACGGGAATTCGACCATGTCGGACTTAGACCGTAACTATACCTCTCCGTTTGGCCGGACCGCCGGGCGCGTTGATACCGCGGCCGTCGACGCCGGTCTGCGGTCCTATATGCTCAAGATCTACAACTACATGTCGATTGGCCTCGCCATCACCGGCTTGGCCGCTCTCGGCGTGTACATGGCGGCCGTGACTGGCGACCCGTCGGGCGCTGCGGCCAGGATCGGTAGCGCCTACCTGACGCCGTTCGGCTACGCGATGTTCGTCAGCCCCTTGAAGTGGGTGTTCATGCTCGCGCCGCTGGCAATGGTTTTCGCCATCTCGTTCGGTATCAACCGGCTGAAGCCTGCAACCGCGCAAATGCTGTTCTGGGCGTTCTCGGCACTGATGGGCATTTCGCTGTCATCGATCTTCCTGGTGTACACCCACACCTCGATCGTGCGGGTGTTCTTCATCACCGCGGCCTCGTTCGGCGCGCTGAGCCTGTTCGGCTATACCACAAAGCGTGACATGACCGGCATGGGCTCGTTCCTGCTCATGGGTCTGTTCGGCATCATTATCGCGAGCCTGGTGAACATCTTCATTGCGAGCTCGGCGCTGCAGTTCGTGGTGTCGGTGGTCGGTGTCTTGATTTTCGCGGGCTTGACCGCCTATGACACCCAGCGGCTGAAGAACGACTACATCTACGGCTACGCCTCGCAGGGTGGCGAGATCGCGGAGCGCGCGGCGATTACAGGTGCGCTGTCGCTCTACTTGAACTTCATCAACCTGTTCACGCTGCTCTTGCAGTTGCTTGGACAGCGCGAGTAGGCATGATCCCGAAAAGTGGTCTTCCGGTTTTCGGATCAGATCATGCCTCGATGAACAGCCAGACGGTTAATACGTGAAGCCCCGGCCAAAGCCGGGGCTTTTTCGTTGCGCCGATATATCGTTGAGCGCTGGACTCGAACGATTCCCGCGCCCGCTTATATGTCCGTCATGCGTCCGCAAGACATCCTGATGCCCGTCGCCGCCGGGTTGTATTGCAAGCCTGGCGACTTCCATATCGATCCGGTGCGCCCTGTGGACCGCGCGGTCATCACCCACGGCCACTCTGATCATGCGCGCCCCGGCCACGGGGCGGTGCTGGCGACGCAGGAAACGCTCGATATCATGCGGCTGCGTTACGGCGATGATTTCGCGGGTTCCACGCAGGCGATTTCCTATGGTGAAGAGATCAGACTCGGCGAGGTCTCGATCGCGCTCCATCCGGCCGGGCACGTGCTGGGCTCGGCGCAGATCGCGGTGACGCACGGCGGTGTCCGCATCGTTGCCTCCGGCGACTACAAGGATGTCCGCGATCCGACCTGCACGCCGTTCGAGGTGGTGCGATGCGACGTCTTCATCACCGAGGCCACGTTCGGACTGCCGGTGTTCCGTCATGGCGACGCGGCGTCCGAAGTGAACAAGCTGCTGGCCTCGGTCGCGCTGTTCCCGGAACGCGCGCATCTTGTCGGTGCTTATTCGCTCGGCAAGGCGCAGCGCGTAATCGCGCTGATCCGCGAGGCCGGCTACTGCGCACCGATCTATCTGCACGGCGCGATGGACAAGGTCACGCAGTACTATCAAAGCCGCGGCATCGCACTTGGCGACTTGCGGCCGGTCAAGGGGATGAAGAAGGCCGACCTTGCGGGCACCATCACGCTGGCGCCGCCCTCGGCTACCGCAGATCTCTGGACGCGGCGCTTTCCCGATCCGGTGACGGCGTTTGCGTCAGGCTGGATGCGGGTGCGCGCGCGAGCGAGGCAGCGCGGCGTCGAACTGCCGCTGGTTATCTCGGATCACGCCGACTGGGACGGCCTGACCCGCACCATCGCTGCGACGGGGGCGGGCGAGATCTGGGTGACTCATGGCCAGGAAGACGCGCTGGTGCATTGGTGCACGACCAAGGGCCTTGTTGCGCGCCCGCTGGCGCTTGTCGGCTACGGCGACGAGGATAGCGGTGTGGAAGCATCCTCAAGCGAAGAGCGCGGCTCATGAATCGCTTCGCCGAACTGCTCGACCGTCTCGCCTATGAACCTGGACGCAACAACAAGCTGCGGCTGATCACGTTGTATTTTCGCGAGACGCCGGATCCGGCTCGCGGCTACGCGCTGGCAGCGCTGACCGGCGCATTGTCGTTCAAGCACGCCAAGCCCGCCTTGATCCGCGAGCTGATCGCCGCGCGTGCCGATCCGGTGCTGTTCGCGCTGTCCTACGATTACGTCGGCGATCTCTCCGAAACCGTAGCGCTGATGTGGCCGTCGCCATCACAAGCTGAGAAGGAAACGAGCGGCCACAACAATCCGCCCCCGCCCACGCTCACCGAGGTCGTCACCACACTGCGCACGCTAGGCAAGGCTGAACTGCCGGCGCAGCTTGCGCGCTGGCTTGATGAACTCGACGAGACCGGGCGCTGGGCGCTCTTGAAACTCGTCACCGGCGCGATGCGGATCGGCGTGTCCGCGCGGCTTGCCAAGACCGCCGCGGCCGCGCTCGGCGACAGAGACGCGCACGATGTCGAACTGATCTGGCCCGGTCTCGCGCCGCCTTACCTTGACTTGTTCTCATGGCTCGAGGGTCGTGGTGACAAGCCGGTCAACCGCGACCCCGCGCCGTTCCGGCCGGTGATGCTGGCGCACGCAATCGAGGATGCCGATTTCGCGAATCTCGATGCGGCTGATTTCACGGCCGAATGGAAATGGGACGGCATCCGCGCTCAGGCGGTCAGCGGCCGCGACGAACATGGCAGTATCGTGACCCGGCTCTATTCGCGCACCGGCGAGGATATCACCAACAGCTTTCCGGATTTGCTGCCTTCGCTACGGCTGCAGGAATCTTCAGAAGTGACGCTTGATGATTCCCGAAAACAGCTTCGCACTTTTCGGTATCAAGCGTTCGCAATAGACGGTGAACTGCTGGTCGTGCGCGACGGGAAGGTGCAATCGTTCAACGTCCTGCAACAGCGGCTGAACCGCAAGGCGGTGACACCCAGGTTGATGAAGGAATTTCCCATCCATCTGCGCGCCTACGACCTGCTCGGCGATGGCGACAACGATCTGCGGGAGTTGCCGTTCGAGGAACGGCGACGACGACTCGAGACTTTTATCGCGTCGCTTGACGACCCGCGTATCGACCTCTCGCCGCAGGTGCCCTTCGCCACATGGGACGAACTCGCAGCAGCCCGCGCCGCCCCGGCCGCGGCGGGAGCGGATGCCGACGCCGTCGAGGGCGTGATGCTGAAGCGCCGGGACGCCCCGTATTTGCCGGGACGCCCGAAGGGCCTGTGGTGGAAATGGAAGCGCGATCCGCATGTCATCGACGCCGTGTTGATGTATGCACAGCGCGGCCATGGCAAGCGCTCGTCCTACTATTCGGACTACACATTCGGAGTCTGGAGCGCAGTCGACGGCGACGAGCAACTGGTGCCGGTGGGCAAGGCCTATTTCGGCTTCACCGACGAGGAACTGCTGCAGATCGACCGTTTCGTCCGCCGCAATACCACCGAGACCTTCGGCCCCGTGCGCCATGTCGTGCATGAGCCCAATCGGGGGCTGGTGCTGGAAGTCGCCTTTGAGGGATTGCAGCGTTCGGCCCGGCACAGATCCGGCGTGGCGATGCGCTTTCCCCGCATCAGTCGATTGCGCTGGGACAAGCCGCCGCGCGAAGCCGATCGGCTGGAGACGCTGGAGCGGATGCTCGCCTCCAGCGCCACGGTTCAATCGGCATGAATACGTTGACAGCGGAACAGTGGTTCCCCATCTGCCTCACGCGGTTTATGGTTTATGCTGTTGATGTGCGCGGGCGCGGATGCCCGCAGGAGGGCTTTGATGCCGAACGATACCCGGAAATTTCCGGCCAGCTCCGACAATCTCTCGCGTTTCCTCGGGGGCTCGCCGCTGGCGGTTGCGTTTCGCCTCATCCTGCTGTCGACGCTGGTCGGCGTGATGCTCGCGGCGATCGGCTTCGATCCCTGGAATATCGTGCACAGCGTTCGCCTGCTGGTCGAACGGGTCTGGAATCTCGGCTTCGATGCGATCAACGGATTGTGGCGTTACTTCCTGCTCGGCGCCGTCATCGTGATCCCGATCTGGCTGTTGTCGCGCTTGTTCGGCGCGCCGCGCGGGCGTTAGAACATGATTCCGACCCGAAGGGCAGCGCCAGCGCAAAGTGGAAACCGGTTTTCGGATAAGATCATGCTCATTCAATAATGATAAGCTTAGACCGGCCAGTCTTCCGCCGTAATTGCAGCAGCATCCGCCCCGACGATGTCCGATAGCGAGTCGTGTCCTGTCCGCAGCAGCGTCGACATCAGATCGCCCTTGATGTCGTCGACCAGTCCGAGTCCCTTGTAGACCAGCGACGAATAAAGCTGGATCAGCGTGGCACCGGCGCGAATCTTGGTCAGTGCCGCGCCGCCGGAGTCGATGCCGCCGACCCCGATCAGCGGGAACGCGCCTTCGGTACGCACATAGGTTTCCGCTACCATCCGGGTCGACAGTCGGAACAGCGGTCGTCCCGACAGCCCGCCCTGTTCTTTCGCACGCGATTGATCGCGCAGGGTCGATGGCCGCGCTATTGTCGTGTTGCCGACGATCATGCCGTCGATACGGCGCGAGCGCGCCACGTGGACGACGTCGTCGAGCTCCGCCAGCGTCAGGTCGGGCGCGATCTTGAGCAGCACCGGCGTGTCGCCGGCGTTCTGACGAACCCGCTCGCGGGCGTCGATTACCTTCGCCAGCAGCTCGTCGAGCGCGCCCGCCTCCTGCAGGTTGCGCAGGCCCGGCGTATTGGGCGACGATACGTTGACAGTGAAATAACTCGCCACCGGCGCGAAGATTTCGATCAGCCTGACGTAGTCGGCGACGCGATTGGCCGAATCTTTGTTGGCGCCGACGTTGACACCGATGATGCCGCCGGAATGCGCGCGGGCGGCCAGCCGGCGCAGCACGACGTGAGCACCGTCGTTGTTGAACCCCATGCGGTTGATCACGCCCTCGTCGCGTTCGAGCCGGAACACACGCGGGCGCGGATTGCCGGGTTGAGGCCTCGGCGTCACCGAACCGATCTCGACAAAGCCGAATCCCAGTTTCAGCAGCGCGTCTGGGACTTCGGCGCTCTTGTCAAAGCCTGCGGCCAAGCCGATGGGGTTTGGAAAATTCAAACCGAAGGCACGAACCGCGAGTTTCGGATCGTCGGCGCGCTGGCGTATCGGTGGCAGCAGTCGCAAGCCCTGTATCGCCATGCGATGCGCGTCCTCGGGATCGAACCAGCGCAAGAGCGGCAGCGAGAAATTGTCGAAGGCGCGGATCACGGCGCAAGCTCCGGGATGTCGTGATATCCGTCCGGTCGTGCGTGCATGTCCAGCACCGCCGTGACATGGCTGAGATCGAGCTCGCCATAGAGATGCGGAAACAGCTCGCCGCCGCGCGAGACTTCCCAGCGCAGCGGGTCTCCCAGTCCATCGGCATCGATCGCGATCAGGAGCAGCCCGGTCTGGCCAGAGAAGTGCTTGCGGGCCGTGCCTTCGACCTGGGATGCGGTAGAAAAATGGATGAAGCCGTCGCGCAAATCGTCGGCGCTGCCGCGAAAAACGCCGTGCTGCTCGGCCTCCCGCCAGGCCGTAGCAGGGCAGATTTTGTAGATCGTTCGCACGCGTGTCCCGAGCCCGCCATTGCGCTTCATGATATTGAAAAGCGCACGATCATGTTTCCGCCCGCTTAAATTGCAGCGGCTCATGGTGACCGTATCGGTGGCCCGCTCGCACTTCAAGAGCCGCATTTTATCCCCGGCGCATTGCAGGCTTTCGTCAGTTGAGGTAATAATTCCTAGTTCTTGACAGAATTCACCGCTCTGGGGAGCGGAAATCAGGACGCGCCACATGGCCATGCTGACACACGCCCAGATCTGGTCGGCGCTGGATCGTCTCGCGGATCGCGCCGGTATGTCGCCATCGGGGCTGGCGAGAAGAGCCGGACTTGACCCGACCACCTTCAACAAATCGAAACGTATCACCAGCGACGGCCGCGAGCGGTGGCCTTCAACCGAGTCGGTCGCGAAAGCGCTCGCCGCCACAGATACCGCGATCGACACCTTTGTGCAGTTCATCGAGGACACGGCGCGCGCCGCGCAGGCAGTGCCGCTGCTCGGTTTCGCCGAGGCCGGCGCGGGCGGCTATTTCGACGATGGCGGCTTTCCTGTGGGCAAGGGCTGGGACGAGGTAGGTCTTCCCTGCGTCAACGACGAACACGCCTATGCGCTGGAAATATCCGGCGACTCGATGAAGCCGGCCTATCGCGACGGCGATGTCATCGTGGTCTCGCCGGGGACGCCGATCCGGCGCGGCGACCGTGTGGTGGTGAAGACCAAGGACGGCGAGGTGATGGTAAAGGAACTCAAGCGCCGAACCGCGAAGATGATCGAGCTGCAATCGCTCAACCCGAACCACGTCAACCGCACGCTGCCCGCTTCCGACGTGGAGTGGATCGCGCGGATCGTGTGGGCGAGCCAATAATTCCATTTTCCCTCTCCCGCTTGCGGGAGAGGGAAGCGTCGGCGGGATTTCCTACAAGCGTGCCCCGCTCTACGCCGCGGCGCCATCTTTCTTGTTCTGACGATTCTTGACCAGATCGGTGACGACGCCGGGATCGGCCAGCGTCGTGGTGTCGCCCAGGCTGGACGGCTCGTCCTCGGCAATCTTGCGCAGGATGCGGCGCATGATCTTGCCGGAACGGGTTTTCGGCAGGCCCGGCGCGAACTGGATCAGGTCGGGCGATGCGATCGGCCCGATGTCCTTGCGCACCCACGCGACCAGTTCCTTGCGCAGCGCCTCGCTCGGCTCCACGCCCTGCATCAGGGTCACGTAAGCGTAGATGCCCTGGCCCTTGATGTTATGGGGATAGCCGACTACGGCGGCTTCCGACACGCTCTCATGCGCCACCAGCGAGCTTTCGACTTCCGCCGTGCCCATGCGGTGGCCGGAGACGTTGATGACGTCATCGACGCGGCCGGTGATCCAGTAGTAGCCGTCGGCATCGCGGCGGCAGCCGTCACCTGAGAAGTACTTGCCCTTGTAGGAGGAAAAGTAAGTCTGCTCGAAGCGGGCGTGATCGCCATAGACCGTGCGCACCTGGCCCGGCCACGATTTTGCAATGCACAGGTTGCCGCTGCATTCGCCTTCCAGCACCTTGCCGTCGGCATCGACGATCTCAGGCACGATTCCGAAGAACGGCTTGGTCGCAGAGCCGGGCTTTTGCGCGATCGCACCCGGGAGTGCCGAGATCATGATGCCGCCGGTCTCGGTCTGCCACCAGGTATCGACCACCGGGCAGCGGCTGTCGCCGACCACGCGGTGGTACCATTCCCAGGCTTCCGGATTGATCGGCTCGCCGACCGAGCCGAGCAGGCGCAGGCTTGCGCGGGAGGTTTTCTTCACCGGGTCGTCGCCAGCCTGCATCAAGGCGCGGATTGCGGTCGGCGCGGTGTAGAAGATGTTGACTTTGTGCTTGTCGATCACATTCCAGAACCGCGAATTGTCCGGATAGTTCGGCACGCCCTCGAACATCATCGTGGTCGCGCCATTCGCCAGCGGCCCATAGAGAATGTAGCTGTGGCCGGTGACCCAGCCGACGTCGGCGGTGCACCAGTAGATGTCGCCGTCGTGATAGTCGAACACGTACTGATGCGTCATCGACACGAAGATCAGATAGCCGGCGGTCGTGTGCAGCACGCCCTTGGGCTGTCCGGTCGAGCCCGAGGTGTAGAGAATGAACAGCGGGTCTTCCGCGCTCATCGGCTCGCACGGGCATTCGCTTTCGACCACGGCGGCGGCTTCGTGGTGCCAGACGTCGCGCTTCGGATCCATGTTGACCTTGCCGCCGGTGCGCTTGACCACAATCACCCAGTCGACCTCGCCGTTGACCTTCTCGATCGCCGCATCGACGTTGGCCTTCATCGCGATGGTGCGGCCACCGCGCAGCCCCTCGTCCGAGGTGATGATGACGCGCGATTTGCAATCGCGGAGACGGCCGGCGATGGAATCGGGCGAGAATCCGCCGAACACCACCGAGTGGATCGCGCCGATCCGCGCGCAGGCGAGGATCGCGTAGGCCGCTTCCGGAATCATCGGCAGGTAGATGGTGACGCGATCGCCCTTCTTGACGTTGCGCAGCCGTAGGATGTTGGCCATCTTGCAGACTTCGTCGTGCAGTTCGCGATAGGTGATGTGCCTCGATTGCGAGGGATCGTCACCTTCCCAGATGATCGCGGTCTGGTCGCCGCGTTTTTCCAGATGCCGGTCGATGCAGTTATAGGCGGCGTTGAGTACGCCATCCTCGAACCATTTGATCGACACCTTGCCGAGTTCGAACGAGGTGTTCTCGACCTTGGTGAACGGCTCGATCCAGTCAACCCGCTTGGCTGCCTCGGACCAGAAGCCATTCGGATCCTTGATCGAGCGCGCATACATCTCCCGATATTTGGCGTCGTCGATCCAGGCCCGCTTGGCCCAATCCGCGCTTACGTCATAAATCTTGTCGGACATCTGTCCCTCCACTCAAACTCCGCGCGTCTGCGCCAAGTTCTGCTTTGTTCTTGAAGGTATTATGCGTCGCAGCCCTCGGGCTCGGCAAGTGGCAAGGGTGTGCCACCTTGGTCGGGATTGCACGGTTTGTCGCAGCGGGACGTTCTGCGAGTATATTAATTCATGACGCACGCGGCGATTTGAAGGGGATCAAAGATGTGGAAGTTTCTGTCTTGCATAGGGTGCCTTCTCGCATTGGCCACGATATGGCTCACACCGATCCCGGCGCGTGCGCAAACTCCCTCGCCAGAGTCCATTGCCGCTGCAAAGGAACTGGTGGCCACCATCAATCTCGGCGAACAGTTCAAGAACCTGATGCCGACGATCATGACGACGCTGAAACCGGCGATCGTGCAGGGCCGTCCCAACGTCGAGCGTGATTACGACGCCATGATTCCGATATTGCTGCAGAGCTTCCAAAGCCGCATGGAGGAATTGTCCGACGCGGTGGTGAAGGTCTACGCCAGCAATTTCTCGGCGGATGACCTGCGTGCGCTAATTGTGTTCTACAAGACGCCGGTCGGTCAGAAATTTCTTCAGAAAACGCCGCTGGTGGCCCGGCAGACTATGGCGGTCGGGCAGCAGTTCGGCCGGTCGATCGCCAGCGAAATACGGACGCGGATGATCGAGGAATTGCGCAAGAAGGGCCATGCGATCTGACGGGATTCCGCGCCATTTCGCTGGGCCTGACCAGTTTGCACCCCGATAAGGAGCGGGTTGCAGGGACTGCCAAAAATAAGCGGTAACTAATAACCGGCAGGAGGACGGCATCGCCTCTCCTTAGAGCCCGCCCATCTTGCAGACCAGCTTCCACTCCGCCGCCGTCACCGGCTGCACCGAGAGGCGCGAGTATTTCACCAGCGCCATGTCGGTCAGGCGTTCGTCGGCCTTGACGGCGGCTATCGTCACCGGCGCTTTCAGCGGCTTGTCCGCTTTGATATCCACGCAGACGAACTTGCCGGTCTTGTCGGTGGGATCGGGATAGGCTTCGCGGATGATTTCGGCGATGCCGACAATCTCCTTGCCCTCATTGGAATGATAGAAGAACGTCAGGTCGCCTTTTTTCATGGCGACGAGGTTCTGTCGCGCTGTGAAGTTGCGCACGCCGGTCCAGGCTTCGCCCTTGGCGCCCTTCGCTACCTGCTGGTCCCATGACCACGCCGAAGGCTCCGATTTCACCAGCCAGTACGCCATGCTTATCCTTCCGCCCGGAACGGCCGCGTCAGCAGATTGTCGATGGCCTCGTCGACCGTCAATCTGCCGGCGAGAATGGCCGCGACCGCCTGTGCGACCGGTATGTCGATTCCATTGGCCGCGGCCAGCTCGGCCAGCACCGGCGCGGTAAATTCGCCTTCGCTGAGTTTGCCGCGCGGAGGCTGATCCCCGCGACCGAGTGCGATGCCGAGCGCAAAATTGCGTGACTGCGGACTGGAGCAACTCAGGATCAGGTCGCCCAGTCCCGCCAGTCCCGAGATGGTTTCGGCCTGCGCGCCGCAAGCAAGTCCGAGCCGCATCAATTCGGCGAAGGCCCGCGTTGTCAGCGCCGCCAGCGCCGAGGCGCCCAACTTCCGACTCGCGACGATGCCCGCGGCGATCGCCAGCACGTTCTTGGCAGCGCCGCCAATCTCGACGCCGCGAATATCGGTGGTGTGATAGGGCCGAAAGGTCTTTGAGCCGAGCGCCTGAACCAGCGCGACCGCCGTCGCTTCGTCTTTTGCCGCCAGCGTCACAGCGGTCGGAAGCCCCCGTGCCACGTCGTCGGCAAAACTCGGCCCGGATAGGATCGCGGGGATGGCTTGAGGCGCAGCCTCCTCGATCACCTCGGTCATGAAGCGCCGCGTGCCATGCTCGATGCCCTTGGCGCTGGTGATGACGGGCGTGCCGGCTGCGAGATGCGGAGCCAGCGAGGTGACCGCCGTGCGCGAATTTTGTGCGGGGACCGCGATCACGATGATATCGGCGCGGCCGGCGGCGGCGATGTCATGCGTCACAACGATGCTGCGGTCGAGGGGAATGCCGGGCAGTCGCGGATTGTCCCGTGTTGCGGAGATCGCTGCAGCCGTCGCCGCATCGCGCGCATACAACGTCACCTCTCGTCCCGCGCGCGCGGCAACGCCGGCCAGCGCCGTGCCCCAGGCTCCGGCGCCGATCACGGAAACGCGGTTGAATGGTCTCATCGCGACAACATCTTCAAAATCCGGCGCGGGTATTGGCGAAGCCCGCAGGTGCCTGAGCGTTGGCATCTAACAGCCAGCGCGCACGCGGAGGGGTCTCGAGAGTGTCGGTCAATCCGGCCGCCAGCCGTTCGGCACCGGCCCATGCGATCATTGCGCCATTGTCGGTGCACAAGGCCGGCGGCGGGATGATGAGCGTGGTCTGTGCCTTGGCGGCAACGCCCTCGAGCGCGCCGCGGATCGCCTGATTGGCGGCGACGCCGCCGGCGGCGACCAGCGCGCTCGGCGGGCCGAACCGCTCTTCAAACAGTTTGAGGCCGACGCTGAGCCGGTCTGCGGTTGCCTCGAGCACAGCGGCCTGAAACCCGGCGCAGATGTCGCTGATGTCCTGCGGCTCCAGCGGGTCGATGCGAGCGGCCTCGTTGCGCACGGCGGTCTTCAGGCCGGAGAGCGAGAAGTTGGCGTCGGGGCGTCCGAGCATCGGTCGTGGGAAATTGAATCGCGTGGCGTCGCCATCAACCGCGGCGCGCTCGACTTGCGGGCCGCCGGGGTAGGGCAGGCCGAGCATTTTCGCCACCTTGTCGAAGGCCTCGCCCATGGCATCATCGACCGTGGTGCCGAGCCGGACATAATTGCCGACGCCCAGCACTGCGACGATCTGGGTATGCCCGCCGGAGGCGAGGAACAGGCAGTAGGGAAATTCCAGCGCGCAGGTCAGCCGGGGCGTCAGCGCGTGGGCTTCGAGATGATTGACCGCGATCAGCGGTGTGCGATGCACCAGCGCGATCGCCTTGGCCGTGGTCAGCCCCACGATCACGCCGCCGATCAGGCCCGGTCCGGCGGCGGCCGCGACGCCGGACAGTGCCGGAAAGTCGACGCCCGAGTCCTTCATGGCATTAGCGATGATGCCATCGAGCAGATCGACATGAGCGCGCGCCGCGATCTCCGGAACCACGCCGCCGTAGGGGGCATGTTCTCCAGTCTGCGAGCGCACGATGTTGGAGAGTATCCGGGCGCTGCCGTCAGCCTGGCGCTCGACCACGGCGGCTGCGGTTTCATCGCAGGTGGTCTCGATCCCTAGCACCAGCATCGGCATGTCGTACCTAGATATAGGCCCTTGCGTTATCGGGCAAACCAGCGTTTCCCTCTCTTCACGGCGTAGCATTATGAGGTCTTGGCGTGCAATCCTCCGGTGAAACAGACATTCTGGCAACGATCGGCAGCCGGGGCAGCCCGCTGGCGCTGGCGCAGGCTCATGAGGTGCGTGACCGCCTGGCGCGCGCGCATCAGGTGGCGCCCGAGCGGATCGCCATCAAGACCATCCGAACCTCTGGCGATGCCATTCAGGACCGCCCGCTGTTCGATGTCGGCGGTAAGGGACTTTTTACCAAGGAGATCGAGGAGGCCCTGCTCGCCGGCTCCATCGACTTCGCGGTGCATTCGTCGAAGGACGTGCCGACTTTTCTGCCCGATGCCACCTGGCTGCCGGCGTTTCTGCCGCGTGAAGACGTGCGCGACGTCTTCATCAGCCCGCGTGCCGGCTCATTGAATGATCTGCCAGCAGGCGCGACGGTTGGAACCGCCTCGCTGCGGCGGCAGGCTATGGTGCTGCGGTTGCGCCCGGATCTGAAGGTCAATTCGCTACGCGGCAATGTCGAGACGCGCTTGCGCAAGATCGCGGCGGGAGAGGCCGATGCCACGCTGCTGGCGCTGGCCGGCTTGAATCGCCTCGGATTGCAGGACAAGGCGACGCGCATTCTTGAGACCGAGGAATTCCTGCCGGCAGTCGGGCAGGGCGCCATCGCAATCGAATCGCGGCGCGATGACGACCGCATCAACGCGTTCGTGAAGGCAATCGGCGATTCTGATACAGAAGTCGCGCTGAGCGCAGAGCGGAGCTTTCTGGCACTGCTCGATGGCTCCTGTCGTACGCCGATCGGCGGCCATTGTCGCGTGAGTGGCGACAGCATTCATTTCCGCGGTCTCATCATTTCTCCCGATGGCACGGAGTCCTACGAGACCACGCGCGAAGGCGCGCGCGCGGATGCCGCCACGCTCGGTGCGGACGCGGCGCGTGAACTGCGCGAGCGCGCCGGCGAGAAATTCTTCACGCTGTTTGCCGGAGCGTGAGGCGTGGCGGTTCTCGTCACACGGCCTGAACCTGACAATGAAACCACGGCCGCGGCCCTTCGTGCGAAGGGGATCGAGGTTCTGTTGTCGCCGGTATTGCGCTTCGAGGCAGTCGCTTTCGAGATTGATCCGGATGCGCGTTACGGCGCCGTCGTGGTGACCAGCGCCAACGCGCTGCGTGCGCTCGCCGATCACCCCGCCAGAGCGTCGCTGCTGAAGCTCGCCGTGTTTGCCGTCGGCGAGCATACGGCGGAGGCCGCGCGTCAGGCCGGCTTTCAGGATGTGGTCGCGGCGGGGGGAGATGCGATAGCATTGCGCGACCTCATCATGAAGAGTGTCCGCGCGAAGGTCCTGGCGAAGGATGCAACGATTCTTTATCTCGCAGCCACCGATCGAGCGCGTGATCTCGCCGGAGATCTGGGGGAGCGCGGTTTACATGTTGTGATGGCGACGAGTTACCGTATGGTGCCGGTGATGAACCTGTCCCGCGAGGTCTGCGATGCATTTGCATCGCATCGGATCTCGGCGGTGCTGCACTACTCGCGACGCAGCGCCCGTGCTTTCCTGGATGCGGTTCGCGTCGGGGGCGTCGAGATATCGGCATTGGCGGTCCCCCAATGTTGCATCTCCGGCACGGTGGCCTCGATTCTGCGAGACGCCGGCGCTCCTCACGTGGTGGTGGCGACCGCCCCGGCGGAAAATGCGGTATTGGAGGCGCTTGGTTGTGCTTTGCAGCCCCTGTCGCGGTAAATTGTGCGGTGCGACTGTACTCGCGGTAATTCGTGCGTTACGACCGTAATCGGGGTAAGAGGGAGAGGGGTCTCGATCTAATACTGATGTGTCGCCGCAATGGGGAACCGTGACGATGGCAGACGACAGGCACGATGACGCGTCGCAGGAAGGGAGCTCGCAGAAGCACTCACCTGCTACAGACATTGAAACGACTGAAACGCTCAAGACGGCGGACCATGCCGGTTCGGGGCTTGCGGGCGGAGCAGCCGATGACAGGCGGGATGACGCCTCGCAAGAGGGAAGTTGGCAGAGCCACTCGTCTGCCGCAGATCCCGACGCGAACCGAATTTCCGGGACGGGTGATACCGGATCCGGGGATGTGGGTGGAGCGGTTGACGATCAGCAGCCCGTCGGCGGGCAGCTGGTTTCTCCGCCCCCACGCTCCCGCGCCTTATCGGCCGTGATCGCCGCGATCACCGGCGCTATCGCTGCCGGGCTCGTGGTTGGCGGCGCGTGGCTGGCGGATTGGCCGCCGTCCTCCTCTTCTGCGCCGCAAGTCAGTGGGGCGCAGTTTAGCGATCTTTCGGACCGGGTAGCCAGTGTCGAGTCCAAGGCGGGCAAGCCTGTTGCTTCGGCGCTCGATCCGGCCGCCGCAGCACGCATCGATGCGCTGGAAAAATCCGTTGCATCCTTGCGCGGCGAACTGGCGACCGTTCGCGGTCAATCCGACAAGCAGGCTGCGGCGTTGAAGGAGGGGGCGGCTGCGCCGCATGACGCCGATGAGACGTCTGATCTTGCGGCCCTCAGCGCGCGGCTCGCCCAGGTCGAGCACCAGGTCGAGCAGACGACGCAAACCCTCACCTCTGAGGCAACCAAGCATGATACGGCTCCGGCCGACAATGTGTCGCTTCGCCGGGCTGTGGCCGCGACGCTGCTGAACGTGTCGGTGCGTCAGGGGCAGCCTTATGGCGATCTGCTGGCGGCATCAAAGGCCCTGATTGCCGATCCCGACACGTTGAAGCCGCTGGAGGCGTTTGCGGACTCAGGCGTGCCGAGCGCGAACGTGCTGTGTCGCGAACTGCTTGCGATCGTGCCAAAGCTCGCGCCTGCGCCAACACCGGTCATGGCGACGACCGGCAGCAGCATCGTGAACCGGCTGCAGGAAGGCGCCGCACGTCTGGTGCGCATCGAACGCCTCGATGGCTCACACACAGAGTCCGCCAGCGCTACCGTTGCGCGCATCGCGGCATCGGCGCGGCAAAACGATGTTGTTGCCGCGAAGGCAGAATTGAACTCACTTCCTCCGGCCGATCGCACTGCCGCTGAGCTCTGGATCACCAAGGCCGACGCACACGATGCCGCTCTCGCCGCGTCGCATCAATTCGCAGTCGACGCGATGGCGGCGCTGACCAAACCAGCGCAATAGGTTTCAGATGTTCCGTATCATCCTGTTCCTCGTTCTAATTGCACTGGCGGCATTGGGTGCCACCTGGGTTGCCGATCAGACTGGCACGATCGTGATGTCGTGGGATGTCTGGCGGATCGAGGCCACGCTACCCGCTTTCATACTTGGGCTGGGCCTGCTTGTCGTTGCCGCCGTGCTGGTGTGGAGCATCGTGCGAGGGCTGTGGCTAGCGCCGAAACGCATCCGGCGCGCGCGCCGGGAACGTCGGAGTGCGCGCGGCCGCGACGCGGTTACCCGTGGACTGCTTGCTATCGGTCATGGCGACGCTGCGGCCGCACGCTCGCATGCCAGGGTTGCCCGTCGTCTGGTGTCGCAAGACCCGTTGGCGCTGCTGTTGCACGCGCAGTCCGCGCAGCTCGACGGCAATACTGACCGCGCGCAGCGCGCGTTCCGCGCTATGGCGGAACGTTCGGATACGCGGTTATTGGGCTTGCGCGGGCTTTTCATCGAAGCCCAGCGTGCCGACGATCGGGCGGCCGCGGTGGCGATCGCGGAAGAGGCGCTTAAAGCTTCGCCGTCCTCGATATGGGCCTCGCAAGCCGCGCTGGGCTTCCGCTGCGCCAGGGCCGACTGGACCGGCGCGCTTGCCATCCTCGACAAAAACGTTGCGTCGGGTTTGATGGACAAGGCGCTGTATCGCCGTCAGCGCGGCGTGCTGCTGACCGCGCGGGCGCTGGAGCTCGAACAGTCGGATCGCGACGCGTCGCGCAATACCGTGATGGAGGCAGTGAAATTTGCGCCGACGCTGATTCCGGCTGTGGTGCTTGCGAGCAAGTATCTGAGCGAAGGCAATCAGATGCGGCGTGCGATGCGGATCATCGAAACCGCGTGGCTGGCACAGCCGCATCCTGATCTCGCCGATGCCTACGCCCACGTCACGCCCGGCGATTCGGCACGGGAGCGGCTGGCGCGCGTCGAGACGCTGGCGGAAAAAACGCCCGGTCATCCGGAAGGCGCGATGGCAATTGCGCGCGCGGCTATCGATGCCAGCGAATTCGTCCGGGCCCGCGAGGTACTAGAGCCGCTGATCGCCGCGCCGACGCAACGCGTTGCGATGCTGATGGCCGAAATCGAGCACAACGAGCATGGCGACAGCGGTCGTGCCCGCGCCTGGACGCTGCGTGCCGTGCGTGCCTTGCATGATCCGGTCTGGACCGCGGACGGGTACGTGTCGGACCACTGGCGGCCGGTTTCGCCAGTGACCGGGCGGCTCGACGCGTTTCAGTGGCAGACCCCGTTGGCGGCGCTACCTTCGAGCAGACCCGCTTTGGTCGAGTCGGGAGTTTCGGACCGGATCGCTGGTGATACACCGCGCGTCGAAGCGTTGCCTGCAGCGTCTCCGGACGGGCAGTTTGCCGCTCCGGACGGCGCAACGCCGGTGATTGCGGTCGAATCGTCATCGTCCGGAGTCGAGGCCGCGACGTCGCCGACCTCTCGTACGCAATCGGACCTGGACAAGACCGACGCGTCCGACATCCCCGCCGTGATTCCAATCGTTCGCGCTCCCGACGATCCGGGAGTCGATGAAGGGCTCCAAAACGATGGATTTGCTGAAGAAAACTCTCCTGCTGCGCGACAGGCCGGAGGGTTGCGCGGGCTCCTGTCGCGCCGGGGTAGCTGACGGCGACCGAGCGGCGATATTTGCTGGCGCCGCAGCACGGGTTCTTGCAAAGGGGCCCTGTGCCCGATATCAGAGGCCCGGTGTGCCGGGCTGTTTGCCGGGCGCGCCGCAATGGCGATAGCATGGCGTGCGTGAAGGATTAAGCCGCTTTAGCTCAGTTGGTAGAGCACATCATTCGTAATGATGGGGTCAGGTGTTCGAGTCACCTAAGCGGCACCAACACCTAGCAGGAAATTATCCACGGTAAAATACGCTAGGGCAGGACGGCAGCGGCTACACATCCCACCAGGGCCAGGACGGCAAGATGCGGAATAGCGCTGAAAGGTTCACAGCGGGCCGTGCTTGCTGCCGGGAATCATCGCCCGGCTGCCACAAGTCCCGAAGCCGTGATTGGCGTGAGCTAAAACAGCCGAGTACGTATCCAAAGGGGGCGATCCTAGTTTTAGGAGACCCTAGCAGGCTGTTGAAAAAGCCAGTCGCGGCCGAGCTGTGAGCATGATTCATTGGCTCCGATGCGATTTGGAGATGATGAGTGCGCGGTGGTGACAATCTGACTGGCGAGTTGTTCAGCTACGTTGATCTGGAGGCGCGGGTTCGACGCGACCACCCGCTTCGCGCCATCCGGGTCATGGTGAACGAATCGCTTGTCGCTTTGGAGCGGGAGTTCGCGGCGCTGTATTCGCCACTCGGGCGGCCGTCGATCCCACCCGAGAAGTTGCTAAGGGCGATGCTCTTGCAGGCGTTCTACTCGATCCGCTCGGAGCGGTTGCTTATGGAGCGGCTGGAATACGACCTTCTGTTCCGCTGGTTCGTGGGCATCGGCGTCGACGATCCGGCCTGGGACCATTCGGTGTTCTCGAAGAACCGCGACCGGCTGCTTGAGGGCGACATCGCGGCAAAGTTCCTGAGTGCGGTGCTGGCCCAGCCCAAGGTGAAGAAGCTGCTGTCGACAGATCACTTCTCGGTCGACGGCACGCTGATCGAGGCCTGGGCTTCGATGAAGAGCGTCAAACCGAAGGACGGCTCTGGCGAGCCGCCGGCCGGCGGCGTCGGGCGCAATGCCGAAGCCGACTTCCACGGCCAGAAGCGGACTAACGACACGCATGCCTCGACCACCGATCCGGACGCAAGGCTCTACAAGAAGGGCAAGGGCAAGGAGGCGAAGCTATGCTTCATGGGTCATGGGCTGATGGAGAACCGCCACGGCCTGTTGGTCGACGCCTGCCTGACGCTGGCCGACGGACATGCCGAGCGGGTGGCGGCGTTGCACATGATCGAACCTCGCGCCGACCGGCCCCTGGCCATCACACTTGGCGCTGATAAGGCCTATGACACGGAGGACTTCGTCAACGAGTTGCGCGCGATGAAGGTGACGCCACACGTGGCGCAGAACACGAGCGGCCGAAGCTCGGCGATCGACGGACGCACGACGCGGCACAGCGGCTATGCCGTCAGCCAGCGTATCCGCAAGCGCATTGAGGAAGCCTTCGGCTGGATCAAGACGGTCGCCAGCCAGGACAAGACCCGCTTCCGCGGCCGCGACCGCGTCGGATGGGCCTTCACCTTCGCAGCCGCCGCTTACAATCTGGTGCGACTGCCGAAGCTCATGGCGGTGCCAGCATGACCCGCCGTCTCACGGTCACGCCAAACTGCTCGACGGCTCGATCCAGATCACATTCGCCTATCACAACGGCGATCAAGCCATCCCGAAAGCCAGACGGGACACTTCTTCAACAGCCTGCTAGATCATGCCACATGATTTCTTTCTCGTTGTCGGCGGCTTCCTCGCAGTTTTTCTGGTGCTAATTTTCAGCTTGGCTTGGGGAAGCTACCAGACCAATAAGCGTCATTGATCTAAAAGCGTTTTCAAGCATCGGTCGAATTCCTGAAACGAGATCGCCGTGTTGAACGGGCTGGGCGCGGGAGCCTGTAACGGCGTCCCGTGCCGCCGGCGCGCCACAACCATGCTTCTTTTTCAAACGCTCTCCTTTAACGTCAGCGAGTGCCATGTCGACCGCTCAGTGACCCTGTGCTATGCGTTTCTTCGTAAGGATGGGGTCTGTTCGAGTGACGCAAGCGGCACCAGTTCTCTTCATCGTCCGATCCAATGGCACGAGTGATTGAGGTTGCTGGCCGTTTTGCAAGATGCAGGCAGATTTCAACCCGAATGATGGAGCGCCGATGATCCGTTTCGCCGCCATTTTATCGTTTCTTCCCGTTCTCGCGATGACCGCAGTAGCGTCGGCGCAAACCGCTGCGGAGAAACACAATTCCGGGTGCGCGCGCGACGTGGCGCGGTATTGCCGGTCCAAGATGAACGACGGCGATATGGTCGTCCTCGAGTGCTTGAAGGAACACCGCGCCAAGATCAGCAAGAAGTGCGCCAAGGCCTTGGCCGAACACGGCCAATAGGTTCACCACGACCTTGGCGCCTTGCCGAAGTGTAATCTTCTCGCGGGGAACCCTGGCGGATGGTGTATGGTTACTTCCGTATTGTGCACGCGGTCGTTTGACATTCCCAACCTTGCGGTAGACGGACCAATGCTCGACAGACTGCGCCATTTCATCACCGACGTTGTATCACCCGAAACACCAGAGCATCGGTCATTCGATGAAACAGGCTGCAAACTTGCGGCGACTGCGCTGTTCGTCCATGTCATCTCGCTCGACGGGACACCATCCGACGTCGAAATCCGCAAACTGCACGAACTGATCGAAACCCGTTTTGGGTTGGACCCCGGCACCGCCGACAAGCTGATCGAGTCGGCGACGCTGGTGGAAGGCGAGGCAGTCGATCTCTATCATTTCACCAGCGTGCTCATGCGCTCGCTGAATGACGAGGATCGCTTGCGCATCGTCGAAATGATGTGGGAACTGGTTTATGCGGACGGTCACGTCAGCGAATTCGAGGAGAATGTGGTGTGGCGCGCCGCCGATCTTTTGGCCATCTCGTCGCGCGATCGCATCGAGCTCAAGCATCGCGTCGCCGGCAAGCGGCCGGCGGCCGATCCAGCGACCTGATCGCGAATCTCGACGCAAATCGTGGAGCGGACCATCAAGCCCGTCTTTTGCTTCGACATCGACCGTAATATCTCCATTTCAAGAGCGTGAATCGTGACTCATCCGGTGACATTGATAACAGGTGCTTCCTCCGGGATCGGCGCCGAGCTCGCGCGTGTGTTCTCCGCTCACGGGCACCGGGTGGCTTTGGTCGCCCGGCGCGCCGACCGCCTTGATGCGCTAGCGGCCGAAATCACCGCATCCGGTCGAATGTCTCCGATCGTGGTCCCCTGTGATCTCGGTCAGGCGGATGCTGCCGACAGGATTGCCGAGGCGCTCACCGCCGAGAGTGTCGAGGTCAAGTATCTGGTGAACAATGCCGGGTATGGATTGTTCGGCCGCGCTGCTGAACTGGACCACGCCGATCAGCTTGCGATGATCGACCTCAATATCCGGGCACTGACGGACCTGACGTTGCGTTTTGCCCCAAATGTGATTCGGCTGCGCGGCGGCATTCTCAACGTCGGGTCGATCGGAGGATTTTTGCCGGGGCCGGGCATGGCGGTCTATTACGCCTCAAAAGCCTATGTCCTGTCATTCAGCGAGGCGCTGCGCGGCGAACTGGGTCCGCTCGGCGTCCGGGTTACCGTGATCTGTCCCGGTCCGGTGCCGTCCGGATTTCAGGCCCGGGCGGGCGTGAAGCCTGGTTTCGACTCTGCGATCCTTAATGTGTCCGCAAAGGACGTTGCCGCGGACGGATACCGGGCGCTGATGGCCAACAAAAGGGCCGTGCTGCCTGGTCTCGGGATCAAGGTGGTGCCGTTCCTGCTTCGGCTATTTCCGCGCGACTTCATCCTGTGGGGGGTCACCGGCTTCCAGATGCGAAGGCGATCGTGACGTTCGGCTTGGCTCCTCACCACACGTAGCGGACGGTACCCTTGCCAGCGTAGGATCGTGTGACGTTGGAGAACTCGCTCTCGAAGGTGGCGGCCACCGACCAGTCGTCGATCCACTTCATCTCGGCCGCGCCTGTGACCAGCGCGGCGTCGGCGGCCATGGCCGCGCCGTTTACGACGAAGCTGGCGCCAGGCAACGTCTGGAATGTCGCGGCGACCGTGCGATCCGGATTGAAATCGTGCGCCCATGCAAGACGCCCGCGCAGCGTCAGGATCGCATCTTGCACTGCGTAGGATTTGTCGGTGCGGACCCCGAGTTCGCTGCGGTTATCCGTCACGTTTTTGGCATTGTTGGCCAGCGCAAAGGTGTTGGCGCCGGACAGAACGCTTTCGACGTAGGCCGGCAGGTCGAAGGTGATGAACTGGCCGGCCGCATAAGGCGTGATCCCGATGCCGCCCATTGCCAGGCTGACCACGCGATAGCCGCCTTCGACACGGCCCGACCATGCGTTGGCGCTAAAGCGCGCCTGCAACCGGTCTGCGCCGCTGATCGTCACGATGCGGTTGGTGGTGACGTCCTGCCAGCCGTAAGCGAGCGCACCGGAGAGGTAGGCCGCGCCGACGGTATGTCGAATGAAGGTGCCGGCCTGGAACAGGTCGGAGTGTCCGCTGCCCAGCCCTTTGGCGACATTGAAATTGGTGCCGCCGCCCGCCATGGCGAAGCCGGCGGTTGTGAACGGCGAGATGCGGTAGTCGGCGCCGACCGCGACGCCGGCGACACTTGAGGTCGCGGTACCAGAGCCGAGCGACGCATTACCGTCGGTGGTCTGCGAGCCGCCGTAGCCTGCGGCCCACACGCTCCAGCGCGGGGTGAGGAGATCGGCCATTGCAGGCGCCTTGCGATAGATTGCGGCATAGGCGTCACGCTCGTTCTTCGAACGTGGGGGGTCTCCCGGCGCATAGGCACTGACACCGTAGCCCTCTTCGGCATAGGCCGGGGCCGCACCGTTTGTGGTTGCACCATTGCCGCGGCCGGCGATGAAGGATCGCTCAAGATCCCCAGGAACAGGTTCATCGCATCGAAGGTGGGCTGCAGCGAGCCGGTCGCCGCTTCACCCGAGACCTGCGTCAGGCCCGCCGGCGTCAGCGCACCGAATACCAGCGGAATGCCGCCGGCGGTGTTGAAGGAATTGATCAGCGCATTGGCGACATTGCGCTGATTGGGGGTGAACGGCGTAAAGGTCGGAGGCGCCGGCGGAACAAAGTTCAGCGTCAGATTGAGATAGGCATGGGTCGGGTCGTAACTCAGGCGGGTCGTGAAATTTGCGGGCAGGTTGGTGTTGACCAGCGAGCCAAACGTGCCGCTGATGTTGCCCGCGGTGAGAATGGTATATTGCCTCGAGATATAACTGCCGTTGGCATAGATCGCCTTGACGGTGGCGTCGCCGAGCGTCGCTGCACCCGTGACATTGGCGGATGACGCGGTGGCGGGGTTGAGCATCACCACATACATCGCGCCTGCTTGCAGGGCCACGCTGCCGAGACTCATCGAGGAGCCCGCCGTGCCGTCGCCCGGCACCAGCGTGCCGCCGCTGTTGATGCTGACGCTGCCGACGCTGCCGGTGCCCGCAAGCACCGCGCCGGTATTGACGCTGACCGGGCTTGATGCCGCCAGCGAGCCGGTGACGTTGAGCGTGCCGGCATCGACCGTGGTGGCTCCGGTGTAGATGTTCGACCCCGACAAGGTTAGCGTCCCCGTCCCGGCCTTGATCAGCGCGCCGCCGGTGGCGCCAGCTGAACTACAACTCAAGCCTGACGGCCCGCAGTCGCTGATGACGCCGCTGACGATGGTGCTCAGATTGTTGCCGCCGACCGTGAGTTGATTGGCGCCGAGGTAGAATTGCCCGCTCCCGGCGATCGAGCCGGCGGAGAGTTGCCCGTTGTTGACCGGTCCGCTCGACTCCGCGAAGTCGGTCCGCGCACCGACACTCCCGTTGGTGATGCTGGCGTTGCCGGCCGTGCTGCTGCTGGCGAATTGCAGGAAACTGTTGTTAGTGATGCTGGCGTTGCTGGCCGTGCTGGTGTCGGTGAATTGCAGGAGATTGTTATTAATGATGCTGGCGCTGCCGGCGGTGCTGCTGCCGGCGAATTGCAGGTAAATGTTGCTGGTAATGCTGGCGCTGCCGGCCGTGCTGCCGCTGTAGAAATAACCGCTGCCGTTATTGGTGATGCTGGCGTTGCTGGCCGTGCTGGTGTCGAAGAAGTCCAGGATACCATTATTAGCGATGCCGGCGCTGCCGGCTGTGCTGCTGTAGGCGAATTGCAGGAAACTGTTGTTAATAATGCGGGCGCTGCCGTCGTTGACGACGATTCCCCCGCCCGTGAACATCAGAACATGGTTGCTGGTAAAGATATAATTCGAAGCGCCGGTGTTGAAGGTCCATCCGCCCAAGGTGGTGTCATTCGCGAACGTAATGTTCGTGCCGGTCGATGTGCCGAACGATGCGGTGCCGGTAGGCACGGTGGTCGGGGTCCAGTTCGCCGCATCATTAAAATTGCTGCTGGGCGGAGCAGCGAGCCAACTGGCATCCTGCGCTGCCCCTGGCGCTGCCCACGTCAATGCCAAAGCGAGCCATGCCACCAAGCCCGTCTTGTATATTGACAGCCTGCCCATGCCCCGTTCCTCCGGCTGCGTGCTGGAGGTCGCCAGCAAAGCCGTGACCGAATCGTGTGACTGATATTATCTTACCTATGGCTAATATTATCTTACCTGCCATGTGATCGGACATTCCCCGCCGCTCTCGTCTGCCAGCAAGGTTTGATTCAGCCGCGGTGTTGCACTTGGGGGACGCATTTAGCGGTGCCTGCGATGCGGCACCTCTGCGCCGTGACGCTTTGCACACTCCATGTACAACGCTGAGTTGCGGGTCGATGTCCGAACAGCCGCCATGATGATGGACAAGATTGCGTTTGTCTGGATAGCCGAGGGGCGGCCACAGCATGCCTCACGACGAATTCGGGACGTCGGTTATGCATGGTCGCTGTCGAGCGTCACGGCGAAGATCGAGCAGCTCAAGGGTTCAAGCGAGCGCGTCGTGATCGACGGCAGCGGACACCGGGATGACGGTTGCCTCTCGGGAATCACTGGTGGAGCCAGGCGGGATCGAACCGCCGACCTCGTCATTGCGAACGACGCGCTCTCCCAGCTGAGCTATGGCCCCGTCCACGGTCGGAACGATGCGACGACCGGAAACGCCGCCATTTACAGTCCTCGCCAATGGCAAGTCAAGAACGGCTGGAATCGGTGTTTTGGGCCTTATTTCCACGGACTTCCCTTGTTTGGCGGGAACCGAAACGATATTTTGGCAGGCTCGTGTTTCCGAATGCGGAGTCCGCTGCCATCGCTTCGCCACCCAAGGGCGAACTTCGAATTCCAGGGGACACGAGAGACTGATAATCCTAGTGTGGTTTCAATTCGGAAGCTCTCTTGACGGACCTTTGGCAAAGGTGAAGAGAACGTCTGAACCGCCATACTAGTGGTCCGATCTAGCATTCGTATCCCGGACGCGCGGCCAGGTGGGTCGCGAATGTCAAAGTCACTCCACTGGTCGAATCCACGATCAAACCCGCGAGCCAATCCCCCATGCGAGCCATACTGGATATCGTCCTCATCATCCTCGACCTCTATGTCTGGCTGCTGATTGCCTCGGCGATCCTGTCATGGCTGATTGCTTTTAATGTGGTGAATACCCGCAATCAGTTCGTGGCCGCAGTGGCAGAGTTTCTGGAGCGGATCACCGAACCCCTGCTGGCGCCGATCCGCCGGATGCTGCCCAATCTCGGCGGGCTCGACATTTCCCCGATCATCCTGATCCTCATCATCCTGTTCATGCAGCGGGTCATCACCTATTACATTTATCCCGCCGTGTTCTGATCGGCGGCCCGATGGAGCCGTGGCGGTATTCTTCGGAGGGCCTCAGCATCGCCCTGCGAGTGACGCCGCGCGGCGGCCGCGACGAGATCGACGGCATTGAAGTGCTGGCCGACGGACGCCCGGTGGTGAAGGTTCGCGTGCGCGCCATCGCCGAAGGCGGCGAAGCCAATCGCGCCGTCATGGCGGTGCTGGCGAAAGCGCTCGGGGTGCGGAAAATCGATGTCCGGATACTCGCGGGAGCGACGTCGCGGCTGAAGCAGATCGCGGTCGGCGGCGATCCCGTCAAGCTCGGCAATGCTCTACGCGCATTGACTGCGGCTCAATCAGGATAAGCCCAAGGATCAGCATGACGGCCAGTGTTATCGATGGAAAAGTCATAGCCGCCGATTTGCGCGCGCGGGTAGCTGATGAAGTGGCGCGGGTGAAGCGCGATCACGGGCTCACGCCAGGCCTTGCGGTGGTGTTGGTCGGCAACGATCCTGCGAGCGAAGTCTATGTCCGCAACAAGCACAAGCAGACCCAGGCTGCCGGCATGGCCTCGTTCGAACACGTCCTGCCGGCGGGTGTGGCGCAGGCGGATCTGCTGGCGCTGGTCGCCAGGCTGAACGCCGATCCCGCCGTGCACGGCATTCTGGTTCAACTGCCGCTGCCGAAGGGGCTCGATACCGAGACAATCATCGCCGCCATCGATCCGGCGAAGGATGTCGACGGCCTGCATCCGCACAATGTCGGCCGCCTCGCCGGCGGCCTGCCCGCACTGTCGCCGTGTACGCCGCTCGGTTGCATCATCCTCACCAAGAGTGTGCATTCCTCGCTCGAAGGCATGGACGCCATCGTGATCGGCCGCTCCAATCTGGTGGGGCGGCCACTGGTGCAGTTGCTGCTCAATGAAAACGTTACGGTGACCATCGCGCATTCACGCTCGCGCAACCTGTCCGAACTCTGCCGCCGCGCCGATCTGGTCTATGCGGCGGTTGGCAAGGCGGAGATGGTGCGCGGCGACTGGATCAAACCGGGCGCGACAGTGATCGATGTCGGCATCAACCGCATTCCCCTGGCCGACGGCAAGGCGCGCCTGATCGGGGATGTTGCATTCGACGAAGCGATGGAGATCGCGGGCGCGGTGACGCCGGTGCCCGGCGGTGTCGGTCAGATGACGGTGGCCTGCTTGTTGGTCAATACGCTGCGCGCCGCCTGCGCGATCAAGGGACTGTCGGCGCCGGCAGTCTGACCCTGGACCGTGTACGGCGTCATTGCGAGCGCAGCGGCGTAATCCGCGACGAGTCGCCCCTGAGTTCCTCGCAAATGACGGGAGAGCAAATCGCTCGCTATTTCCCTTTGGCTCGCGCGATGCCCTCCAGGATCAATCTGTGGGCGTCCTCCGCGCCGCCCCAGCGCAGCACCTTGACCCATTTGCCTGGTTCGAGATCCTTGTAGTGTTCGAAGAAGTGCTGAATTTGCTGCAGCGTGATGTCCGGCAGGTCGTCGTAATTTTTGACCTTGTCATAGCGCTGGGTCAGTTTCGAGGTCGGCACCGCGATGATCTTCTCGTCGCCGCCGGCCTCGTCTTCCATCAAGAGCACGCCGACCGGCCGTACGCTCATCACGGCGCCGGGTACGATGGCGCGCGTGTTGGCGACCAGGACGTCGCAAGGGTCGCCGTCTTGCGACAGCGTGTGCGGAATGAAGCCGTAGTTACCGGGATAGCGCATCGCCGTGTAGAGAAACCGGTCGACCACCAGCGTGCCGGCGTCCTTGTCCATCTCGTACTTGATCGGCTCCCCGCCGACGGGCACCTCGATGATGACATTCACCTCGTGCGGCGGATTGGGTCCGATCGAGATCGCGTCGATACGCATGGTGGCCCCGTGATTGAAGAGCGTCGCGTCAGTTAGCAGATAGTCGTCATACGCGGGCTTGACCCGTGTATCTATCCATCTTCGAGCAGAGTCTTCCAAAAAAGATGGATTGCCGGGCACATGGGCGAGCGCAAGCGACGCCGTTCTTCGAATGGCTATGCCCGGTAATGACGGAGGAGCCAAACATTGACTGGGGACTGGACTTCTAGCACTACTTTGGCAGATTTATTCACGCCGTTGCATTTCGCCGACTTGTCTTCTGCAGTATGGGCATCGCTGATTTGGTGGTCGAAGAATGAGTTCGATGATGGCGTGGCGCACGGCCGGCAAACTCGGCTGTGGCGGTGGGCCGTTGATTCTTTTTTTTCCGGGCCACTGTGGCGATGCGGCGGTGCTGTAAAAAGGCGTAAGCGATCATGGTCATGAGAGCATGACGGTGAAGGCCGTGCCAGGACCGGCCCTCGAAGTGATCAAGTCCGAGCTCCTCTTTCAACTGCTGATGCGCTTGCTCGCAGATCCATCGCGCTTTGACGGCTGCAGCCAACTGTCGCAAATTCGTCCGGGCTGGCAAGTTGGCCAGATAGTACTTCTTCTCCCCCGAGCTGCGATGCTCACCGATCAGCCACGCCTCCTCGCCGGGAAGATGTTGTTGACCCTTGTCCTTGATCCGTTGTGGCGGCCCATCGGCGATCCGCACGCGAACAGCGGCAAACCGCGCTTTCAGTCTGCCCTTGGTTCCCAGCCGCCAACTCACATTCTTCCACCTAGTATCAGCAAGCATGTTTTCCGCCGGCATCGACAACAGATCCGGGATGTGCCGCTGACGGGGGCGACCTCGACCGGCGATCGGAAAGATCAGCTTGACCGCCGCCGGATAAACTTTCTGACGCCCCGGGATGCCGACTGCCCAGGCCAGGCCACGGGCCGTGAGACCCTGACGGAACGGCGCGCTGAGCCCGTAACCGGCATCCGCCAGCACACAGCCGAAGCGAACACCGGCTGCGAGCACGCGATCAATTTCAGCCAGCGCGATCTCCGGCTTGGTTCGCCCGGCGCGATGCTCGACGGGAACGCCCGCACGCTTCAATCGCGCCGGATCGCTCGTCCAACTCTCGGGCAGGAAGAGCCGCAGTGCCACCATTACCGGCACTTCACCGCACGCAAGTGTCAGCGATACCAACGTTTGGCAATTGGCCGTCTTGCCGAGCGATGAGGCATATTGCGGAGCGACACCAACCGAACGATCGCCCTTCTTCGGCATCGCCGTGTCGTCGATGACCAGCACCGCATCCTTGCCGCCGACAAGGCGATCGGCCTGAGCCAGCAATTCCGATTCCAATGGCGCCGCATCCCAGACACCATCAGCGATGAAATGGTGCAACTGGTCATAGTCGCCCGGTGCCAGCCGTGCAGCCATCGGCTGGACGCTCTTGCGATCGCCCGGTCCGATCAGTCCGGAAACATATAGTGGACACATCCGCCGCCGCGCCTTGTGACCCAAACAATCCAGGAACGGCTTCAGCCAGCGTCCAAGCTCATCTCCCCACTTCGATCTCATGTCCGCCATGGTCGGCCCTCCAAAAGCCGACCACCCATGAATCATCGAAAATCTGATTCGGGAATCCAGTTACCCAGATCAAGCGCAAAAATCTGCCAAAGTAGTGCTAGTTCGTCCAGGCGAACGCGACTTTGTCGAGCAACTTCGGCCCGAACTTCTCGGAGGAGCGGGCGACCATGCGGCCGCCGAGCGCGCGATAGAACTCTATCGCCGGCTCGTTGTCGGACAGCGCCCAAGTCACCATGCTTTCCAGCCCGCTCTGCGTCAGATCACGCCGGGCAGCGGTGAACAGCCGCCGGCCGAAGCCAAGACCCTGGAACTCGGGGCGCAGGTAAAGTTCGTAGATTTCGCCCTCGTACTGCAGGCTGCGGGCGCGGTTGCGGCCATAATTCGCATAGCCGGCGACTTTGTCGCCGAACACCAGCACGCTGACACGGCTGCCCTTGCGGATCGCGCTGTCCCACCAGTGCGGGCCGCGCCGATTGATCAGCTTCTCCAGTTCCGCGCCGGGAATAATGCCCTGATAGGCCGAACGCCAGGATTCGTCATGCGTCGCCGCGACCGCGGATGCATCCGCGACCTTGGCCGGTCGGAGTTCGATCAGGGTCGTGCTCATGACCAGATCAAAGCAAGTCGGCGCGCGCTCTTCAAGGTCCATCGTTAATTAAAGGTTAAAATGTGGATTCTCGGCATCACGGGTGCGACGTTTTGTACCGAAAGGGGACAGCTTGATTGGCCCAGCAACCGCGCGAAGGTATCGGAGGAAACCGCCGGCACGAATGATACGACAAGTCACATCGCGAGAATGCTTCGCGTCACCGTTTCGGTAACCGCGCCGCGTCCATCGCCTTCCGCGCCGCCCGCTCGCCGCTGTCGCGCGCCCCGTGTGCCGTGGAGAAGAAGTTCGGCGAGGTGGCCTCGCCCGCGAAAAACAGCCGGTTGTCGACTGGCGCTGCGAGCGTAGCGCGGGCGCCCGCATGGCCGGGCAACGCATGGGAATACGCCCCCAACGCAAACGGATCCCGAGCCCAGCGCGATTCCGCCAGCGGTTTTAGTTTGCTGCGATAATCCGAGCCGAGCAGCGCCACGATCTCGTCGATCGCCTGCGCGGCGAACGCTTCATCGCCTGCGTCTTCCAGTTCGCGCGCAAAGCTGCCGCCGAAAAATCCCTCGATGCAGGGCTGGCCGAATGGGCGCAGGTGGTAGGTGCCCATCTTCGTCCGCATGGTCGCGCCGCGCAGGCTGCCGTCTTTCGGAAACACGCTTTCGGGGTCGTCCAGCGCGAGCATCACCTTGTCGTCGACGCCGAGCGGCAGACCGGCTGCGGCATCCACTTTCGCGGGCAGCTCGGGGTGAAAGCGGATCGATTCGTTCGCGATCAGGTTGGTTGGCACCGTCACGATCGCCTGCGCTGCCGAAAGTGTGCCTTTCGACGTTTCGATGCGAATGCGCCGGCCGGAATGATCGATGCGCCACACCCGTGTGTTCAGCGCGATCGGGCAGGGCCGGCCGTAGGCCGCGATCAGCGCGCCGTAGCCGCGGCGGACGCGCCAGTTGATCCCGGTGTCGTGATAGGCCTCGGAGTCCTTGACCGATATGCGGTCGAGTTCAGCGCCGTTTACATAGGTCGAGACCGCGTTGATCATCGGATTCCAGGGATTGTCGGGATCGAGACAGGTGCTGGCGGCGGCGTCGCGGCTGCGCTGCGCGGCGCGTTCGGTGCGATTGTAAAACGCATTCAGCGCCATGATAAACTCGGCGCGTTCGCGCGGCGGAAACACGTCGCCGAAGCTTTCCTCACTCCACGGTGGATGAGTGGTGTCGATCTCGATGCCCAGTTGTTGTGCAATTCCGACAAATGAGTTTTCGTCGGCCGAATGCAGCCAGCCGCAGCCGAGATCGAAGACGATGCCGGGCGCGGGGACGATGGTATGGGCGCGTCCGCCCAAGCGGTCGCGGGCTTCCAGAACGATAACGGAGAGGCCGGAGTCTTTTAGCGCGTCGGCCGCGCCGAGCCCGGCGGCGCCGGCGCCGACAATGGCGACATCGACGGTGGAAGGGAGATTTCGGGACATGGCGCTAACAGTGCGCTTCGAGAATTGCGTTAGCAACCGCATCAGTGGGCCGATCGGGTGCAGGCGCTTTAGCGGAACTGTTCAGCGGCATTCCTTCCATATCGCGCGAGGTTCACGCGCCGACTATGGCTTCGGCAGCTTTGCCTTGAGCGCATAGAGCGCCTCCAAGGCATCGCGCGGCGACATCTCGTCCGGGTGCAACGCTTTCAGCGCCTCGATCAGTTGCCAGGCCTCGCTCGGCGGCGCGGATTCGTCTGCGGCGCGCGACGGGACCGCGAACAGCGGCAGATCGTCCACCAGCGCGCGCACGGTCGATCCGCGATCTTGCGCCTCCAGTTTGGCCAGCACCGATTTGGCGCGGGTGATCACGGACGGCGGCAGTCCGGCGAGCTTTGCCACCTGGATGCCGTAGGAACGGTCGGCAGCGCCGGGCAGCACCTCGTGCAGGAACACCACCTCGCCGTGCCATTCCTTGACCCGCACGGTGGCGTTGAACAGCCGCGGCAGCTTTGCCGACAGCGCGGTGAGCTCATGATAGTGCGTCGCGAACAATGCACGGCACTTGTTGGCTTCATGCAGATGCTCGATCGCCGCCCATGCGATGGACAGGCCATCGAAGGTCGCGGTGCCGCGCCCGATTTCGTCGAGGATGACGAGCGCGCGTTCCGACGCCTGATTGAGAATGACGGCGGTTTCTACCATCTCGACCATGAAGGTCGAGCGGCCGCGCGCCAGATCGTCGGCGGCACCGACCCGCGAGAACAGCCGGTCGATCATGCCGATGCGCGCGCGCGTCGCCGGCACAAAGCTGCCGATCTGGGCCATCAGTGCGATCAGCGCGTTCTGGCGCAGGAACGTCGATTTGCCGGCCATGTTAGGGCCGGTGAGCAGCCAGATCTGTCCCGAGGTCTGGCTTGGGCCCGGCGACAGGTCGCAGGCGTTGGCGATGAACGGCTGGCCGGCGCGCTTCAGCGCCTGTTCGACCACCGGATGCCGGCCACCCTCGATGGCGAAGCCGAGCGAGGTGTCGACCTCCGGCCGGGTGTAATTCTCGTCGGTCGCGAGTTTTGCGAGCGATGTCGCGACGTCCAGTTGTGCGAAGGCGTGCGCCGCATTGCGCAGGTCGTCGCTGGCTTCCACTACTATCGCAGCGAGCCGGTCGAAAATCTCGAGTTCGAGGCCGAGCGCACGGTCGCCGGCATTGGCGATCCTGGCTTCGATCTCGCCGAGCTCCGAGGTGGTGAATCGCACCTGACCGGCCAGCGTCTGGCGATGGATGAAGGTGGCATTGAGCGGCGCGCTCATCAGCCTGTCGCCGTGCTGCGCCGTCACCTCGACGAAATAGCCGAGCACATTGTTGTGCCGGATCTTGAGCGTCTTGACGCCGGTCTCCTCGGCGTAGCGCGCCTGCATCGCGGCCACGACGAGGCGTGAATCGTCGCGCAGTTTTCGTGCTTCGTCGAGCGTCGGTTCGTAACCCTCGCGGACGAAGCCGCCTTCGCGTTTCATTAGCGGCAGGTTTTCGGCCAGCGCATCGCCGAGTTCGCGCGCAAGCTCGCGGGACGGCCGCCGCAGCGCCTGCATGGCCGCGGCGATGTCCTGCGGCGGATCGGGGAACGCCGAAAGCCGCGCCAGCGCCTGATCGGCGGCCATGATGCCGTCGCGCAGGCCCGCGAGGTCGCGTGGGCCGCCGCGCCCGACCGAGAGCCGCGCCAATGCCCGCGACATGTCGGGCGCCGTCCGTAGGGTGGCGCGGATGTCGTCGCGCGCCGCGCTGTCGAATGTGAAGGTGGCAGCGGCGTCGAGCCGCCGCACGATCGCGGCGGTATCGGTCAGCGGCGCTGCCAGCCGCTGCGCCAGCAGCCGCGACCCCGCCGCCGTCATTGTGCGGTCGATGGCGTCAAGCAGCGAGCCGCGCCGCTCGCCTGCGAGCGTGCGCGTCAGTTCGAGGTTGGCGCGGGTGGCGGGATCGATCGCCATAGTGCTGCCGGCGGCTTCGCGCGACGGCGGCGAGAGCGGCGGCCGTTTGCCGATCTGGGTACGGTCGATGTAGGTGACGGCAGCGGCGGCGGCGGTCGCTTCCAGCCGCGACATGGCGCTGAGGCCGTCCATGGTGGCAACCGCGAAATAATCGCATAGCCGCCGCTCGGCGGTTGCGCCGTCGAACACGTCACGGGTCTGCGGCGTGACCGACGGCAATTCGCGCAGCAGCGCGCTCATGTCCGCGTCGCCATAAAGCGCGTCGGACACGATCACTTCATTGGGATTGATGCGCGCGAGCGTTGCTGCGAGTTCGCCGGTGCCGCATTCGGTCACCATGAACTCCGCCGTTGAGATGTCGATCCAGGCCAGCGCGATGCGATCGCCTCCGGAAGATGCCCGCGCACGCGCCAGCGCCAGCAGGTAATTGTTGGCCCTGGCATCGAGCAGCGTGTCTTCGGTCAGTGTTCCCGGTGTGACGAGCCGGATCACATCGCGGCGAACCACGCTCTTGTTGCCGCGCTTGCGCGCTGCGGCCGGATCCTCCGTCTGCTCGCACACGGCAACGCGGTGGCCGGCTGCGATCAGCCGATGCAGGTAATCGTCCGAGCGTTCAACCGGAACGCCGCACATCGGGATGTCCGCGCCCTGATGCTTGCCGCGCTTGGTGAGCGTGATGCCGAGCGCGCGGGAGGCGATTTCGGCGTCCTCAAAGAACAGCTCGTAGAAATCGCCCATCCGGTAGAACAGTAGCAGGCCAGGATTGGCGGCCTTGATTTCAAGGTACTGCTCCATCATCGGCGTGACCCGCGCTGCCTCGGCGGGGGCGGCGGGGTTCGGCGATGTCGGGCCGGCGCGCTGGATCGTCATGGCGGGAAACTACAAAGTTTCGGCGCCGGTTCCTATGGCATTGCGGCGACCGTGCGTGTTTTCCACGCATCGGTTCGCGGTTGCGCAGATCGCGAGGGTATTCGTCCTATTCCATCACCGCGGCATGATCCGGGGACGGCGCGCGCATCGCCGCCTTGGTCGATTTTAACATCAGCGCCAGCGGAATCGCGCAGATCGTCACCAGCGCGACCAGCTCGAAGTCCTGCGAGAACGCGATGATCTGCGCCTGCGCGCTGACGATCTGGTCCATCATCGCACGGCCCATGTCCGTGTTCAGGTTGATGGCGCTTGCGACATTCGGCATCTGCAGTGCGTCATTGAACGGGTTGACGTGCTCTGCCAGCACGGCATGGACACGGGTGGTACCGCTCGTCAGTTGTGCGATGACGATGGAAATGCCGATCGAGCTCGCGACGTTGCGCACCAGCGTTAGCACCGAGGTGCCGTCGGTACGCAAATGGTCGGGCAGCGTCATGAAGGCCGCGGTGGTCATCGGCACGAAGACGAGGCCGATACCGTAACCTTGAACGATGCTGTTGATGACGATGGTTCGCGCGGCAACATCGGCGGTCCACCCGGTCATGTCGTAGAGCGTGATCGCGATCAGCGCGAGGCCGACAGCGATCAGGGTCCGCGCTTCGAAATAGGTCATGAGGCGGCCGACCATCATCATGGCCACAAACGTTCCGCCGCCCCGCGTCGCGAGTAGCAGTCCGGCGGTCAGGATCGGGTAGCCGTAAGCGTTTTGGAACAGCGGCGAGGCCAGCGCCATGGTCGAGAACAGCACCACGCCGATCACCGCCATGAAGATGAGGGCGGTTGTAAAGTTGCGATCCTTGAAGATCGCGAACTGGACGAACGGCCTCTTGGTGGTGAACGAGTGCGCGAGGAAATAGTAGAATCCGACAGCCGAGACGACGAACTCGATTGTGATTTCCCAGGACTCCAGCCAGTCGAGCTGCTCGCCGCGATCAAGCGCCAGTTGCAGTGCGCCGATGCCGACGGCAAGCGCGCTGAAGCCGAACCAGTCGAATTGCAGCCCGGTGTTGAGCTTGGTTTCGTCCATGAAGATCAGCAGGCCCGCCACCGTGACGATGCCGAACGGCAGGTTCACGAAGAATACCCAATGCCAGCTATAGGTCTCGGTCAGCCATGCGCCGAGCGAGGGGCCCATGATCGGCCCCATCATCACGCCCATGCCCCAGATCGCCATCGCCTTGGCGCGCTCATGCAGCGCATAGGTGTCGAGCATCACTGCTTGCGACAGCGGCACCAGCGCGGCGCCGAACACGCCTTGCAGCAAACGGAACAGCACCATCTGGGTGATGTCCTGCGCCAGCCCGCACATCACCGATGCGATGGTGAATCCGGCCGAGCAGAGGATGAAGATACGCTTGCGGCCGAAGCGGTTGGCGATCCATCCGACCGGGGCGGTCATGATGGCCGCTGCCACGATGTAGGACGTCAGCACCCAGTTGATCTGGTCCTGTGACGCCGACAGCGAGCCCTGCATATAGGGCAGCGCGACGTTGGCGATCGTGGTGTCGAGCGCCTGCATGATGGTCGCGGTCATGGCGCAGATCGTCACCATGTTCCGGCGCAGTCCCGGAACCGTGGCCGATTGCGCGGCGGTCGCTGTCATCGCTCTAGTGCCCTGAATCTGAAGTTCGCCTCATGGTGCAACGCCTTCCGGAGCGAACTTCAGATTCGAAAGGGCACTAGCAAATTTATAACTCTAGTGTGGTTTAGGTTCAGAAGTTCGCTTGAAGTGCTCACAGAGAAAATGAAGCGAACTTCTGAACCACCACACTAGTCCTGCTTCGCGCGTGACAGGCCGAGCAGGCCCGCGAGCGAGCGATGATGGTTGGTGTCGATCGACACGTAGACGCTCATGCCGGATTTCAGCCTGGCCACCTGGGCGTCGTCCTTGTCGAAGTAGATTCGGACAGGAATGCGCTGCACGATCTTCACAAAGTTTCCGGTGGCGTTCTGCGGCGGCAGGATCGCGAATGTGGCGCCGGTGCCGGGACTGAGCGATCCCACCGTGCCCTTGAAGACATGATCGGGAAAGGAATCGATGGAGAGGGTGACGGGTTGCCCGATGGCCACGTAGGTGAAGTCGGATTCCTTGGGATTCGCATCGACCCAGGGGTGGTCGAGATCGACGACGCTAAACACTGGCGTTCCCGCGGCAACGAAACGGCCGAGCTGAATGTTGTCGACCTGCGTCGCGATGCCGTCGATCGGTGCGTGCAGCTTCGTATTCGCAAGGTTACGCTGCGCGTCGACCAGGGCGGCCTTGGCCAGCGCATAGGCCGGGAATTTCTCGAGCGGCAGATCTGGATCGCCGAGCAGCTTGTTGCGCGCATTGGAGATCTGCTGCTCCAGAACCTGGTTCACGCCCTGTGCCTGCACCAGAGCGCTGATGGAATTGTCGAGATCCAGCCGCGAACCGGAGTTGCTTTTCACGAGTGTCGTCTTGCGATCGACGTCACGTTGTTTGACGTCGATGCTCTGCTGGGCGAGCGCCACGGTCTGGGCATAATTGGCGAGGTTTGATTTTAGCGTGTTGTATTCGATCGTTGCGTCGTTCAGCTTCGCTTCCGCCTGTTGGACGGCCAAACGGAACGGCACGGGATCGATTTCGAACAGCAGATCGCCGGTCTTGACGTGCTGGCCCTCCTTCACCGTAACGCTGTCGATCTTGCCGGAGACCTCAGGCGTGATCAGAACCTTCTGCGCCCCCACATAAGCATCGTCGGTGGTCACATAGCGGCCGCCGGACAGGTAGAACGTCAGCCCGCCGATCAGCGCGATCAGCGGCAGCACGACCAGAAGCAGCGGTCGGCGGTAGCGGCGTATTGAAGCCAGCAACTGTTGGCGCGGCTTGGCATCCGCGATCGGCGGCGGCTCCACAGGACCGACTTTCTGGTCAGGCGGAAATTTCAGGGCCGGCTCAGCCATAGCGCTGCTCTTTCGCATTATCACTGTCGACCAGCGCGCCGCCTTGCAGCGCGTTGCGGACGTTGTCCTTCACGGTTTCGAGTTGCTCGATCAGACGATGGGCGTCGGAGACGCTGAGATCGGCGAGCGCGGCTCGGGTGATTTCGCTGCGCAGCACGGCGAGCTTCGCCAGCAAAGGCCGCGCGGCCTTGGTCAGGTAAAGACGATTGATGCGGCGATCGGTTTCGTCACCGCGTCGCTCGATCAGACCGGCCTTGCAGAGCTTGTCGATCAATCGCGTCAGCGTGATCGGCTGCATTTCCATCAACTCGGCGACATCTGCCTGCTTCAGCCCTTCCGTGCGCTCCAGTTTGGCGAGTACCGCCCACTGCGCGCGGTTCAGGCCGTAGCGCGAGGCCTGCTTGTCGGCGAAGAGCCGGAGCAGGCGTTGCAACTCGAACAGGGTGAACAGAAAGTCACTGTCGGTCGATCGGTCCGGCATATCGACACTCCTAACACTCGTTATAATATGCAAGCTTATGAATAAGTGCCATCGCAGGGATGAGAAGGCTGACCTGCATAGGCGTCATGGCTCCGCCCGCGAGGTCAGCTTATGTCCCAACGATGCTCCGAGCGGGTCATTATGTTGCACTGCAACAAATTGAGCGCCGCGAAATTGTCACGGACGACGCTGCTGAAATAGGGGGCGAAGCTGGCTCAAACGGGTTAGATGGGTGTCAGATGACAGCGACCAGACCGACATTCCCCGTGCCGGGGCACGATCACGACCGCTGCGCCGCGGAGGCGATCAGCCATGCGGAGGAGATTTGTGCGCGGCGTGCGCAGAAGTTCACGCCGATCCGACGCCAGGTATTGCAGGCGCTGCTGTCGAGCCATCGGCCGCTTGGCGCCTATGAAGTGATCGAGGAGCTGGCGAAATCGATGCCGCGCCCGGCGCCGATCACTGTCTATCGCGCGCTCGATTTCCTGATGGAGAACGGTCTCGTTCACCGCATCGAAAGCCGCAATGCGTTCCTGGCCTGCGGACATGACCATGATGAGAGCGCGATGGTGGCGTTTCTGATTTGCGAGCAATGCGGATCGGTCGGCGAAATTCCGGCAAGCCGCGTGGCGCAGAGTCTGAACGACGCCGCACGCGCCACGGGTTTCGCACCAAAGCTGTCTGTGGTCGAAATCACCGGCACCTGCGCGCATTGCCAGACCGCGGCTTAGTGGAGTGATTTGAGAGTTCGCCAGTTCAGACAACCCGAGCCGTTGGCAATGTCGCTGATGGCCTGTCAAGCGATCCGGATGGCCGGGCTACATTTTTAATATGGTTTTCAATGGTTAAGACCCGTTCCGCCAGCAAATTGCCGGCTTTTGCCGTCATCACCCCTTTGTTTGGCGTCGCGGCTGGCTATGTCATCATGCAGGACCAACTGACGCCCGCTTTCGGCGTCGCGGCGCTATCAGCGATCTTTAATCTCGTTAACGGGCCTTTCCGCTGGCCATTGATCCGTTGCTGAAACTCACAAAAACCTGATATTTGAGACCCATGAACAAGCTGGAAAATCCGTTGCTGAACGACGTCGCAGGCCCAAGCCCACGGCACAAAACCACGCAGGTAATGGTCGGCAATATCGCCGTCGGCGGCGGTGCGCCGATCGTGGTGCAGTCGATGACCAACACCGACACCGCCGACGTCGAAGGTACGATCGCTCAGGTTGCTGCGCTGTCGCGCGCCGGTTCGGAAATGGTCCGCATCACCGTGGATCGCGACGAGGCCGCCGCCGCTGTGCCGCATATCCGCGACGGTTTGCGCAAGCGCGGCATCACCACTCCGTTGATCGGTGATTTCCACTACATCGGCCACAAGCTGCTGGCCGAATATCCGGCCTGTGCCGAGGCGCTCGACAAGTATCGCATCAATCCTGGCAACGTCGGCTTCAAGAACAAGCGGGACAGCCAGTTTACCGACATCGTCGAGATGGCCATCAAGTACGGCAAGGCGGTGCGGATCGGCGCCAACTGGGGCTCGCTCGATCAGGAGCTGCTTACCAAGCTGATGGAAGAGAATGCGAAGTCGGCGGCGCCGCTCGATGCCCGCGCGGTGACACGCGAGGCGATGGTGCAGTCCGCGCTGTTGTCGGCCAAGCGCGCCGAGGAGATCGGCCTGCCCAAGACCAAGATGGTCCTGTCGGCCAAGGTTTCGGCGGTGCAGGATCTGATCGCCGTCTACCAGACGCTGGCGTCGCGTTCGGACTACGCGATCCATCTCGGTCTCACCGAGGCCGGCATGGGCTCGAAAGGTATCGTCGCCTCGAGCGCCGCGCTTGGCATCCTGCTGCAGCAGGGCATCGGAGACACCATCCGCATCTCGCTGACGCCCGAGCCCGGCGGCGACCGCACGCTGGAAGTTCAGGTCGCGCAGGAACTGTTGCAGACCATGGGCTTCCGTACCTTCGTGCCGCTCGTCGCGGCATGTCCCGGCTGCGGGCGAACCACTTCGACCACGTTCCAGGAACTGGCGCGATCGATCCAGGATTTCATCCGCGACGAGATGCCGAACTGGAAGGCGCAGTATCCCGGCGTCGAGCAGCTCAACGTCGCGGTCATGGGCTGCATCGTCAACGGTCCCGGCGAATCCAAGCACGCCGATATCGGCATCTCGCTGCCGGGCACCGGCGAAGCGCCGGCGGCGCCGGTCTTCGTCGACGGCAAGAAGTTCAAGACGCTGCGCGGTCCCGCGATCGCGCAGGATTTCAAGACGCTCGTCATCGATTACATCGAGCAGCGCTATGGCAGCGGCGCAAAGGCGCCGGCTGAAGCGGTGACGGCGGTGGAGTAGGTTGCGTCTCAACTACTTGAGATAAATACACCAGCTTCTCAGCCGGCGTTTTTTGAGGGAATGCTACGGTGTATCCCTCATAGTGGCGTGTTCTTTTCCCGATTGTCGACGACCGCTTCTTCCAGGTCGAGGTCGCGCTCGATGCGGCGGCGGGTCTCGTCGGTGATCTTGCCCTCGCGCAACAGCTTGTGCAGATGCGTGCGCTCGATGGTGATGATCTCCCGCACCATGGATGCCCCCTTCGTTGCCGGCGAATGTTCGTCGCCTTCGCGTGGCGGATCGGGCAATGCCCGCATCCGGGTTTCGTGCCGCGCCTCGAGAAATTTGGCGAGGCCTTCGGGCAGCTTGCGTTCGGCGATGATGGTGTTGAGGGCATCTCGCGCGGCCGCGATGATGCTGCGCCGCGCAGCGATCTCGGCCTCGCGCTCGTTCAGGGCCTCGCGGTGGCCGTGTTTCGAGATGCCGAGCAGCTTGACAACGAGCGGTAGCGTCAGGCCGATGCCGAACAGCGTCACGAAAATCACGCCGAAGCTCGTCAGTTGGATGAGGTCGCGATAGGGGAATGCCTCGCCGCTCGGAAGCGTCAGCGGCAATGCGAGGGCGACCGCGAGCGACACCATGCCGCGAATGCCGGTGAAACCGATGATGACGATGTAACGCCATGATGGCGTCGGGTCGCGGCGCCGGATTCGCGCGCTCAGGATGCGCGTCAGGTAGGTGCCGGGGAACACCCACAAGAACCGCGCGGCGATCACGATGGCCGACGTCAATGCGATCGCTACCAGCACCTCGTTGATCGGAACCGCTTTGGCTTTTTCTATCAAGACCCGGACTTCAAAGCCCATCAGCAGGAACAGCACGCCCTCGATCAGCCAGATCGCTAGATCCCAGAAGAAGATGCCCTGAAGCCGCGTTGCCGCGGAGATCAGCAGTGGTCCGTTCCAGCTCACATAGAGGCCAGCGGCGACGGTGGCGATCACGCCGGAGCCGCCGAGATGTTCGGGAACCCAGTAGGCGAGATAGGGCGTCAGCAGCGACAGCAGGATTTCCACCCGCGCATCATGGGCCCACTGGCGCAGCCGCAGGCTGAGCCAGCCGACAGTGATCCCGAACGCGATTTCGCCGAGCAGGATGAGGACGAACGATCCGGCGGCGGATGGCAGCGAGAACGTGCCGGTCGAGACCGCCAGCACGGCGAAGCGATAGAGGATCAGCGCGGTGGCGTCGTTGGCGAGGCCTTCGCCCTCGAGGATGACGAGAATCCTGTGCGGCAAATGCAGGCGCTTGGCGATGGCCAATGGCGCGACCACGTCGGGCGGCGAGACGATGGCGCCGAGCACGAAGCCGACGCCCCAGGGCAGGCCGAGCAGCCAGTGTGTCGCAGCGGCGACCGCGCATGTCGTGAAGATTACGCAGCCGATCGCGAGCAGCGTGATCGGCCGCAGGTTGGACTTGAATTCGCGCCAGCTCATGGAGACGCCGGCCGAATAGATCAGCGGCGGTAGCACCATCAGCAACACGCTTTCCGGCTGCATTTCGATGGGCGGAAGACCCGGCACGAACGCCAGCACGATGCCGACCACCAGGAACACGATGGCGGGCGCCGTCACCAGCCGTCGGGCAAGCGCTGCCGATGCGGCTAGGACGGTGAGAACGAGCAGGGATGCCAGGAAGGTTTCGGTCATGCGCACGGGTGCCCCTATTCCTCAGATGGCGTGGAACAGCGGTGGGGTCAACAATGTCGATCCTTTGGGATTGTTCAGGAAGCGGCTTGCGGGCGCCGACCGGCCGGTTGAACGTTTCGCGGGCTACCGTCGTCCTATTCGTGTGCGCCGATGGTTCGTCCGGACTTCACGGATGCGCCGCTCGCAGCCGGTTCTGCTGTTTGTGACGTGGCTCACAAAGCCGGGCCTTGATTTCGGGTAACCCTGTGAGTGTGGTATGAAGAAAAGATCAGGACGTGCTGCCATGACCTTGCGACGATATCTCGGTTTGTTCGGATTTTTGTTTGTCGCAGTTTCGGGGCTGATTTGTCAGCCAGCTTCGGCGGCGACCCGCGTGGCGCTGGTGATCGGCAACTCGGAATACCGCAACGTTCCGCAACTCACCAATCCCGACAACGACGCGGCCGCTTTCGCCGAGGCCATGAAACAGGCTGGCTTCGACGTGGTCGAGGCTCGCCACGATCTGACCGGGGCCGCTATGCGGCGGGCGCTGCGCGACTTCGGCGACAAGGCGCGCAACGCCGACATGGCCGTGATCTACTATGCCGGCCACGGTATCGAGGTGGAGGGCACGAACTATCTGATTCCGGTCGACGCGGCGCTTCAGCGCGACACCGATGTCTACGACGAAGCCGTGTCGCTCGATCGCGTGCTGGTCGCTGTGGAATCGGCCAAGCAGTTGCGGCTGGTCATTCTCGATGCATGCCGAGACAATCCTTTCAGCAAGACGATGAAAAAGGTCAGTATGCGTTCGATCGGGCGCGGCCTCGCCAAGGTGGAGCCGACCTCGCCGAATACGTTGATCGCCTACGCGGCCAAGGCCGGCTCGACTGCCGCCGACGGCGACAGCAAGCACAGTCCGTTCACCGACGCGCTGGTGCAACATATCACGACGCCAGGACTCGACGTGCGTAAGGCGTTCGGCTTCGTGCGCGACGACGTGCTCAAGGTCACCAACAACCGGCAGGAGCCGTATGTCTATGGTTCGCTCGGTGGCGAGGACGTGCCGCTGGTGCCAGCCAAGGTCGCGCCTCCCGCGACGGCCGCTCCCGTTGCCGATGCGCGGGCCGACATTCGTCGCGATTACGAACTGTCGCTGCAGCTTGGGACGCGCTCTGCATGGGACACGTTCCTGAAGAGCTATCCGACCGGCTTCTATGCCGATCTCGCCAAAGGCCAGATCGACAAGATCGGCGCGGAGGATGCGCGTCTCGTCGCCACCGCGAAGGCACGCGAGACGGCGGAGGAAAAGGCACGCCTCGCGGCTGAAAGTGCGAAGCAGGGCGATCTCGCCAAGGCGACAGCTGCGGCCAAGGTGGCCGAAGACGCGCGGATCGCCGCCGAAAAGGCGAAGCGGATCGAGCAGGCGAAAGTGGATGCGGCGGAGCAGGCCCGCGAAGCCGCCGAACGCGCCGCCAACGCCTCGGTTTCCAAGGGGGCGGTAGTGGCTTCGAGCTCGCAGGACCGCAGCCCGAGTCAGGCTGGTGCGCCTGCGTCGCCAGGCACGTCGTCTCCGGCGCCGGCCCAACAGACTGCCTCCCTGACCCCGTCCACCGAGCCTGTCGTGCAACCGGCCTTGTCGGCCATTGAGATCAACAGATCAGTGCAGACCGAATTGCGGCGCGTCGGCTGCTACGACGGATCGGCTGACGGCGAGTGGAACAAGACCTCCCGGGTCTCGCTGGAAAAATTCAATCGCTATGCCGGTGCGAAGCTGAACGTTCAGTTTGCCAGCCTCGATACGCTCGGCGTCATCAAGGCCAAGACGGCGCGCGTCTGCCCGCTGATCTGCCGTCACGGCTACAAGGCCGATGGCGGCGATTGCGCAAAGATCACCTGTGGCGAAGGCAAGGTGCTCAACGATGACAACGAATGCGTCGCCCGGAAGGAACGTAAGACGCCTTCCGCGTCACGTGATCGCGAGGAGCGCCGGCTCCGCGGGGCCGGTCGCGACAGATTCGACGATGAACTCGCTGCGCCGCGGGCCGCCGCGCCGAGGCGGCCGAGCCGCGCGAGCGCGAGGTCGGAGCAAGGCGGCATCGTCTGCGACGATCACACCTGCCACCCGATCAAGCGCGGCTGCCGGATCGAGTTCCGCTCCACCGTGCAGGGCGGCGGCCTTCTCGGGGGCGGCAGCAATATGGAAATCTGCAACTGATAAGCGTGTTAGGTCAGATCGCGCTCGCCGCGATATTGACCATCAGCGCCACCAGCGCGGTGTTGTAGACGAATGAGATCACGCCATGCGCCGTCGCGGTGCGGCGGATGATCTTGTCGGTGATACCGACATCGGACACCTGCGCGGTCATCCCGATCACGAACGAGAAATAGACGAAATCCCAGTAGTCGGCGTCCTCGTGCTGATCGCCGCTCGGAAATTGCAGACCGCCGGGTTTGGTCCCGCGATAATACTCGTGCGCGTAATGCAGCGCGAAGGTGGTGTGCACGGCCGCCCAGGACAGCACGATGGTCAGCGTCGCCAGCGTCAGTTCCGGCGGGCTATGGTTATGATCGCCAAGCTCGAACACGATCGCGGCGATGCTGGCGAATGCGCCGATCGCGGTCACCAGCAGGATCACAAAGCGGCCGTCGTCCTGAAGCCGGGCGTTGCGGCGGATGTGGGAAAGGCCGCTGCCGAACACCACCGTGAAAACCAGGATAAGATAGAGCGCGGTGAAGACGTCCCAGCCGATCAGGAGCCGCGTTACCAGCCGCAGAGAATGGGGCAGCAGCAGGCACGCGACGATGCCGACGGCGAAGGCGATGAAGGTGCGCGGCCGGGCATAGACGACGCGCACCGGCGCCGGCATCTTTTTGAAGCGAAGCAAGAATTCCTCGTCGGTATCCTTGCCTGCCATCGCTGCCTTCAGTTCTTGCGGTCGGCAACAAAATGCGCGGCGGCGCGCAACACGTCGCCGCGCCCGCCGAATGCCGACAACGCTTCGTCCGCCTTCGCCAGAAGGTCGCGGACGCGTTTCTTTGCGCCGTCGATGCCGAGTTGAGTGACGAAAGTGGTCTTGCCCAGCGCCGCGTCGGCGCCAGCAGGCTTGCCGAGCGCAGCCGCATCGCCCTCGACATCCAGTAGGTCGTCGGCGATCTGGAAGGCTTCGCCGAGCGCGCGGCCGTAGGTATCGAGCGCCTGATAGTCCTTTTGCGAGGCCTGCCCGAGCAGCGCGCCACTGATGCAGCCGAAGCGGAGCAGCGCGCCGGTCTTCATTTGCTGCAAGCGTGCGACGTCGACCGGCTCGCGGTCGCCGAAGCGTCCTTCGCCGGCGAGATCGAGCATCTGTCCGCCGACCATGCCGCCGATACCGGAGGCGCGGGCGAGCGCGCGCGTCAGCAACAGGCGGACGGCCGGATCCTTGTGGACATCGTCGCGGGTGATGATGTCGAAAGCGAGCGTCAGCAGGCCGTCGCCGGCGAGGATTGCGGTGGCGTCGTCGGTTGTCTTGTGCAGGGTTGGCCGCCCGCGGCGCAGGTCGCTGTTGTCCATCGCCGGCAGGTCGTCATGGATCAGCGAATAGCAATGGATGCATTCGAGTGCCGCACCGGCCAGCAACGCGGCATCGCGCGGAACGCCGAACACGGCCGAGCTTTCGACCACCAGAAACGGCCGCAGCCGCTTGCCGCCGCCGAGCGAGGAATAGCGCATGGCGTCCATCAGCCGCTTCGGGCGCGTGATCTCGTCAGGCAAGACCGCATCGGACAGCAATTTTCCCAGCAGGGCCTCGGTCTCGTCTGCCGTTGTGTCGAGGCGTTTTGCGAAATCGGCAGATGAAAGTCCTGACGTCATCAAAAAAGGGCTCCAAGTAGCCGCTGTCGGCTTCGGGAATGACGACAAAGCTTACAGTCGTCTAATCGATCTGGCCGGACAATCGTTCATGACACCGGCTTCGTCAATTCCGTCCGATCCGGCAATATGCGGGGTCGACTATGATATGATCCGGCAAGAAGGAGTTTTCGATGCCCGCTTCCGCCGGCTTCGGTGCCGTCAACAGCGATTTGATGCGCGGTCTGCGTTGCGGACCGGGTGAGCCCGTCTGCCGGTCCGTTGTCGAAGGCGCTGCGACCTGATGCGGCGGGCGATCCGTGTCACGGTGCTGGTCGTCGTCGGCCTGCTGCTTTTGCCCTATTTGCTGACGCCGCTGTACCGGGCCGGCCATCCGGTCTCGACGCTGATGATGTGGCGCAAATTCTCCGGCGCGCCGATGTCGCGGCAGTGGATCGATTTCGCGGCGATGTCGCCCGTACTGCCGCGCTCCGTGATTGCGTCGGAGGATGCCAAGTTCTGCAGCCATCACGGCATCGACTGGGACTCGCTGCGCGACGTGATCGACGATGCAGAGGACGGCGAGGTGACGCGCGGCGGTTCGACCATCACGCAACAGGTGGCGAAAAATCTGTTCCTGTGGCAGGGGCGCAGCTTTGTCCGCAAGGCGCTCGAATTCCCGCTGGCGATGTGGATTGATGCCGTCATGCCCAAGCAGCGGATTCTTGAAATCTATCTGAATATCGCGGAATGGGGCCCGGGCGGCCAGTTTGGGATTGAGGCCGGCTCCCGCTATGCCTTCGGGCGCTCCGCGGCCAGTCTGACGCCGCGGGAAGCCGCGCTGATGGCCTCGATCCTGCCCAATCCGGTCAGGCGCAGCGCCCGAAAGCCCGGTCCCGGAGTTCGCCGCTTATCGGGAACCTACATGGTCCGGGCGCAGGCCGCTGAACTGCGCAGTTGCTGGCGCGACAGTCGTGGCTCCTAGGCGTTTGCGGTGATTTTGAAGGTTTCCAGCCCTAGCTTTGGCGCTTTCCTTCCATTATAAGCCCGACCTTATCAGTATTTAGCTCGTGCGTTCGGGGCCGGGCGTGCCAGCCATGAGCGTTTCGAGACCCGGAAACCCGACAACAACATCCTGCAAGGACACCGGATATGGCCGTTCCAAGAAGAAAAACATCGCCGTCGCGGCGTGGCATGCGCCGCTCGGCGGATGCGCTCAGCAAGCCGACCTACGCCGAGGACAAGGATTCCGGCGAACTGCGACGCCCTCACCATCTCGACCTGAAGACCGGCATGTACAAGGGCCGCCAGGTTTTGAAGGCCAAGAGCGACTCCTGACCCTAGGCCTTATTTTCAGGCTCAGGTCCGGCAACGCAGGCCCGGCCTCGAAGGAGCGAGAAGGGCAGGGTGGATTCGGCACGAGTTCACCCCTCCCGCTTGAATGAAGGAGGCCTTGCCGATGTCCGTGATCGGTTTCCCGCTGCTCCTGATTCCTCTCGCGATCTACAACATCATCGTCTTCCTGATGCCGGGCGTCCTGCTGACGGAGCCCGTTTTCACATTGACGCTGGTGTCGGGCGTGGCATGGCCGGTGACGCTCGGCGACGTGCTGCTTGCGCTCGGCATCGTTCTCCTGCTGCTCGAAGTCATCAAGGGATTTCGCCCGGGTGGCAAATACCTCACCGACCATCTGCTGTCGCTGGCGGTGTTCGCCGGTGCTGCGGCGGAATTCGTGATGCTGCCGCAATTCGGTTCATCGATCTATTTCATGCTGACGCTGCTGGCGCTGGTCGACTTCCTGTCCGGTCTCGTCTTGCGCGCGCGGCGGCCCGCCCGCGCGGTTGCCGTGCCGGCGCAGCCGGCGTCTGAAGCCGAGACACGTGAACCACCCCGTTTTGATTCGCCGCCCGTTTCCGCGCCAGCATCTGTTTCGTCGCCGGCGCCTGTCCCCGACGTTCCAACGGTTGCGTCCGTTGCCGAACCGATTCTGAAGAGCGCGCCCGAGCCGGTGATCGTTCACCTGGAGACCACCGCGGAGCAGCATCCGGACATTCCGGCGGCCGACATCCAGCCCGGCAGCGGGACGCCGACGCCTTCCGATCAGCCCCGGCGCTAGCGCATGATCCGCAAAGTAACGGTCGCAAAGCGCTCGCTGATGCGGGATGCGAGGGTTAGAATCGGACCACGGGGTTCAGACGACCCGCAGCAACCGCGGGGCTGTTTGTGCGCGAGTTTGATCCCGGTCGCTCGTTGAATGATAGGCGGCGTTCGCAACCTGCGGCGCGGCGCGGCGTAATACCCGCGTCTGGGGGCTGTGCTGCGCCATCGCGATCAGTTGCGTGATAAAGAACGCGTCATGGCGCGCCATGGATCGCGACACAGGCGGGCGCGCGACGGGCGCGATGACGGATACCGCCATGGTGCCGGCGGGCCTTGTCGCGATGTCATCGTCCCGCACGCCGGCGGCGATTGCGGTTATCCGCCCCGTTTCCGCGATCATCATCTTTATCCCGCCCTGTCGGAATGTGTTATTTCGGGACATCACGTCCGCGTTCGCGATTGGCCTCGCAAGGGCCGTGCCGGAGACCATTGAAACCCGCGCGACCCGGTTTCGGCGGCAAATGACCGCCTTTTCAAAGCGTTTATGAGCTATGCTTGGCGGCGGGGAGGTCCTATTCTCCAGACAGGAATCACCTGGCAGCGTCCCAAAACGAGGCGACCGTGACATCCGTCATTTCACCGGCAGCCAAGCCCTCGTCCGGCGCAGATGCGTCGCAAGCCGTCAACGCACCGGCGGACTGGCCGCAGGTGTCGGAGATTCTTGCCGCGCTCGGTCGGGCCGCGTTCGTCTGGGATATCGCAAGCGATGCCATCACCTGGACCGAACAGGTGGCGTCGATCTTTCAGGATATCGACCCTGCCTCCCTCGCAACCGGTGCCGGGTTTGCCTCCCTGATCGAGCCATCGGGATCGATCCGCGCCGACACCTTGCTGTCCACGCCTCCCGCCCGACGGCGCGGCGAGGGCGTGCCCTATTGCATTGAATACGGCGTGCGCGCCAGCGCCTCGGCGCCGATGCTCTGGATCGAGGAGTCCGGTTGCTGGTTCGCCGACGCCGACGGCAAGGCTGTGCGCGCAGAAGGTATCGTGCGGCTCGAGAATGAGCGGCGCGCGCGGGACGAGCAGCTTATCAGGCTGTCGCGGAACGATGCCCTGACCGGCGAGCTTAATCGCACGCATCTGACGGCGGCGCTCGCGGCAACGATCGAGGAAGCCTGGCGCTACCGGTCGTCGTTCGCTTTCTTGCTGCTCGGCATCGACCATCTTGCGCGCATCAACGACGCTTTTGGCTTCGATGTCGCCGATGAGGTGATCGGCGACATCGTCAGGCGTATCCGCACGCGCTTGCGCAGCGGCGACGTGCTCGGCCGCTTCTCCGGAAACAAGTTCGGACTGATTCTGAAGAACTGCACGGGTGACGACGTCAACGTCGCCGCGGAGCGGCTCCTTGCGGGCATTCGCGACGAGATCGTGCCGACCAGATCCGGCCCGGTCTCGGTCACCGCGTCGATCGGCGCGGTCCTGGCGCCGCGTTACGCGCGCACCGCCGACGAAGCGATCAACCGGGCTCAGGAAGTTCTCGAGGCCGCAAAAAGTCGCCGCAGTGGTTCGTTCGCGGTGTGGCGGCCCGATGTCGTGCGCGACGCGCAGCGACGGACCAACATCCGGGTTACCGACGAGATCGTCACCGCGCTGAATGAGCGGCGTATCCTCACCGCCTTCGAGCCGGTGGTCGATGCACGCACGCGCGAGCCGGCCTTCTACGAGTGCCTGGTGCGGATGCGCCAGCAGGACGGGCAGTTCCTGCTCGCGCCGGACGTGGTGCCGGTCGCGGAAAAGCTCGGCCTGATCCGCCTGGTCGATCATCGCGTGCTCGAGCTCGTGATCGCCGAACTTGCGGAAGCCCCCGGCGTTCGGCTCAGCATCAACATCTCGCCGGAGACCACCATGGACGCCGACTGGTGGGCGGCGATCGAATCATTGATGGGCGCGCATCCCGGCGTTGCCGAACGCCTGATTGTCGAGATTACCGAAACGGTGGCAATTCAGGATATCGACGATGTCAGGGAATTCGTCACGCGGCTGAAGAACTTCGGCAGCCAGATCGCGATCGATGATTTCGGCGCCGGCTACACCTCGTTCCGGAACCTGCGCAAGCTCGGCGTGGACATCGTCAAGGTCGACGGCGCGTTTGTGCAGAATATCGCGCGCTCCCCAGACGATCGGGCTTTCGTGCATACGCTGATCGACCTGGCGCGGCGGCTCGATATCAAGACGGTGGCTGAGTGGGTTCAGGACGAGCAATCCGCCGTCATGCTGCGTGACTGGGGCTGCGACTACATCCAGGGGCGGCTGATCGGTCTTGCCTCGCCGGCGCGGCCATGGAGCGGCCCGGAGGCCATCCCGGCGGCGTGACATTGTGCAGCAGAATGGCTCTGCACCTCTCTCGCCGGGTTATTACGTCGCGTCGACGCGGCGGAATCCGTTCCACATGGCGGTGGCGGCGCCCGATGTCAGCACCGGTAGGACGCGCGCGGTCTGATAGTTTCCGTTGAGGGAAATTCGCGGCAGCGCCGTCGGATGCTCCGCATTTTCGGGAAAGATCATTCCTGGTCGCGTGGTGACTGCGGTATTGAAACCCGCGGCCCTGGCAAAAGCGAACTCGCGCGGCCCCGCAGCGCTGCGGTCGCCATAGGGATAAGCGAGGTGGACGACGGGACGCTGCAAGACGGCTTCGATCCGCGTCCGGCTGACGGTGATCTCCTGAAGCGCCTGCTGCTCGCTTCGCTTTGCGAGGTTGCAGTGGCTGACGGTATGCGCGCCGATGGTGACCAGCGGATCGGCCGCGAACGGTTTCAGCTCGTCCCAGGACAGACACAATTCCCGGCTGATGCTGGCCTCATCGACATCGTAGCGTGCGCACAATCCACTCATCTCGCGCGCGATGTCGCGATCGTCCGGCAGGGCGCGCAGCAGATCGTGGATTTGAGTGAACGCTGCCTGCTTGTCCTCGACCGTGCGGGTGTCGAGACCTACGGCGGTATCGCCGATCGCGCCATCGATCCGGGCGGCGGTGGCGATGATGCGTTCGAGCGTGACCCACCAGAGGCGGCCGGCTCCGTCCGCGAAGTCGTTCGCGACATAGACAGTGAGCGGCGCGTCATATTCGCGCATCGCCGGTAGCGCGAAATCGCGGTTGTCGCGGTAGCCGTCGTCGAAGGTAAAGCACGCAAACCGTCGCGAGAAATCGCGTTCGGTCAGCCGGCGGTGCACCTCGTCGGCGGTCACGATGTCGATCCCGCGCGACCGGACATAGGCCAGGGTCATGCGCAGAAATTCTGGAGTCACTTCCAGGTGGCGATTGGGCTGGAACGGGCTGTTTCGGCGCGGCCGCACGTTGTGCAGCATGAAGATCGTTCCGGTACCTGCGAAGATCGGCCGCAGCAGATGATGAGCGCCGCTGAAATACAGCGCCTCCAGTCCGGCGCGAATGACGGTGTTGCGGAACTGCTTCATCGAGTTGATCGGCCGACCCCTTATTGTTGATGACGTCTTAGTCGGAAACGGTTGAAGAAACGGTTATCCGGCGCCTGGGTGGCGGCGATCAGGCTTCCTCCCCATTTCCGGTTTGACAGCCCGGCAAGGGTTTGTTTTCTCTTCATTTCCAGCACGCGGCCGGTCGAATCAGCATCCGGTTTTGCCCGTGTGCGCTTCAGATGTCGGTCCGGGTTGCACGATCCGGTCCGCTGGCGAGCCGGCAGATTTTTGCGCGGCACAGGGTATCGAATGCGCGGATTTTTCAGGTGGAGCAGCAAGTGGTGGCCGGGCGTCATCCCCCTTGCCGTCCTTTGGGCAGTGGCCGCTTGGATGACAACAGGTCCGCTGGAAGCCGATCTGAGTGCCCAAGCTGCCGCCGCGCTTAAGGGCAGCGTTCTCGACAAGACCACAATCAGCGCCGCCGGCCGGGACATTACGTTTTCCGCCGAGGCATTTTCGGAGCAGGAACGCAGCAACGCGGTGGCCTCGGTCGAGGCGGTGCCGGGTGTGCGGCTAGTCAACGATCGCACCGCGCTCGTCGCCGAGGCCAAGCCGTTTGTCTGGACCATCGAACGCGGGGTCGGAAAGGTAAAGCTCAGCGGCAGCGCGCCGTTGCCGGTGGTCAGGAACAAGCTGCTGGATGCCGCGCGTGCGACGTTTTCCGGCATCGACGTCGCCGATCGCATGAATTTATCACGCGGCGCGCCGCCGCGGTTTGAGAATACGGCGGTATTGCTGATCGGCGAGATAGGCAAGCTCAAGACCGGCAAAGCCGCGATTTCCGATATGACGGTGAACCTGTCGGGCATGGCGCGCGAACTGGGCGGCCGCGAGGCGATTGCAGCGGCGTTGAAAAACTTGCCGGACGGATATTCGGTCGCCAACGACATTCATGCCCCGCCCTATATCTTCGAGGCCAACAAGGATCCGGTTGCTGCGACGCTGACGTTGACCGGATATGTGCCCGACAATGCCGTTCATGCGGCGATCGTCGCATCCGCTGGCCGCAAGTTCGGTGAGAAGGTTGTCGACAAGCTCAAGGCGAGTCTCGGTGCGCCGGCGGGGTTCGATACCGTCGTCACGCGGGCGCTCGGATCGCTGTCGCGGTTGTCGACGGGTAGACTTGTCGTCTCCGACCGGGACGTCGATCTCTCCGGCGATGCCCTGTATGATGCAGCGGGCAGGCAGCTCCGCGCCGATCTGTCCAAGGACCTGCCGCGGGGCTGGCAAGCGAAAATGGACGTGTCGGTCAAACCGGCGGCGGCCCCGGTCGATCCGGCGGTTTGTCAGCAATTGTTCGCCGATCTGCTGGGCAGGCGCACGATTCAGTTCGAAGCCGGCCAGGCCACGCTGGATCCGGATTCCATCGGTCTGCTGGACCGGCTGACGGAAACCGCGCTGCGCTGTCCGACGGCCACGATCGAGATCGTCGGCTATACCGACAGCGACGGCGACGCTTCCTTTAACCAGACACTGTCCGAGAGGCGCGCGCAGGCGGTCGTGGACTACCTGGTGAAAGCCGGGATGCCTGCGGATCGGTTCAAGCCGATAGGCTACGGCAGTGCTCAGCCGATCGCCGCCAACGACACTGACGAGGGCAAGGCCAAGAATCGCCGCATTGACTTCATTGTGAGGCAGTAAAGATATGGCATATCTGGCGGTGTTTCATTGGGGCTGGCTCGCTGGATCGCTGCTGCTGGGTTTCGCGATGGGCTGGATCGCCGTGGTTCATCGCGGCCGGGGGGTCACAAAGCGGGTTGCGCAGGGGCTGTTGGTATTGGTTGTGGCGCTGATTGTCGCCGCGCTCACGCATGTTGTTCCCGGTCGGTTCGGCTACTGGCTCGACCTTGGATTGGCGATGCTCGGGGCTTATCTCGTAGGGTGCGCGGTCGGCTCGTGGTTGCGCAACCGGGTGGTTTCGCGCCAAACGGCGTCCGGCGGATCGACGGGGACACTCTAATTTGTTGGAATAAAAGGCTTTGTTAACCCCGGCGGAATTCCACTGGGAACCGAAACACGCTACGACACAGTTCACGTGAATGAATGCGGAACGGCGAATGGCTTCGCCGTGGATCGCAATTCGAGGTTCTCGATGCTAGGATCAATACGCAGAGCAATCTCGGTTCTGCGCCGAAAACAAATCCTGCACAAACTCGGTGTTGCGATCAGCGTCACGATCATCGTGGTCGCGTTCTACGTGCTCGTCCATATCCTCAGGGACATCGATGTCGACGAGGTGATAGAGGCCATCCGGCGGACCGACCCGCGCATGATTGCGCTGTCGGGCCTGTTCGTTGCCGCCGGCTATTTCACCCTGACATTCTACGACCTGTTCGCGGTGCGGGCGATCGGTGTCACGTATATTCCCTACCGCATCGCGGCTTTCGCGGCCTTTACCAGCTATTCGGTCGGCCACAACGTCGGCGCCAGTGTCTTCACCGGCGGAGCGGTGCGCTATCGCGTCTATTCCGCCTGGGGACTGAATGCGGTCGACGTCGCGAAGGTCTGCTTTCTGGCGGGTCTCACCTTTTGGCTCGGCAACGCCGCTGTGCTCGGGCTGGGCGTCGCCTATCATCCGGGGGCCGCAACGAGCATCGATCAGCTTCCGGCCTGGTGCAATCGGCTGATAGCGATCGCGATCATTGTCGGTCTGATCGGGTACGTGGTCTGGGTCGGAATCCGGCCGCGTCGCGTCGGCAGCGGATCGTGGACCGTGGTTCTGCCGGGCGCTCCGTTGACGTTGCTGCAAATCCTTATCGGAATTGTCGATCTGGGGTTTTGCGCGCTCGCAATGTATGTGCTGGTTCCCGACCAGCCCAATGTCGGCTTTGTTTTTGTCGCGGTGATTTTCGTGTCCGCGACTCTGCTCGGTTTCGCGAGCCATTCGCCGGGCGGCCTCGGTGTGTTCGACGCCGCGATGTTGGTCGGCCTCTGGCAGATGGACAAGAAGGACCTGCTGGCCGGGATGCTGCTGTTCCGGCTGCTTTACTATGTCGTGCCCTTCGTTATTTCTATAATCTTGCTGACGTTCCGGGAAATTGTCATCAGTGCGCGATTGAAGCGCGCGCGTGATGCGCGGCCCGGGTCGAGCGCCGGGCCAACGGATAAAGTGTCCTGTCTGAGGGAGCATGGCGACTCCGGCGCCTGACAGCCTTCAGGCGACCGCGGAAGGAGCCGCTTCGCGGATGCCTGCGTTCGTTGGGAAGTTCGCATCGTGGCCGGACCGCTTGCGCCGTTCGGCACTCATTCTGCTGGTAGCCGGGCTCGTGCTGGCTGCGCTTGCCGTGTTCGGTGGCTTGCAGGCGTCCCGCGCCATCGCTGCTTTTGTCTGCATCGTCGGTGCGGCGCTGGTGCCCTGGCGGGTTCACGATCCGGCCGCGCCGCGCGAAACCGAGCTCGGCGCCAATCCGGTGGAGACTGCGGCGGCGTATGCCATCATCGCCGGGATGCCGGATCCCAGCGTGCTGCTCGACCGGATCGGCCGCGTCATCCATCTCAATGTCGCGGCGGCGCAGCTTGTGCCGGCGTTGCGCAAGAACGAACTCGCGCAATTCGCGCTGCGATCGCCTGAGATCGTCACGGCGTTGCGCGAGGCGATCGCGACCCGGGAAACGCGGCGGACGACCTATCTTAACCATGTTCCGGTCGATCGCTGGATGGAATTGATCATCACGCCGGTTCCGGTGCCAACCGCGTTCGGCGGCATCGATCATTGCATGCTTCTGACGTTCCACGATCAGACGCCGTTGCGCCGGGTCGAGGAAATGCGCGCCGACTTCGTCGCCAATGCGAGCCACGAGTTGCGCACGCCGCTGGCGGCGTTGTCGGGCTTCATCGACACGCTGCAAGGCCCGGCGCGCGAGGATGCCAAGGCGCGCGAGCGCTTTCTCGGCATCATGCATGCGCAGGCGACGCGCATGGCGCGGCTGATCGATGATTTGCTGTCGCTGTCGCGGGTCGAATTGTCGGCGCATGTGTGGCCTGACACGCTTGTCGACCTTATTCCGATCGTACGCCAGGTTGTCGATGGGCTCGAGCCGTTGGCAGTGGAGCGTCAGGTCGAAATCGAGGTCGCATTGCCGAGCACGCCGGTGATGATCGCCGGCGATCGCGAGGAGCTGCTGCGGCTGTTCGAGAACCTGATCGAAAACGCGCTGAAATACGGCGCGTCCGGCGGCAAAGTCATGGTGTTATCGATGATGGACGTTTCGCCGGACGGCGCGCCGGAATTCCGCGTCGTGGTGCGGGATTTCGGTCCCGGCATCGCGCCCGAGCATTTGCCGCGTCTCACCGAACGCTTCTACCGCGTAGACGTCGGTGACAGCCGGGCCCAGGGCGGCACCGGCCTCGGCCTGTCGCTGGTGAAACACATCCTGAACCGTCATCGCGGCCGCCTGCTGATCGAAAGCGTGTCCGGCCATGGCGCGACCTTCACGGCGGGGTTTCCCCCGGCGTAAGCGGTTCCCGTCGCCTGAAGGTCAATGGTTGCAACGGCTTATCGCTGTCATCCCACTGTCGTCAAACCTTCGTAAAACCAGCATCGACCGCACTTAGACGGGCGCTACGAGCGCATTTGCGCTCTGCTCGATACGAGGGAGACCACACATGAATTTCTTCAAGGCCATCGTCGCCGCCGGCCTCGTTGCCGCCTCGACGTCCGCCTTCTCGCTTCCGGCGAGGGCGGCTGACATCACCGGTGCAGGGGCAACCTTCCCGTTTCCGGTTTATTCCAAATGGGCTGATGCCTACAAGAAAGAGACCGGCAATGGTCTGAACTATCAGTCGATCGGGTCGGGCGCCGGCATCAAGCAGATCCTTGCCAAGACCGTGACCTTCGGCGCGACTGACGCACCGCTGAAGGCCGACAAGCTCGACAAGGACGGCCTCCTGCAGTGGCCGATGGTGATGGGCGCGATCGTCCCCGTCGTGAACGTCGAAGGCGTGACACCTGGCGATCTGGTTCTTTCGGGTGAACTGCTCGGCGACATCTATCTCGGCAAGGTCACCAAGTGGGACGACCCTGCGATCGCAAAGCTCAACCCCAAACTTAAGCTGCCTTCGGCTGCGATCGCGGTCGTGCATCGTTCGGACGGGTCGGGCACCTCGTTCAACTTCACCAACTATCTGTCCAAGGTGAATGCCGAGTGGAAGTCCAGGATCGGTGAGGGCACCGCGGTCGAGTGGCCGGCGGGCGTCGGCGCCAAGGGCAACGAAGGTGTGTCCGGCAATGTCGGCCAGACCAGGAACTCGATCGGCTATGTCGAGTACGCCTATGCCAAGCAGAACAAGCTGACCTACGCCGCGCTCATCAACAAGGCCGGCAAGACCGTGCAACCGACTGTCGCTTCCTTCCAGACCGCGGCCGCCAACGCCGACTGGGCGCACGCGCCGGGCTACTATGTGATCCTGACCGATCAGCCGGGTGAGGCGTCCTGGCCGATCACCGCGGCCACCTTCATCCTGATGCACAAGGAGCCCGTCGACAAGGCGGCCTCCGCCGAAGCCATCAAGTTCTTCAGGTGGTCGTTCGAAAAGGGTGGCAGGATGGCCGAGGAACTTGACTACATTCCGATGCCGGACTCGGTCGTGAAGCAGATCGAGAAAACCTGGAGCGTCGAGGTCAAGAGCTGATCTCAGGCCGCGGAGGAGCGCCAAGGCGCTCCTCCATTCTTCAGTGCCCTTGCGAGAAGGCGTTTTCCGCAGGTTTCCCGGACATCATGCGTTGCAAGAAATAGGGGATTGGCGTGGCGGAAATAGCTGTTCATGGTAGCGCGATGGAGGCGGCAGGCCCCTATGACCGCACCCGTGCGCTGAACGCCTTCAAGCTCGGCGACAGGGCGTTCTACTGGACCACGCGCATCAGTGCGATGCTGGTTCTGATGCTGCTCGGAGGGATCATCGTCTCGCTGATCGTCGGGGCCTGGCCTGCGATTGTGGAGTTCGGAAGCGCATTCCTGACGACGCAGCGCTGGGCGCCGTCCGCCGACCCGCCGGTGCTGGGCGCACTGAGCCCGGTGTATGGCACGATCCTAACCTCCGTCATCGCGATGACGATTGCAATCCCGGTTGGAATCGGCATCGCGGTTTTCCTCACCGAATTGTGCCCGTTGTGGGCGCGCAGGCCGATTGGCATGGCGATCGAACTGCTCGCGGGCATTCCTTCGATCATCTACGGCATGTGGGGCTTCTTCATCCTCGGCCCGTTTCTTGCCAATTCGGTGCAGCCCTTCTTCATCGACTTGTTTGCCGGTGTGCCGATCCTGGGCTCGATTTTCGGCGGCCCGCCGTCTTATTTGAGCCTGTTCAATGCCTCGCTGATCCTCGCGATCATGGTGTTGCCTTTTATCACCGCGATTTCGCGCGATGTGTTCGCGACCGTCCCGCCAGTCCTGAAAGAGGCGGCCTATGGCGTCGGCTGCACCACCTGGGAAGTCGTCCGCTACGTCGTGCTGCCCTATACGCGCGTCGGCGTCATCGGCGGCGTCATGCTGGCGCTCGGCCGCGCGCTCGGCGAGACGATGGCGGTGACCTTCATTATCGGCAACTCGTTCCGTATCTCGCCGTCGATCTTCGCGCCCGGTACCACGATTTCAGCGGCAATCGCCAGCGAGTTCGCGGAGAGCGACGGCCTGCATCAGTCGAGCCTGATGCTGCTCGGTCTTCTATTGTTCGTGCTGACATTCTTCGTGCTCGCCGCAGCGCGGCTGATGCTGATGCGGCTGGAGAAGAAGGCGGGGAACTGAGCTATGAATCCGATCTATGCTTCCCGCCGCCGTCGGGATTTCATCATCCGCATCCTGTGCTTTGCCGCCGCCGCTTTCGGCGTCTCCTGGCTCGGGCTCATCCTGTTCACGCTCTTCTATAACGGTCTCGCCGGGATGAGCTGGCAGCTTTTCACCCAGAACACGCCGCCGCCCGGCGCTTCTGAAGGCGGTCTCTTGAACGCCATCGTCGGCTCCGTCATCATGACCGCTATCGGAGTAGGCATCGGCGCGCCGATCGGCATGTTTGCGGGCACCTATCTCGCCGAGTACGGCAAGCACGACCGCCTCTCACCGGTCATTCGTTTCATCAACGACATCCTTCTCAGCGCACCCTCGATCATCATAGGCCTGTTCATCTATGGTGCGGTCGTGGTGCCGATGGGAGGTTTCTCGGCGCTCGCGGGTTCGCTCGCGCTCGCCGTGATCGTCATTCCGGTCGTGGTGCGCACGACGGAGGACATGCTGAACCTGGTGCCGAACTCGTTGTGCGAGGCGGCCTCCGCGCTTGGTCTGCCGCGTTCGCTCGTCATCAGGCGCATCGCCTACCGTGCCGCGCGGGCGGGACTGATTACCGGCGTGCTGCTTGCCACCGCGCGCGTTGCCGGCGAAACCGCACCGCTGCTGTTCACCGCGCTGAGCAACCAGTTCTTCAGCGTGGACTTGACCCACACCATCGCGAACCTTCCCGTCACCATCAATAACTTCGTACAGAGCCCCTACGCCTATTGGAAGGATCTGGCGTGGAGCGGCGCGCTGCTGATCACGCTGGCCGTGCTGGCGCTCAACATCGGTGCGAGGTTGATTGGCTCAGAGAGGACCGCAAAATGACCGACGTTACCGCTGCCGCCTCGCGCTTGGCTATTCCACCATCGGTGATCGATCTCGACGCTCCTGCCAAAATCGCAGCCCGTAACCTCAATTTCTATTACGGCCAGCACCATGCGCTGAAGAATATCAACCTGTCGATCGCCACCAACCGCGTGACCGCCTTCATCGGTCCCTCGGGTTGCGGCAAGTCGACCCTGCTTCGCATCTTCAACCGCATGTACGACCTCTATCCCGGCCAGCGCGTCGAAGGGCAGGTGCTGCTGGACAATACCAACATCCTCGACCCCAGGCTCGATCTCAATCTTCTGCGCGCGCGGGTCGGCATGGTGTTCCAGAAGCCGACGCCGTTCCCGATGACGATCTATGAGAACATCGCATTCGGCGTTCGCCTGTACGAGAAGCTGCCCAAGTCGGAGATGGACGGTCGGGTGGAGAAGGCGCTGCGTGGCGGCGCTTTGTGGAACGAAGTCAAGGACAAGCTCAATGCCAGCGGGCTTAGTCTCTCCGGTGGTCAGCAGCAACGCCTGTGCATTGCGCGAACCGTCGCGGTGCGGCCGGAGGTGATCCTGTTCGATGAGCCGTGCTCGGCGCTCGATCCGATTTCGACGGCCAAGGTCGAAGAACTGATCGACGAACTCAAGGATCAATACACCATCGCGATCGTCACCCATAACATGCAGCAGGCGGCGCGTGTTTCGGACTCCACCGCGTTCATGTATCTCGGTGAGATGGTCGAGTTCGGCCCGACCAATAAGCTCTTCACTTCGCCTGCCGACCGCCGCACCCAGGATTATATCACAGGCCGCTTTGGCTGAAGATACGCGCAGATGCGCGGGGAGAATTGACATGGCTTTTGAACACACCGCCAAGGCTTTCGACGACGACCTCCAGGAGCTGACGCGGCTGGTTTCCGAGATGGGCGGTCTCGCGGAACGGCAGATCGCCGAATCCCTGGATGCGCTGATCCGCCGTGACACCGCATTGGGCGCTCGCGTCGTCGCCGCCGATGCCGAGATCGACAAGCTGCAGCGCATGATCGAGGAACGCGCTGTGCTTACCATCGCGCGGCGGCAACCGATGGCGGTCGACCTGCGCGAGATCGTCGGCGCCATGCGGGTCGCAACAGATCTGGAGCGGATCGGCGATCTCGCGAAGAACATGGGCAAGCGCGTGGTCGCGCTCGATAGCGATTTCCATCCGATGAAACTGATCCGCGGCCTCGAGCACATGACCGACCTCGTACAGTCCCAGGTCAAATCGGTGCTCGACGCCTATGCGGCGCACGATCTGCCGTCGGCGATGGCGGTCTGGAAGGGGGACGAGGAGGTGGACGCCATCTGCACCTCTTTGTTCCGCGAACTCCTGACCTACATGATGGAGGACCCGCGCAACATCGGGTTCTGTATCCACCTGATGTTCTGCGCCAAGAACATCGAGCGGATCGGCGACCACGCCACCAACATCGCGGAGACGGTGTTCTATATGATCGAGGGCCAGCAGATGCTCGACAAGCGCCCCAAGGGGGACATGACGAGTTTCGCATCGGTTCCGGGAAACTGAACAAGAGCGGACGAAACACGATGGGTGCACGCATTCTGGTGGTCGAGGACGAGGAGGCGTTAACGACGCTGCTGCGTTACAACCTCGACGCCGAAGGTTACGAGGTCGAAACGGTGGCGCGCGGCGACGAGGCCGATACGTGGTTGAAGGAGCGCATACCCGACCTTGTCGTATTGGACTGGATGCTTCCGGGCCTGTCCGGTATCGAGTTGTGCCGCCGTCTGCGGGCGCGCCCCGAGACCAGGCAGCTTCCGATCATCATGCTCACCGCCCGTGGCGAGGAGAGCGAGCGGGTGCGAGGACTTGCGACCGGCGCCGACGACTACGTCGTCAAGCCGTTTTCGGTGCCGGAGCTTCTGGCGCGGGTGAAAAACCTGCTGCGGCGGGCGAGCCCGGAACGGCTCGCCACGATCTTGAGCTTTGGCGATATCGAACTCGATCGCGACAAGCACCGCGTCTGGCGTTCCGGCTGCTCCGTCGACCTCGGTCCGACCGAATATCGCCTGCTGGAATTCTTCCTCGAACATCCCGGCCGGGTGTTCAGCCGCGAGCAACTGCTCGACAGCGTCTGGGGCCGCGACATCTATATCGACGAGCGCACCGTGGACGTTCACATCGGGCGGCTGCGCAAGCTGCTGAATCCCGACGGCGAGCCGGATCCGATCCGCACGGTGCGCGGCGCGGGCTACGCGCTGGACGAGCGGTTTGCGAAGGCGGAGCAGTAAATAGCTGGGTTTCTACGGCGGTGGGCGATTTTCGTCAGAGTATGCGTTTCATGATGGCGGTTGCTTCGCGGCGCGTGGCACCCAGCGATTGCAGGATCGCCATGACGGCGGACGGCACGTCCGAACCCTGTAGATTTCCTTCGCTCGCCGCTCGCATTAACTGGAGAACGATACCGATAACAACGGCGTTGCCGAGGTCAGAAGGAATCCCGGCAATGCGCTTTTGGCGTGCTGCTTGACGCAAATCGTCAGAGAGAAGACCACTGGCTGCGCTTCCAACCGTCGGAAATGACCAGGCGTAACGAGCAACAAGTCCTTCCCACTTCGGATTGAGTGTTGCTTGATGCAAGAACGTGTAACATCCATCGGCAATTCGTTCGATGGGATCCTTAAAGACCGAGCGTCGCGGCCGGGAGCCAGCGTCACCAAGGGCAAGCCTCTCGATGGACTTGACGTCTGGTCGACCATAAGCAGCGGCAGTCCCTCACCGCGACGAGAGATCGTTTACAATATCGAACCATTTCGCGGCGGCGTGCGCAGGGACGATTGGAAGCTCATCTGGAGGACGCCCCTCCCATCCGCCATTGAGCTGTACAATATTCCCCAAGATCCATCGGAAAAAACCAATCTCGCCGACAGCAATCCCGAGAAGGTCGCAGAGTTGCAGAAGCGCATCGAGCAACTTGCCAGGGAGAGCGCCAAGTCCCTGTTCCTCGTTGATGCGTTCGGGGCGGTGAAAAATACCGCGCACGGGCCGCCCTCGTTACCCAATGAAAGTGCTTACTTCACGCAGGGAGACTGACTGAAACGGGAGCAGTCTCGCGTATTCCCACGAAGCGCCGATCTTAGGGGCCTCACGCCGATGCGACCACCCGGCGAAGCATCCGGGAAATCTCTAGTCCGGACCGATTTGGGCAACGTGTTGCGCGACGAATGCCTTCAGCCGTTCCTCAACGCCATACAACAAACATCTTGCGTTCTTTGGGGAAGAAACTTCCATCCACAGCAATCCCTCTCCCGAGAATACAAGGGGAGAGGGCAAAGAGCGCGTTCACAGGGACGCTGAAATGAGCTGTTGAGGTTTCACCGTGCCTTCGGCGAATGGCGGCGCCGGTCAGCGGCTGGCTGATAGGCGATACGCGAGTGGTGCGCGCAATAGGGCAGGCCGGAAAGCGCCTTGCCGCCGCAGAAGAAGAATTCCGGACTCGAGGGATCTCCGACCGGCCAGTGGCAGGTGGCCTCGCTGAGTTCGAGCAGCGATAGCCGCTGGCTCATCGGCACGACATTGTCGTAGGCGATCGGATCTGGCTCGAGTTCGACCTCAAAGGCGTGCGCGAGCGCGGTGTTGCCGCGGGAGACCGGGCGCGACACTCGCATCATGTGCTGGGCCGGGCGGGCCTTGCGCGGCCGTGCCACCGTCGACGAAGGGCTTTTGGCGCGGCCCGACAGACCGAGCCGGTGCACCTTGCCGATCACGGCGTTGCGCGTCACGTTGCCAAGTTCGGCGGCGATTTGACTTGCGGAGAGACCCGCTTCCCAAAGCTTCTTCAGTTGTTCGACGCGGTCGTCGGTCCAGGTTATCACCGTCATCGCACGTTTTTCCCTTATGTCACGCGTGCCTGCGCTTAAGGCCGCACCTGAAAGCGTCCCCCTGAAAACCCGTGTGGGCAGAATCCCTTAGCCCTCGCCGGGCGGGAAAATCGCCCGGGCGCTTACGCTGAGAACAGGGACCAAAGAGGATCAAAACCGCCGCACGAGATGTCGTATCCGACGGCTGTAAAGCTACAATATGGCGTGACTCACGCGCAAGAGTCCGGCCTGGCGGCGTCCACATGTTCTGCAATAAATCGGAGAAATCGGTTCTTTCTGCGACTTTCGCGCATCACCGGCGCGCAAGGCAAATATTGACAGTGATCGCAGCGCACCTAGAATAACCCTCACGTGCCGCCCGGAAAGGCGGCACGTTTCGTTTCCGGGGCTGACAATTGATCGATCGCCGCAGCGCAGTCGGATCAATCCGCTCCTACTATCAACCGGCAAACCGTCATGATCACAGCCGCCGCGTCCCATCTGTTGCCCGTTTTCGCAAGAGCCGATCTTTCATTTGAGAGCGGCGAGGGCGCCTGGCTGATCGGCTCCGATGGCGGACGCTATCTCGATTTCACCAGCGGCGTTGCCGTGAACGCGCTTGGCCATTGCCACCCGCATCTCGTCGCCGCGCTTCAGGCGCAGGCGGCAAAGCTCTGGCACGTCTCGAACCTGTTCAAGTCGCCGGACGGCGAGCGGTTGGCGGCGCGGTTATGCGAGCAGAGCTTTGCCGACTTCGTCTTCTTCGCCAATTCCGGCGCCGAGGCGGTGGAGTGTGCCATCAAGGTGATGCGCCGTTATCATGCCTCCAAGGGCCATCCGGAACGCTATCGCATCGTCACTTTCGAGGGCGCCTTCCATGGCCGCACGCTGGCGGCGCTGGCGGCCACCGGCTCGGCGAAATATCTCGAAGGGTACGGTCCGCCGATGGACGGCTTCGACCAGGTGCCGCTCGACGATATCGAAGCGGTGAAGAAGACGATCGGGCCTGCGACAGCCGGCATCCTGATCGAGCCGCTGCAGGGCGAAGGCGGCGTACGCGAGCCGCCGCACGCGTTCTTCCGGGCGCTGCGTCAGCTTTGCGACGAGCGGGGCCTGCTGCTGGCGTTCGACGAGGTGCAGACCGGCATGGGCCGCACCGGCGATCTGTTCGCTTACAAGCGCATCGGCGTCGCGCCGGATGTGATGTCGCTGGCGAAGGCGCTTGGCGGCGGTTTTCCGATCGGCGCCTGTCTTGCGACCGCGGAAGCCGCGTCCGGCATGACGCCAGGCTCGCATGGGTCGACCTTCGGTGGCAATCCGCTCGCGGTCGCAGTGGCTAATGCCGTGCTCGACGTGATGTTGGAGCCCGGTTTCTTTGAGCGGACGCGGAGGATGTCGCTGCTCTTGAAACAGAAGCTGGCTTCGGTCGTCGATCGCCATCCGGATGTGCTGAGCGAGGTGCGCGGCGAGGGGCTTCTGATCGGCCTCAAGGCTGTGGTGCCGTCGAGCGATCTTGTCAGCGCGTTGCGCGAGGAAAAGCTTTTGACGGTGGGCGCCGGCGAGAACGTCGTGCGTTTGCTGCCGCCGCTGATCATCGGCGAGGCGGAGATCGAGGAGTCGGTGCGGCGGCTTGAGCGGGCCTGCGCAAGGCTTTCCGACGCACGCGCAAAAAAGGAAGCGGCGCAATGAGCAAGGCGCCACGGCATTTTCTCGACCTGTTCGACGTGCCGACGACGGAACTGCGCGCGATCCTCGATGCCAGCGTGGCGATGAAGAAGCGACGCAAAGAGGGCCGGATCGCCGACAAGCCGCTCGACGGTAAGACGCTGGCGATGATCTTCGACAAGCCTTCGACGCGCACCCGTGTGTCGTTTGACGTCGGCATGCGCCAGCTCGGCGGCGAGGCGGTCATGCTGACCGGGGCCGAAATGCAACTCGGACGCGGCGAGACCATCGCAGATACCGCGAAGGTGCTGTCACGCTTCGTCGATATCATCATGATCCGCATCCTCAGCCACGACGCACTGACGGAGTTGGCGACGCACGCAACCGTGCCCGTCATCAACGGACTGACGCGGCGCTCGCACCCCTGCCAGGTGATGGCCGACGTGATGACTTTCGAGGAGCATCGCGGGCCGATCAAGGGCCGTACCGTGGCGTGGACCGGCGACGACAACAACGTGCTGGCGTCGTGGGCGCACGCGGCGGAGCGCTTCAGCTTTGATCTCAACGTCGCGACGCCGCCGGAGCTTGCGCCCAACAAGCTGCTGAAGGACTGGATCAGATCGAGCGGGGCGCGAATCAAGCTCGGCACCGATCCGGAAGCGGCGGTGCGCGGCGCAGACTGCATCGTCACCGACACCTGGGTGTCGATGGGCGACAAGGACGGCGAGCATCGTCACAACCTGCTCAAGCCTTATCAGGTCAACGCCAAGCTGATGTCGCTGGCGAAACCGGACGCAGTGTTCATGCACTGCCTGCCGGCGCACCGCGGCGACGAGGTCACTGACGAGGTGATCGACGGGCCGCAGTCGGTGGTGTTCGACGAGGCCGAAAACCGCCTGCACGCCCAGAAGGGCATTCTGGCCTGGTGCCTTAACGCGGCAAGATAAGCGCGTTGCCGCTTCTTCCGGCGCTTCGTTCAGCTGTCATTGCGAGCGAGCGCCAAAATTGGCTCCAGCCAATTTTGCGCCGAGCGAAGCAATCCAGTCTTCGAGGCTTTCTGGATTGCTTCGGCGCGAGGCGCTTCGCAATGACGGCAACGTCAAGTACGGCTCTGGAAAAGTGCTGTAGGCCGCTCGTGGGGCGATGATCGCCCGCACGATGTCCTTACGCCACCAAATCCTTGGTCTTTTCGGCGCGCTTACGCTCGTTGGCGTCGAGGTGCTTCTTGCGCAACCGGATCGACTTTGGCGTGATCTCGACCAGTTCATCCTCCTCGATATAGGCCAGCGCCTTTTCCAGCGTCATGCGGATCGGTGGCGTCAATCTGACCGCCTCGTCCTTCGAGGTGGTGCGGATGTTGGTGAGTTGCTTACCCTTGAGGATGTTGATCTCGAGGTCATTGTCGCGGGTGTGTTCGCCGACGATCATGCCCTTGTAGACCTTCCAGCCCGGCTCGATCATCATCGGGCCGCGATCTTCCAGCTTGAACATGGCGTACGCAACGGCTTCGCCCTGATCGTTGGAGATCAGCACGCCGTTGCGGCGGCCCTGGATATCACCCTTGTACGGCAGGTAGTTGTGGAACAGGCGGTTCATGATCGCCGTGCCCTTGGTGTCAGTCATCAGTTCGCCCTGATAGCCGATCAGGCCACGGGTCGGCGCGTAGAACACCAGCCGCAGACGGTTGCCGCCGGACGGGCGCATCTCGATCATCTCGGCCTTGCGTTCGCTCATTTTCTGCACGACGACGCCGGAGAATTCCTCGTCGACGTCGATGACGACTTCCTCGACTGGCTCCAGCAGCTGGCCGTTCTCATCCTTGGTCAGCACCACGCGCGGACGTGACACCGAGAGTTCAAAGCCTTCGCGGCGCATGGTCTCGATCAGGATCGCGAGCTGCAATTCGCCGCGGCCTGAAACCTCCATCGCATCCTTGTCGGAGGCCTCGACCACCTTTAGCGCGACGTTACCTTCGGCCTCGCGCAGCAGGCGATCGCGAATCATGCGACTGGTGACCTTGTCGCCTTCGGTGCCGGCGAGCGGCGAGTTGTTGACGATGAACGACATCGAGACGGTCGGGGGGTCGATAGCCTGCGCCTGAATCGGCGTTTCCACCGAGGGATCGCAGAAGGTATCGGCGACGGTGCCTTTCGGCAGGCCCGCGATGGCGACGATGTCGCCGGCTTCGGCGAAATCCACCGGCTGACGCTCAAGGCCGCGGAAAGCGAGGATTTTGGTGATGCGGCCGGTCTCGACCACCTTGCCATCGCGCGACAGCACCTTCACCGATTGATTCGGTTTGACCGATCCGGAGGCAATGCGGCCGGTGATGATACGGCCGAGATAGGGGTTGGCTTCGAGGATGGTGCCGAGCAAGCGGAATGGACCTTCCTCGACCACTGGCGGTGCGACGTGCTTGATCACCAGTTCGAACAGCGGCTTCATGCCATCCTCATGCGAGGCGTCGGGCGAGTTGCCCATCCAGCCGTTCTTGCCGGAACCGTAGAGGATCGGAAAATCGAGCTGTTCGTCTGTGGCATCGAGCGCGGCGAACAGATCGAACACCTCGTTGACGACTTCCGTGACGCGCGCGTCGGCGCGGTCGACTTTGTTGATCGCGACAATTGGCTTCAGGCCGAGCTTGAGCGCCTTGCTGACCACGAATTTGGTCTGCGGCATCGGGCCTTCGGCGGCATCGACCAGAACGATCACGCCATCGACCATCGACAAAATGCGCTCGACCTCGCCGCCAAAGTCGGCATGGCCGGGGGTGTCGACGATGTTGATCTGGGTGTCTTCCCAATGCACCGAGGTGCACTTGGCGAGAATGGTGATGCCACGCTCTCGTTCCAGATCGTTGGAATCCATCGCGCGTTCGACTTGGCGCTGGTTGTCGCGATAGGTGCCGGACTGTTGCAGCAGCTTGTCGACGAGAGTGGTCTTGCCGTGGTCGACGTGGGCGATGATGGCGATGTTACGAAGATTCATGGGATCGGTTTCTTTTTGATCGGGAAGACCACGCATCGCCCAAGCATTAGGCGGCGTTCTCGTCTTGCGGTGAAGGTCAATCGGATGCGGGCGCGGCGTGATCAAATCACGCGGCGAAAGCGGTTAAAGGGTCGTCGCTTCCGGCCAAGTCATTGGCGCCACTTCTTTTCTCAAACGCGGTTAGACGCGAATGACCCGATTTACGGCTTCGGACACCTTCGCTGCGATGCGATATAGTCAGAAATGGTCAAAAAAACAATGCATCGTTTGCAACTTGTGACGTCATTTTGCCGGCGAAAGCGGTTGTTTTGGGGGGCGCGCCTCTTCGGTCGGGTAAACTCCCCGCAAAACCTCCTCAAAGTGGCTCTTGACCGCGTCATTGCAGAGGCAGGCGCGGATTGCCAGGGCATCCCGGTTACGAACTACGATAGCGCCGCGCCGGGTCTCCAGAACGCCCTCGGCCTTGAAGGTCTGGATAACCCGGCTGGTGTAGCTGCGGCCGACGCCGAGCATGGCCGACAGTTGCTCGTGGGTGAGCGGAACGAGATCGCTGCCGGTTCGCTCCATTGCAGAAATGATCCATTTCGCGGTTCGTTGTTCGATCGAATGGATGGCGTTGCAGGCTGTGGACTGAAAGACCTGGGCCAACATGCAGTCGGCATAGCGCGCGAACAGATTGCGCAGCGTGGGCGATTTGGCTTTTGCGGATTCCAGCTTTGAAACCCGCAGTCGCACGAACGGCCCGCCGACTTTGACCATAATCCGCGTATAGGCCGGCAAAAATCCATGGCTGACGATGCCGCCAACGGCGCCCTCGCGCCCGACCAGAATGGTTTCGACGTCGCGGCCATCCTCGTTGGGGACGAGATAGGATGCGAGGCTTGGCCCGCAGGGAAAATGGACAATTTCGACGTCGTCCCCGGGATTGTAGAGCAGGTCGTCGGAATGGCCCTCCACAGCTTCCAGACACGGCTCGATCAGCTTGAAATCGGCGTCGCTCAGTCGGCGAAGGAGGTTGTTGAATGGGCGGTCGGGGTCGTTCTGCAACGCCTGCTGCGTGGTCATGATGTTCTTTCCTGTGACCTGAACATAGCGAAAGCTGCTGCGATGTTATGTTCAAAAGTGAACAGACAAACGCCTAAGCGATATGATCGGTTCCGGCCGGGAACCAGGCGAGGGGACTCGGCCGGGTTCCAGCGGAATTTCAGCCATCACTGGATCAGACTCATGAAGCCCGTCGTTCCCGATAATCCGGCGGCGATGCCAGCCGACATGCCCGGCGACGTTTTGATCGTCGAAGACGATGTCATCATCGCACTCGACTTCGAGCAGACGGTCGCGGAGTTCGGCGTGACATCGGTCCGGATCGCCTCAAGCGTTGCAGAGGCGCTGGCGCTGATCGCCGAATATCCTCCCGACTTTGCGCTCCTCGACATCGGCCTTTCCGAGGAAAAAAGCTTTGCTGTCGCCAGGCGTCTGGCCGCGCTGAAAATCCCATTCGCTTTTGTGACCGGCTATAGCGGCGACAGGGCCTTTCCGCCGGAATATTCAGACCGGCCCAAACTCTCAAAGCCGTTTTCGCGCGATGAGCTGTTCGCGATTCTGTCGGACTGGCGAAGCTGCGGCGCAGGATGATCCCGATTAAGCGCCGGTCCCGTGACGTTTTCGGGTCTCTACAGCGTTTTCAAGCGAGGTGGGCAACCTCCCGGTTTGCGTCAGCGCAACCTGGTGTTCGAGCATCGAGGATACCATTCCCTCCACGGCCGGCGACCCGCGCATTGACAAGGCGTTGGCTGGTATGATCAGGCGGAACGATGAGGGGATGACGCATGGCCATGCCAGCCGTGGAGAATGCGAGAAGCAGGCCATTAGCGATCTGGACGATCGGCTTCAGACCTTTTTTCCTGATGGCCGGAGTCTGGTCGGCGACGGCGCTCGCCGGATGGATTGCGATGCTCACAATGGGGCTTGCGCCACCCAGCCGCTTTGATCCGCTGGCCTGGCATATCCACGAAATGCTGTTCGGGTTCGTCATGGCGGCAATCGCCGGCTTTTTGCTGACGGCAATCCCGAACTGGACCGGCAGGGCGCCGATCAGCGGCCGGCCACTCGCCGCGCTGGCGGCGTTATGGCTCGCAGGGCGCCTCGCTTGTCTCGTTTCAGCATCGATCCCGTTCTGGCTGGCGGCGGCAACGGATCTCGCCTTCCCGTTTGTGCTCTGCGCCGTCTGTGCCCGCGAGATCATCGCCGGCAGGAACTGGCGCAACATGCCCATGCCAGTCCCCATTGCCGTTCTCGGCTTCGCGGACTTATTGATGTATCTGGAGCTTGCAGGTTTCTCGGTGCCCGCGGGTCTGGGATGGCGTCTCGCCTTGACGGCGATCATCGTCCTGATCTCGGTGGTCGGCGGGCGGATCATCCCGACATTCACGCGCAACTGGCTTGTCAAACAAGGAGCAGCCGCCCTTCCATCTGCGCACGACCGGGTCGATAACATCGCGCTCGGAGCGCTCCACACCGGGATGATCGGCTGGGCACTTTTCCCGGCGTTCTCACCTGTCGGCGGGCTTCTGATTGTCGCGGCGGCCCTTAATCTCTGGCGGCTCGTGCGCTGGCGCGGCATTACCACCTGGACCGAACCGCTGCTGATCGTTCTTCATGTCGGATATCTCTGGGTCATCGTCGGCGCGGCCTTATTGGGCGTGTCGAGGTTGACAGGTCATGTGCCGGAAGCGGCGGCGATCCACGCGCTGACTGCCGGCGCCATCGGCACCATGACGCTTGGCGTCATGACCCGCGTTTCGCTCGGTCATACCGGCCGTGCGCTCACGGTGGATCGGACCACTGCCCTGATTTATCTGTTTGTGATCCTGGCCGCTGCGGCGCGTGTTGCAGCAGCGGCCAGTGGATCGCTTCCTGTGCTGATGGAGATTTCGGCGATGCTATGGATCGGCAGCTTCGGCCTGTTCGCCCTGCGATATGGACCGATGTTGCTGGCGCCCCGTTTGTAATCTCCGAACGGCCGATTTTGCGATCAGAATACGCGCAATTATTGATAGCCGGAAAATGCTCTGGTGACGTTTACCGGTCGACGTTCAGTACTGCGCCCGTCGTGGCGTCGACGTCGACTTCCATATATCGGCCGGATATGTCACGGCCCTCGATTTGCCACTCGTAACCGGCGAACTCAGTGTTAGAGACGGTTACAAGCCCGATGTCGGTCGCGACGCCGAGCGCTTCCTGCATCGAGAGAAGACCACCGGAATCATAGGCCATCGCCGGGGCGGCTGCGCCGAGCGCGACAGCGGCAGCAAGAGACAAAATGTAGTTTCGCATGAGACGCTCCTCGTCGAGGTTCGATCCGTTGCGCCGTCGCATGAACGCAACACCGATAAAACGGACGGCCTTCCGTTGCGTTCCCATGTCGCACGCGGCAAGTTTGTGCGATCGTTAGGCCGCTGCGGCATTTTCTTGGCCGTATCTTGGCGAGCGGAACAGAGGGGCATAGGCGCGCAGATTCGCACACGCGGTCGCCGAAACAGATACGGATGTTGTTACTGGCCGCTACATCACGATGATTTTGCGGCGGATTCGATCCGGCATTGCATCATGCAGTGCAGTCCCGTGCCGAGGAACGCGATCTCCGACTTTCCGTCGAACCCGCGCAGGCTGGCATTCAGGAGCTTCGTTCCAAACCCCGGCTTGCCCGGCGTCGTGATTATCGGCCCACCCGATTCGTCCCAGACAATCGACAGCATGTCGTTGGTCACGGTCCACGACACATGGAGCAGGCCGTGGGGTGTGGAGAACGCGCCGTATTTCGCCGCGTTGGTGGCGAGCTCGTGAAATATCAGCGCCAGGCTGACCGCGAGCTTCGCCGGCAGGAACAATGGGTCGCCGTTCAGGGTGAAGCGGACGTGGCCATAGGGGCCAAGCTCCGAGTGCAGAAGGTCGATGATGTCGCAGCCGCGGCCGTCTTTGCCGGCGATCAGGTCATCTGTTGCCGATAGCGCGCGAATGCGGCTGTCGATCCTGCTCCAGGCCACCGGATAATCGTAGAGCGCCTGCCTGGTCACCGCGTGAATGGCGGCGAGTTGGTTTTTGAGCCGGTGCTGGAGCTCTTCCACGACGAGTTCACGGTAGCGCTGTTCCCTGCTGAGGCGGCTTGAGAGTTCACGGTGATGCGCCACCAGTGAACGGTGGTGTCGCACGCCCAGGATGACAAGTGCCGCGACGACGAAATAGACCGCGATAAGGACCGCCGTGGCCACCCCTTGCGGCGCCTCGCCGAAATCCAGCATGAGGCCGAGAGCCGCGCCGCCGATCGCGGCGATAACTCCCGCCCGCTCTCCGCCGAACGCAGCCGCCACGAACACAGCGGGAAGATAGGGGCTGTAGGGCACGTCGGGACGCAGCAGCGAGATTCCGAACCGGAACGCGGTCGAGAGCGTCAGGCAGACCGCTACGAGGCCGAAACCCAGAATTGCCGGAGGCTCGGAGACGCCCTGCCATCCGCGTCGGAATTCCTCGATCCACTTCGCCATCGGGCTCCCGATTGAATGTCATCCACGGTGCTGGTGAAAAACTATGACACCAGCGAGGCGAGAGCGCGATCATAGAATATAATTCGGTATAATACCCGCTATATTCCCGTATATCACGACGCGGAGGTCCCGATGAGCGGGACATCACCGTCAGGAAATTGGCTGGATCGCCATGGACACATCTCATTTAGCCGAACATGTTGGAACCGTCGGCAGTCTGGCCGCCTCGGTCTTTGTGGTCGCCACCTACACCATGCGGACGATGATTCCGCTTCGCGTCTTCGGCATGCTGACCAATCTCGTGCTGATGGTCGTCGCGATCCCGTTCCACAGTGTCCTGCAATTCGTGCTCCACGCTGGGCTGTTCTGTCTAAATGGTTACCGCCTGCACCAGATGTTGCAGCTTGTCCGCGACGTTAAGAAGTCGGTGAGCAGTGACCTGTCGATGGATTGGCTGAAGCCGTTCATGACCGAGCGAAAATGCGAGTCCGGCGAGATGCTGTTCTACAAAAACGAGAAGGCCGAGACGATGTTCTACATCGTCAGCGGCCGTTATCGCCTCGTGGAGTCCGGTATCGAGCTTCCGGTCGGCGCCATCGTCGGCGAACTCGGAATGCTCTCGCCTTCCAACGAACGCACCCAATCGCTTGAGTGCATCGAAAGCGGCAAGGTGCTCAGCGTCAGCTATCGCCAGGTGGAGGAGCTTTATGTCCAGAATCCAGAATTCGGATTCTACTTCCTGAGGCTGGCCAGCGCGCGGCTGTTTCAGAATATAGGTAAGCTCGAGGAGCGGCTCGCGGAACATGCGGCGCCGGCGGTCGCGACGCCCGGACTCGCATGAGTTTCGGTATTCCCAAAGCCACCGGTGTTCTTCCCGCGGTCCGCTTGATCTTCGCGGATGTGATTGGCGACGACGAGAGTCCGGTGCCAGTACTGCCGAATGGCCTGTCTGACAGGGTCAGGCTCATCGCGGCCGAAGCCGTGGAGCGCCTGATCGATTATCAGGGACCAGGCTACGCGCAACTTTATGTTGCGCGGCTCGGGCGGTTCATCGACCGGCGCAACCTCGATGACGAGGTCTTCGCCGAGATCGCGCGGCTGCTGGCCGTGCGCATGGCTTACGACGACGCCATACGGATGGCGCAGCTTAAGCTTACGCAGGCTGAGACGGGTCTAGGCGTTCCGCCGGATGACGTGCGGGAGCTGCGTCTCGATGAGCTGGTGTCGTCGCTGCCCAAAAGGGTAGCCAATCCCGTTCTCCGGGCGCTGAAATCGCTGGGCTGGCTGCACCGGCCTGTCACCATGCGGTTCAGCACGGCCGGGAGCTTCAGGCTTCGCCGCCTCAGGATCGAAGCCTCGCTCAAGCGATGGCGGTTGACCTCCATCCGTTATGCCAGGGAGCGCGTCTGGATCGAGCGCTGGCTGCACATGATCGATCGCAGCCTGACGAAGCAGCCTGCCGCCGTCGCTGCGGTGGTCGCGACGGCCGAAATGGTGCAGGGCCACGGCGACGGTTACGCGCAGAGTCTGAGGGACTGGAATTTAATCATCGACCATCTCGTCAAACCGACGTTCGATGGCGTGTTGTCCTGTCCGGATCTGGCAGGCGCTATAACCAAGGCCCGCGCAGCCGTGAATTCCGATCCGCGGTAGGAATCCTTGAGACGCATCATCGCCGGGATCAGGGAGCGGGCCGGAGCCGCCCGAACGGCAAGCGCTGCTGTCTCACGGTAGACCGGGACGGTTCTGACCGCGAATTCCGCATGCAAAATGTCAAATCTCGAAACTCCATTGGCAAGCGATATCTGCTAGTGGTCCTTTGATTCCAACATTCGCAAAGATGCTCGCAGAAAAAGGCTGCGAATGTTAGAATCGGAACACGAGCAATTTTATAATTCTAGTGTGGTTTAGGGTTCAGAAGCTCGCTTGACGGACTCGCAAGGAGCGATGAAGCGAACTTCTGAACCACCACACTAACAAGGGGCGTCTGCGTGCTGCTTCCCTCATTGTCGTCGTCGATCGCGGTCGGTCCGCTGGCTGGCTGGATGGCCGTGCTGACCGTCAAGCATGTGATCGCCGATTTCGTGTTGCAGAATTCCTGGATGGCGATTGGCAAGGATCAGAAGACCGGCTGGGCGCTGCCGCTGCTAGCGCACTGCCTAGTGCATCTGGCGCTGGCACTGGTGCTGATCCTCGTCATCGCGCCACGATTCTGGTTCATCGCCTTTATCGACTTTGCGATCCATATCGTCGTGGATCGCGCCAAGGGTATCTGTTCCTTCACGTTCAACGTGACGCAGGAGCACCCTTGGTTCTGGACGCTGATCGGTGTCGATCAGGCGCTGCATCATCTCACCGGATTCGGCCTGTCGATCGTCATGGCGTTCAACGTGTGACCAGCGGCGGCATCCGCGAATCGGACCTGGCTGCGGGCCGATTCGGAACCGGATTGCAAGACTGTCCGATCGGTCTTTGCGCGTGTGGTTAACTTCTCGTTAGGAAATTGCGTGGCATCCTCATGACCGAGGAGTTTTTCGCATGTGGTCGAGCCGCGACGCCTTCGAAAACGATTTCTGCCCGGTCAGGGACGATCTGTTGGGGGCCATGTATCGTGCGAACGAGCATGGATTGCCGCAGCTCATCGCCAGCATTGCTCCGGATGTACGAGCAATGCTGGCGCTGTTCTGCTACCGCCGGAGCCATCTGCACGCGCTGGCGCTGGTGATCGGCTCGAGTTGCACGGAGCGCGATCTGATCCAGCTTGGCGGCCGCGTCGGCTCCACGCTGTTCGCGCTGTCACGTGAGGCGCGACAGCCCCATGCGGCGCCGGCTTTGCACGGTCAACGCAAGCCGATTTCGCTATCGACCCGACCGCTCAGCACGTTCGCTCCGCTCGATACTCAGGTCGACGACGACGAGGCTGAGTTGATTTCGGCGTAACACGCCGCGCCCCATAGAGCCGGCCGGAAAGCGTGCGCGGTTCGAGTCTTTCTGTTTTTGACGGAATCGTCATGCCCGGACTTGTTCCGGGCATTCATCTTTTTGGCAAAGGATGGATTGCCGGCATAGGCAAGCGGGAGCGCCGCCGTTCTTCGCATAGGCAAGCGGAAGCGACGCCGTTCTTCGAACGGCCATGCCGACACTGACGTTTCTAAGCGCTTTCGTCGGATCGGGAGAGCGTCATGCAATTGAAAGGTCAGGCAGCCATCGTCACCGGCGGAGCGTCGGGACTGGGCGCTGCGACAGCGCGAAAACTCGCCGCGCAAGGCGCCAGGGTCGCGGTCTGCGATCTCAACACCGAACTCGCGGAGGAGTTGGCACGGCACATCGGCGGCGTCGCCGTGACCTGCGATGTGTCCGACGCGGCGTCGGGCGAAGCCGCCATCGTCGCGGCGGCGAAGACGCATGGTCCGGCGCGGGTGCTGGTGAACTGCGCCGGCGTTGCTCCTGCCAGACGCGTGGTCGGCCGCGAAGGGGCGCATGCGCTTGCCGACTTCAATCACGTCGTCAGGGTCAACCTGATCGGCTCGTTCAACATGCTGCGGCTCGCGGCCACTGAAATGTCAAAGCTCGAGCCGCTGGAGGGCGGCGAGCGTGGCGTAGTGATCAACACCGCCTCGATCGCGGCCTATGACGGCCAGATCGGGCAGGCGGCCTATTCGGCGTCGAAGGGCGGCATTGTCGGCATGACGCTGCCGATCGCACGCGAGCTCGCTCAGTTCGGTATCCGCGTTCTCACCATTGCGCCGGGTCTGTTCCTGACGCCGCTGCTCAGTGCGTTGCCGGAGGCCGCGCGCGACAGTCTCGCCAGCACGATTCCGTTTCCGCACCGGCTCGGCTCGCCCGACGAATACGCGTCGCTGGCCCTGCACATGATCGACAATCCCTATCTCAACGGCGAGGTCGTGCGGCTGGATGCCGCGCTGCGCATGGCGCCGAAATAATATGTAAAATAACAATTATAGAACATAATATCACGGTCGGCACGACGCCGGCGCGGCTTTGTGTCGAGCAACAGGCGAATGACCGTTTCCAAAATCTCCGCCCCGGATCTGACCACGAGGGAGCGCGGCGCTTCGCCCGGCGATGCCGGCGAGGGCAACGCGCTCGAGCTCGGCGAGTTGTCAGGATTGCTTGGCTACGCGCTGAAGCGCGCCCAGGTGAGGGTGTTCGATGATTTCAGCCGCTGCGTCGCGCCGTTGCAACTGACGCCGGCGCAATTCTCGGTGCTGCTGCTGCTGGAACGCAATCCCGGCTGCAACCAGACCGAGATCGCCGGCACACTCGGCATCTTGCGCCCGAATCTGGTTCCGATGCTCGATGGCATGGAAAGCCGCGATCTGTGCGTGCGGACACGCTCAACCTCCGATCGCCGGTCGCATGTGCTGATGCTGACCGACAAGGGCCGCGCCATTCTGACGCGCGCCAAGAAATTGATCTCGACCAGGCACGAAACGCGCTTCAACGAATTGCTCGGGTCGCAAAACCGTGAGGCTTTGCTCTCCATGCTGGCGAAGATCGCGCGCGACTTCTGACGCCGACTGCGTGACGCCAAGGCGGCGACACGCGCAGCGTAGCCGTAGCCGGTCAGACGGCATCCACTAGAATGACCCGGATGTCATTGACGTTGGTGAGTGTCGGACCGGTCAGCAGCAGGTCGCCGGTGGCGGCGAAGAAAGCGGTGGCGTCGTTGTTGGCGAGATAGGCGGCAGGATCGAGCTTCTGCGCGCGCATCGCTGCGAGGGTGTGGGCGTCGATCACGGCGCCGGCCGGATCGGAGGCGTCGCCCGCGCCGCCATCGGCGCCGTCGGTGTCGGCTGCCAGCGCGGAGATGCCGGGCGTGTCCCTAAGCTGTGATACGAGCGAGAGCGCGTATTCCTGATTTGGCCCGCCGCGTCCGTTACCACGCACCGTCACCGTAAGCTCACCGCCCGACAGGATGGCGAGCTTTCGGCCGTCGGCGCGTGCCTGGAGCGCCAGTCTCGCATGATCCGCGGCGACATCACGGGCCTCGCCTTCGAGATCGGCGCCGAGGTCGAGCACCTCATAGCCGGCGTCCCGCGCGAGCCTGATCGCGGCATCGAGCGAGGTTCGTGGGCGCGCGACAATCTCGAAGCGCGTGCGCGCGAAAGCGGCATCGCCGGGCTTGCAGCTCTCATTTGCCGGATCGTTCAGAGCATGGATGACAGCATCCTCAAGCGTGAGGCCGTATTTCGCGACCAGCGCGTGGGCGTCGGCCAGCGTGGTCGGATCGGGCACAGTCGGGCCGGAGGCGATGGCGGCCGGTTCGTCGCGCGGCACATCCGATATCGCCAGCGTCACGATCTCGGCGCACCGGCCGGCTCGCGCCAGCCGCCCGCCCTTGATTCGCGACAGATGCCTGCGCACCGTGTTGACGTCCCCGATCGGCGCGCCGGAGCGGAGCAGGGCACGGTTGAGCTGCTGCTTCTGCGCGAACGACACACCATCTACGGGCGCAATCCAGTTCGCCGAGCCTCCGCCCGACAGCAGCACCAGCAGCAGATCGTCGGCGGTCGCGGTGCTCGCGAGTTTCAAACTGATGTCGGCGCCGCGCATGCTCGCCTCGTCGGGTACAGGATGGCCGGCTTCGATCACCTCGATGTGACGTGTGGGCAGGCCGTGGCCGTGACGAGTAGTGGCGACGCCGGTCAGGCGCGCGGAATCAAGACCCGCAGCGTCGAGGTAGTGCCGTTCCACGACGGCGGCCATGGCGGCAGCGCTCTTGCCCGCGGCGAGACAGATCACGCGGCCTTTCGGCGCGCGCGGCAAATACGCATCGAGAATGTTGTCGGGGTGTGCGACGGCCACAGCCGCATCGAAGATCGCGCGCAGCAGCTTGCGGTGGTCGGTCATGGCTCGGATCAATCGTGCAAAGACAACGGTGTGAAAAGTCGAACGGGTCGCTCTTTATCCGCCGGATTCGACCACAAGAAAACCCGCACAGAATGTCGGGCGCCTTTTGTCCGGTTGGCCGATCGGTCTCGAGGGAAAAAGCGAATGTCTGTTGCAGAAGTTCCCGATGCGGGGCGATGTTTCGAAGTGCGTGGACATGACGTTCGGACAAGCCGCGCGCAATCCGTATGCGTATTCGCAGGTCAGATACTCATACCAATGTCTAAAGTGGCTTTTGTCTTACTTCGCTTGTTTCACGTCCGGGCGGGTTGACCGCGACGCGCCGTCCGGCCACGTTTTCTTCCGAGCAACCGGGAGAACAAGCTGATGACGTCCAAATTGATCGTTGCCGTTGCCTTGTCCCTGGCCGCCCTGTCGGCGCCTGCCGCCCACGCGCAGCAGTTCATCAATGTGCTGACCGGGGGAACCTCCGGCGTTTACTATCCGCTCGGCGTCGCTATTGGAAAAATATACAGCGACAAGATTCCGAATGTGAAGACCCAGGTCCAGGCCACCAAGGCCTCGGTCGAAAATCTCAATCTGCTGGAGCAGGGCCGCGGCGAGATCGCCTTCACGCTCGGCGACTCGCTGAAAGCGGCGTGGGAGGGCGACGCCGAGGCGGGCTTCAAGACCAAGCTGGCCAAGCTGCGGACCATCGGCGCGATCTATCCGAACTACATCCAGATTGTTGCAACCGCCGACAGCGGCATCAAGACGCTTGCCGACCTCAAGGGCAAGACCCTCTCCGTCGGCGCGCCGAAATCAGGCACCGAACTGAATTCGCGGGCAATCCTAAAAGCGGCCGGCATGGACTACAAGGATCTCGGCAAGGTGGAATACCTGCCGTTCGCCGAGTCCGTCGACCTGATGAAGAACAGGCAACTCACCGCGACGCTGCAATCTGCCGGTCTTGGTGTCGCTTCGCTGAAGGATCTCAGCAATTCGAGCGACATCGTCGTGGTCTCGGTTCCAAAGGAGGTCGTCGACAAGATCGGTCCGCCGTTTGTCTCCGCGACCATTCCGGCCAACACCTACAAGGGGCAGGACAAGGATGTTCCGACTGCGGCTGTCGTCAATTTCCTGGTGACGAGTTCGGCGGTGTCGGACGACCTCGCTTACCAGATGACGAAGCTGGTCTACGAGTCGCTGCCCGACCTGGTCGCGTCGCACTCGGCCGCGCGCGGCATCAAGCTGGAAGACGCTGCGATGGGAAGCCCGGTTCCACTGCATCCCGGCGCGATCCGCTATTTCAAGGAAAAAGGGTTCATCAAGTAATCATCAAGTGGTCTGCTGCAGGATGCGCCAGCACACGATGCGTCGTCGGCGTGCTCGGCGAAGCGATTGAATTCGTACGGAGGCTTTGAGACAAGGATCGGACGTGATGTCCGGCGAGAGGTTCGAGATGTCGCAGACGCACGCCGCCGTGGCGCCCGTCAAGGAATTCGATAATTTCGAACACGGATTCCCCGCGGGATTCGGTCCCGGCGGCTGGGGACACCTTGCTTATGCCATCGGCATTGCCTTCGCCGGTTTTCAGATTGCGATCGCGGCATGGAATGTGCTGCCGAGTCAGGTGGTGCGTGGCGTCCATGTCGGCTTCCTGATCCTGATGACCTTCGGGCTGGTGGCCAACTTCACCGCCAAGAGCAATGCAGGCCGCGCGCTCGGCTGGTTCATCGGCGGCATCGGATTTCTGTGCGGCCTTTATCAGTGGATCTTCTACGCCGACCTGATCCTGCGCGATGGCGACCCGACCACGCTCGATCTGGTGGTTGGAACCTTGCTCGCCGTGCTGATCTTTGAGGGCACCCGGCGGTTGATGGGGCTCGCGCTGCCGCTGATGTGCGGCGCATGCATCGTTTACTGGTGCTTCGGACAATATCTGCCGGCGCCGTTCAACCATCGTGGCTATGCCTTCGATCAGATCGTCACCCATCTGTCCTACGGAACCGAAGGATTCTACGGTGTTCCGATCTACGTGTCCGCGACCTACATCTTCCTGTTCATCATGTTCGGCTCGTTCCTCGAACGTGCCGGTATGATCCAGCTCTTCACCGACGTCTCGCTCGGACTGTTCGGTCGTACCCGCGGTGGTCCGGCAAAGGTCGCAGTGGTCGCGTCGGGACTGATGGGGACGATCTCGGGCTCCGGTGTGGCGAACGTCGTCACGGTTGGCCAGTTCACGATTCCGCTGATGATCAAGTTCGGCTACCGCCGCGCGTTCGCTGCCGGCGTCGAGGCTACTGCCTCGATGGGCGGGCAGATCATGCCGCCGGTGATGGGCGCGGTCGCCTTCATCATGGCCGAAACGCTCGGCGTCGATTACTCCGTCATCGTCAAGGCCGCCGTGATTCCGGCCGTTCTCTATTTCGCCTCCGCATTCTGGATGGTGCATCTCGAAGCCGGCAAGAACGGGTTGGTCGGGATGGCGCGGTCCGAGATTCCCAGCGCCTGGAAGGCGCTGGTCGATCGCTGGTTTCTCGTGCTGCCGCTGGCCGCGCTGGTCTACATGCTGTTCGAGGGTTTCACGCCGCTTTATGCCGGTATCATCGGCTTGTCACTCACGGTGACGCTGATCCTTGGCGCCAGCATCGTGCTCGGCCTGTCCAATAAAGCGTTGCGCTATGTGTTCTGGGTCGGCCTTGCGCTGATCGTCGGCGTGTTGTCGCGTAACGGTCTCGATATCGTGTCTGTATCCTACGTGATCGCGGGGCTGGTCGCGCTCAGCCTGTTGACGCGTGGGGGGCGGGCCACGCTGCTGGCGTGCCGCGACTCGCTCGCCGAGAGCTCCAAGTCGGCGCTCGCCGTCGGCATGGCCTGCGCCATCGTCGGCACCATCATCGGTATGATGACGCAGACCGGTGTCGGTACCATCTTCGGCAGCTGGGTGATCGGTCTCGGCGCCAAGAGCCTGTTTCTGGCGCTGATCATGACGATGCTGCTGTCGATCCTGCTCGGCACCGGTATTCCGACGATCCCGACCTACATCATCACCGCGTCGCTCGCCGCGCCGGCGCTCGCCAAGCTCGGCGTGCCGCTGATCGTGAGCCACATGTTCGCGTTCTATTACGGCATCATGGCCGACCTCTCGCCGCCGGTGGCGCTGGCAGCACTGGCGGCTGCGCCGATCGCAAAGGAAAACCCGGACAAGATCGGCTGGGAGGCGATGCGAATCGCACTGGCCGGTTACGTGATTCCGTTCATCGCGGTGTATTCGCCGTCGCTGATGCTGCAGGCCGGCGATCCGCTGGCGGCCGAGCTCGGCTTCTACGGCGCGGTGGTCTATTCGACCGTCAAGGCGCTGGTGGCGATCGGATTGTTTGGCATGGTCGCAATCGGCTTCCTGTTTGCGCGAATGACGCTGGCGGAACGGGTTATCGCGTTCGTTGCCGCGCTCTGTCTGCTCGGTGAATTTCAGTATAGCGATTGGGTCGGCTACGCTTTGGCGCTTGCGATCCTGGTCTGGCAGTGGCGGCAGCGGCCCCGTTCCACGGCGGCTGCAACATGAGTCTCTGCCTCATCTCTGCGGGCGTCACCAAGACGCTGGCGCTCGCGGCGTTCACGCTGGTGTGGACCCATTCGATCGAGAAGGTCGACTGGCAGGAAGATTGGCGCGTTACGCCACTTGGCCTCCAATTGGTGGAAGCGCGTGTGAAGGGCTCGGGCGCCGGCATGGAGCCGCCGCCGGAGGCACGGCTCATCCATGGCTGGTTCCAATGGCGGCCGAATCGCGCGCCGATGCCGCAGGTCGTGCTCGGCAATTCCGGTCTCGCCGGCGAATGGCGGCTGTGTGCGGGCGGAAATTGTCGTACCTTGTCGGCGATCCTGGGGCATCCCGTAGGAGTTCACATCACAACGATGCGCGCATGTGAGCAACGGGTTCCACGCTGAGGCGACATGCGGATAGTTTTTCTTGCTGCGATCGCATGTCTTGTGGGGCTTCCGGCTATCGCGCAGGACAATCGTACGGCCACTTGCGCGGTGGAGGGATCGCAGTCGCCGGAGGATGCCGTCATTGCCTGTGGATTGGTGATCGATGCTGCAGGGTCGACGGCGGCAATGCAACAGCACGCCTTGCTGGTGCGGGCCGAAATCCGGCGCAGGCTCGCTCAGCTCGATCTCGCGATGACGGATTGCGATGAGGCGATCCGGCGCGATCCGGCGTCGGCACAGGCCTTCGATCTGCGCGGCCGCGTGCGAACCGACGCCAAGCAGTACGAACTCGCGCTGGACGATTTCGACCGGGCCATCCGGTTGGACAAGGATCTGGCCAGCGCCTTTGCCGGCCGCGCGGCGACCTTCGCCCTGATGCGGCAGCATCGGCTCGCGGTGCGCGACTACACGGAAGCCGTCCGTCTTGATCCGCGCAGCACGCAATTCCTGGCCGACCGCGCCGCGGAGTATTTCAAGGTCAGGCGGATCGATCTTGCTATCGACGACCGAACTACCGCCATCGGTCTCGAGCCGAAGGTGGCCGAGCACTACGCTAGTCGTGGCCGGCTTTACATGCGCAACAACGCCTATGCGCGGGCGATCGCCGATTTCGACGAGGCGATCCGGCTCGAGCCGCGCGCGGCCTACTACCTCGACCGCGGCAATGCCTTCAGCCTGAAGGGCGACCAGCGGCGCGCCATCGCCGACTTCGACGAGAGCATCCGGCTCGACCGGACTCTCGCGCTCGCCTACAACAACCGCGGCATGGCCTGGAAAATTCTCGGTGACAAGGGCCGGGCGCTGGCGGATTTCAAGGCGGCAGTCGAATTACAGCCTGATCTTGAAATCGCGGCTCTGCATCGCAAGGAAATGGAAGGCGCCGGTCCCGGTCCGGCGCGTCGGGTCGTGAGCGCCCGCAAGCCGTGAGGCGGTTTCGAGCCCGATTAAGCTGTCGTCCATCCTCGCGCTTAATCCTTAGCGGGGCGCTGAAAAACGGTCTCGCGTTTGGATCGATTTGATGATTCCGTTGTTGCGGGCGAGACGACGGGGGTGATTTGCGATGCGAGGCGGGGAAGAGCGATCGGACGGGATGTTCAGCTATGTTCGGCTGGAGAATCGCGTTGCGAAGGATCATCCGCTGCGGCCGATCCGTGCACTGGTCGATGAGGTTCTGGCCGGGATGAGTACCCGGTTCGCCGCGCTTTATTCGCATACCGGTCGTCCCTCGATCCCGCCGGAGCAATTGCTGAAGGCGCTGCTGCTGCAGGCGTTCTTTTCGGTGCGGTCGGAGCGGCAACTGATGGAGCAGCTCGACTATAATCTGCTGTTCCGCTGGTTCGTCGGATTGTCGATGGATGCGTCGGTTTGGGACGCCACGACGTTTACGAAGAATCGTGACCGGCTGCTTCAAGGCGACGTGGCGCGCGAGTTCCTGGCGGCGGTTCTGTCGCAGCCGCGGGTGAAGCGGCTTCTGTCGAACGACCACTTCAGCGTCGACGGCACGTTGATTGAGGCCTGGGCGTCGATGAAGAGCGTGCGGCCGAAAGACGATGGCGCGCCACCCCCATCCGGTGATGGCGGCCGCAACGTCGAGGTAAACTTCAGGGGCGAGAGGCGCACCAACGATACGCACGCCTCGACGACGGACCCTTCGGCGAAGCTCTACAAGAAAAGCCCCGGCGTCGGGGCCGCGCTGTGCTTCATGGGACATGCCCTGATGGAGAACCGCAACGGGCTGATCGTCGACGCCGTGCTGACGCCGGTCGATGGCCATGCCGAGCGCGCCGCTGCGCTGATCATGGTCGAACCGTTGGCGGACCGCCCGACGCGCATCACGCTCGGCGCGGACAAGGGCTACGACGCCGGCGACTTCGTCAACGAACTGCGCTCCATGAATGTGACGCCACACGTCGCGGCGAAGGAGAAGCATTCCACCATCGACAGCCGCACCACCTGTCATGCCGGGTACAGGACGAGTTTGCGGATCAGAAAGCGGATCGAGGAGGCGTTCGGCTGGATCAAGACCGTCGCTGGTCAGCGCAAGACAAAATTCCGCGGCGTGGATCGCGTCGGATGGGCCTTCACGCTGGCTGTCGCCGCCTACAACCTCATCCGCATCCCGAAACTGATCTTCTCATGATGACCAACGCATCGTCCCCGACGCGTGCGGAAAACCAGACGGTGCCAATGGTCGGACGTCGATGCGATTGGCGACAGCAAGAGCCCTATGCAAGTTGTTCAGCAGCCTGCTAGGTCCCGCCTCAGCGATTGGTGATCTGTCGAGCCTGCGGCAGGGCAGGGGAGCCCGCGGCATCCGACACACGAGCGCCGGCATTGCGGCTGCTCATCATCGCGTCGAGCCGGTCGCGCTCCTTCTCGAAGCTGGCCAGGAGCGGACCATCCAGTGATCGCCCGCGCGGAAGCCTGACGCGCATCGGATCGACGAAGCGGCCATTGACCAGAATTTCGTAGTGCACATGCGCTCCGGTGGAGCGGCCGGTCGAGCCGACGAAACCGATCACCTGGCCCTGCCGCACGCGCTTGCCGGGCTCCATGCCTTTGGCGAAAGCCGACATGTGACCGTAGGCGGTTTCATAGCCGTTGTTGTGCTTGATGCGGACGTACTTGCCATAGCCGCCTTCCCATTCGGCCTTTTCGACCACGCCGTTGCCGGTCGCGAAGATCGGCGTGCCATACGGCGTGGCCCAGTCGACGCCGGTGTGCATCTTCACGTAGCCGAGGATGGGATGGCGCCGGATGCCAAAGCCGGACCGCATGATGGCGCTGGCGACCGGCTTGCGGACCAGGAATTTCTTCGCGCTCTTGCCGGTCTCGTCGTAGTAATCGACGGTAGAGTCGTCAGGGGTCTGGAAGCGATAGTATTTCTTGGTCTCGCCGCCGACGGTGAGCGAGGCATAAAGCACTTCGTTCTTCTCGATCGTCGGCGTTCCCTCGTCGTCGCCGGCATAGAAGACGTCGAACGAATCGCCCGGCTGGACCCTGCGCTGGAAATCGATGTCGTACGAGTAGATGCGGACCATGTCTTCGATGATCGCAGGCGGCACCTTGTCACGCAGCGCGGTCTCATAGACGCTTTGATAAAGCCGGACGCCGCTGCCGTCGTCATCGTCGTCGCTGTTGTCGGCGACCTCTGCGACCGAATTCATGCTTGCGACGTCAACTGCGACGTAATTGCCGAGATCCGATAGCGCGGCGACGGCCTCGATCGTCGAATCGTTCGCCACGATCACGCGGTAGGGCTGGAGTCGCTGGCCGGGGGCCGCAGGTGCCATCAGGATGCGCAGTTTCTGGCCTTCCCTGAGCCCGCCGTCGCGGCCGCGCGGCCCGAGCGTCGTTGCGATCGCCCTTGCTTCCTCCGGCGTCGCGCCCTGGTCGCGCAGCACCGAGGCGACAGTGTCGCCTCGCTTGACCAGATGCACGCGCTCGCCGACCGGATTGCCGCCGGTGAGTTGTTCCTTGGTTTTCGGGAGTAACGTCACGTTTTCGGGGACGATACGGGCTTCAAAACCGGCATAGGGATCGACGCCGCTTTCCCCGGCGTAGGCCATCTTGATGCTCGACGTCGCGCCGGCGGCGTCGGCTGCGGCGTCGGCCATGGTGTAGCGCACGCCGCTGTTGCCGCGCCAGTTCGAGGCATCGCGCACCCGTGCCAGGACTTCATCGATCGGAATCGTTGCCGCGACCTTCGCCTTCGGCAGGATCGGAGCGAGATCGCGGGTCACAAAGGAGACTTCGGCGTCGGGTTCGGCCGCCGCCGCGGCGCCAGCATCATCTTCGGATGCCGTCCGAGCGGGGCTCCCGACGTCCGACAGCAGCCGTTGGGCGTTGAATGGCGGGATTTTTGCGCTGAGATCGCTGGTCGCCATCGCCAGGTTGCCGGAAACGCGAACGAAGGGCCGCACCCGCATCACGTCGCGGTTGCCGGCGCGGGTCACGGTCGAGACGCGGATGACCTGCCTTGCGGCTGCCGCCTCGCTCGGCGGCGGCAGGCGATCGCTCTTGTGAAGGCTGGTCTGATGGTCGCCGGCGCCGAACGAGCCGCGCAGCGCGCTTTCCACCCGCTCGGGCATCCTCGCAAAGGTGGTTTCGCCGTCCAGCGACGCAAAAACGGCGCCGCCGATGAGGGCAGCGCCGCACAGGCCTGTGAGAATGGTGCCGCTGAACCACTGCACGGAGATGCGGCGGCGGTCGATCACCGCGGCTTCGGATCCGTCGGCGGAAAGCGGCGGCTCGTGGCCAAGATCAATGATCCCGGTCTCGCGTCCGCTATGTCCACCGCGTGAGTTCAACCCGCCATCCCCCAAAATTCCACCTGCAACCGACGACATTCCTGCGTATCGCGGACCCCAACGCCCTCCGGAAGAGAGACTTGAGGAAGCCTCGCGTGTTTCATGGTCGCCCGGGAATCACGCGCACCTAGCGCGGGCCGGAGTCATGAACATCAATGCCACCTGACCCCCTCGATGCGTCGCGGCTGCTTGGATAAGGCGATGCGATCATGGATGATCGCCGTCTCCTGAAGCTACTAATCGCCGATACCCCTAGTGATCGGCGATTCAACAGTTATTTCCCACTGAGAACGTCGCAGGAATGTGGCTCAAGTACGGCGTGAGTCCCTCAGGAGGCAGGGCTTTTTCGCGCTGCGAAGGAGTTTTACCCAGGGCAACAATTTGTTGACGATGGGCGTTGACAAGCGTCTGAGGGTGGGACTATAAACCGCCCACTGAGCGCGGCGCTGTTTTGGCCTTTGCCAAGGCATATCGGCGCGCCTGTGAAAGCTCCTCACTAGGTTGAGTGAATCAACAGCCGATAGCCATCGGTTGTTATTTGTCGTCCGGTGGGTGCTTTATGAGAACTTCCAGAGATGGAAGTGGGTCTTCGGATCCGGGCTGTTTGACAAGTGAAGATGAAGAAAGAGAAACGTGGACGGCGGAGTCCTTGCGGGTCTCGATTGTAGAAAAGCTTCGGCTGTTCTGCATTTGAGACCGGACGAAAGACTTCGGCGGTACACGTTTCAAAGGTTACACCATCGTCATCAGCGATGTGAATCGCGGATGGCTGCTTGATTCAATTCGCAAGAATTGGGTCGGCAAAAAATGGTGGGACCTCGTCAAACGTTGTGATCAGCCGGTTTAAAGTTTCAAGTCCAACTTGAGAGTTTGATCCTGGCTCAGAGCGAACGCTGGCGGCAGGCTTAACACATGCAAGTCGAACGGGCGTAGCAATACGTCAGTGGCAGACGGGTGAGTAACGCGTGGGAACGTACCTTTTGGTTCGGAACAACACAGGGAAACTTGTGCTAATACCGGATAAGCCCTTACGGGGAAAGATTTATCGCCAAAAGATCGGCCCGCGTCTGATTAGCTAGTTGGTGAGGTAATGGCTCACCAAGGCGACGATCAGTAGCTGGTCTGAGAGGATGATCAGCCACATTGGGACTGAGACACGGCCCAAACTCCTACGGGAGGCAGCAGTGGGGAATATTGGACAATGGGCGCAAGCCTGATCCAGCCATGCCGCGTGAGTGATGAAGGCCCTAGGGTTGTAAAGCTCTTTTGTGCGGGAAGATAATGACGGTACCGCAAGAATAAGCCCCGGCTAACTTCGTGCCAGCAGCCGCGGTAATACGAAGGGGGCTAGCGTTGCTCGGAATCACTGGGCGTAAAGGGTGCGTAGGCGGGTCTTTAAGTCAGGGGTGAAATCCTGGAGCTCAACTCCAGAACTGCCTTTGATACTGAGGATCTTGAGTTCGGGAGAGGTGAGTGGAACTGCGAGTGTAGAGGTGAAATTCGTAGATATTCGCAAGAACACCAGTGGCGAAGGCGGCTCACTGGCCCGATACTGACGCTGAGGCACGAAAGCGTGGGGAGCAAACAGGATTAGATACCCTGGTAGTCCACGCCGTAAACGATGAATGCCAGCCGTTAGCGGGTTTACTCGCTAGTGGCGCAGCTAACGCTTTAAGCATTCCGCCTGGGGAGTACGGTCGCAAGATTAAAACTCAAAGGAATTGACGGGGGCCCGCACAAGCGGTGGAGCATGTGGTTTAATTCGACGCAACGCGCAGAACCTTACCAGCCCTTGACATGTCCATGACCGGTCGCAGAGATGTGACCTTCTCTTCGGAGCATGGAGCACAGGTGCTGCATGGCTGTCGTCAGCTCGTGTCGTGAGATGTTGGGTTAAGTCCCGCAACGAGCGCAACCCCCGTCCTTAGTTGCTACCATTTAGTTGAGCACTCTAAGGAGACTGCCGGTGATAAGCCGCGAGGAAGGTGGGGATGACGTCAAGTCCTCATGGCCCTTACGGGCTGGGCTACACACGTGCTACAATGGCGGTGACAATGGGAAGCAAAGGGGCAACCCCTAGCAAATCTCAAAAAGCCGTCTCAGTTCGGATTGGGCTCTGCAACCCGAGCCCATGAAGTTGGAATCGCTAGTAATCGTGGATCAGCATGCCACGGTGAATACGTTCCCGG